>JAYVUV010000470.1:0-14418 GCA_043787615.1 Janthinobacterium sp. | reverse complement strand
CAAGTTCTCGGACCTGCCGCTGGAAGCGGCCATGAAAACCGTGAAAGGCGATGGCAAGCGCGTGATCGCGGTGTTTGAAGATCCCAATTGCGGCTACTGCAAACGCTTCCGCCAGACCACGCTCAAGGAAATCGACAACGTGACGGTGTACACCTTCATGTACAACATCCTGTCGCCCGATTCGGCCATCAAATCGAAAAACATCTGGTGCGCGGCCGACCGCAGCAAGGCCTGGGACGACTGGATGCTGAACGGTAAAGCGGCGGCCGAGGCGCCGGCCAGCTGCCTGACCCCCAACGACAAGGTGTTCGAGTTGGGTAAAAAGCTGCGCGTGACCGGCACCCCGTCGATCTTTTTCACCGACGGCAGCCGCATTCCGGGCGCCGTCGACGCCAAGAGCCTGGAAGCGAAACTGGCGTCGATCAAATAAGCACTGCGGGTGGTGTAGCTCGAGCTGCGACGGCGCGTCTACGGACGCGCCGTTTTTACATCGCGCGGCATGTGCGGTTACTATGGCGTTTGCATAGTCAAGCGTGGGTGGAGTATGGGGACGGTCGGCATTTTGCTGGCGGCCGGACGGGGTAGGCGTTTCGATCCGTCCGGCGCGCAAAACAAGTTGTTGCAAGCGCTGCCGGCCGGTGGCGCCGTGGTGGCCGCCAGCGCGCGCGCCATGCTGGCGGCGCTGCCGCGCGTGATCGCGGTAGTGCGACCGGATGACGAGCGGGTGGCCGCCATGCTGGGCGCGCTCGGTTGCGAAGTGCGGGTGTGCCAGGATGCCGACACCGGCATGGCCGCCTCGCTGACGCACGCGATCGACTACGCGCGCGGCGCGCCGGGCTGGTTGATCGCGCTGGGCGACATGCCCTATGTGCTGCCGTCCACCATCGCCAGCCTGTGCCTGGCCCTCGACCGGGGCGCCCATATCGCGGCGCCGGTCCATCGGGGCCGGCGCGGCAATCCGGTCGGCTTTGGCGCCTATCATCTGCCGTTGCTGCTGGCGCTGGACGGCGACCAGGGCGCGCGCAATATCATGAAGACCCATCCGGTGTGCGAAGTGGCGGTGGACGATGGCGGCATCCTGCGCGACATCGACCTGCCGGCCGACCTGTGACGGCGTCGGCGTATCGTCTTTGGCACCTCATCTCGGAAAACACGAGGAAGCAATGAAAAAACAAGTGAAAAAAACGGCGGCCATCGGCTACGTCATCGCGGCCCGCGACTTGGCCGGCCATCTGTTCCAGGTCAGGTTGACGGTGGCGGCGCCGGCGCCCGAAGGCCAGGTGCTGGCGCTGCCGGCCTGGATACCGGGCAGTTACATGATCCGCGAATTCTCGCGCAATATCGTGCGCATCCGCGCCGAGTGCGACGGCCGGGCGCTGGCCCTGACCAAGCTCGATAAACATTCCTGGCGGGCGGCGCCATGCGACGGCGCGCTGGTGGTGGAGTACGAGGTTTACGCCTGGGATCTGTCGGTGCGCGCGGCGCATCTGGACCAGCGCCACGGATTTTTCAACGGCACCAGCGTGTTCCTGCGCGTGCTGGGCCAGGAGCGCGAGGCGCACCAGGTCGACATCGTGCGGCCGGCCGACCCGGCCTGCGAAAGCTGGCGCGTGGCCACCGCCCTGCCGGAGCTGGAGGCCAAGCGTTATGGCTTCGGCACCTATCTGGCCGCCGATTACGACGAGTTGATCGACCATCCGGTCGAAATGGGTGACTTCCAGCTGGCCACCTTCAAGGCTCACGGGGTGCCGCACGATATCGTGGTCACCGGCCGCGTGCCGCATCTCGACCTGGCCCGCTTGAGCGCCGACCTGAAGGCGATCTGTGAAACCCAGATCGCCTTTTTCGAGCCGAAGACCAAGCGCGCGCCGATGGCGCGCTATCTGTTCCTGACCATGGCGGTGGGCGAGGGCTACGGCGGCCTGGAGCACCGCGCCTCGACCGCCCTCATTTGCGCGCGGGCCGATTTGCCCAGCGTCGCCGCGCCCAAGGCCAAGGAAATCGGCGACGGCTACCTCACCTTCCTCGGCTTGTGCAGCCACGAGTATTTTCATACCTGGAACGTGAAACGCATCAAGCCGGCCGCCTTCGCGCCCTACGATCTGCAGGCCGAGAGCTACACTTCGTTGCTATGGTTGTTCGAGGGATTCACCAGCTATTACGACGACTTGATGCTGGTGCGCGCCGGTATCATCGACGAGGCGGCCTACTTCAAACTGCTCGGTAAAACCGCGGGAGGGGTTTTGCGCGGCAGCGGCCGGACCAAGCAAAGCGTGGCCGATTCCAGTTTCGACGCCTGGGGCAAATACTACCGCCAGGACGAAAACGCGCCGAACGCCATCATCAGCTACTACACCAAGGGTTCGTTGATCGCGCTGGCGCTGGACCTGACCATCCGCGCCAAGACAGCCGGCAAAAAATCGCTCGACGACGTCATGCTGGCGCTGTGGCAGCGCTTCGGGCGCGACTTTTATCAGGGCGCCGGGCGCGGCGTCACCCCGGCCGAGGTGGAGGCGCTGGTCGATGACATCAGCGGCGCGCGCATGAAGTCCTTCTTCGAGCGCTATGTGCGCGGCACCGACGATCTGCCGCTGGCCAAGTTGTTCGCCGGCTTCGGCGTCAAGCTGGCCGACGAGCGGCGCGACACCAAGCCCGGCCTGGATGTCAATCTGGGCCGCGACGGCAACGACGTCAAGCTGGCGGTGGTGCACGAGGGCGGGGCGGCGCACTTGGCCGGCCTGTCGGCGGGCGATATGCTGGTGGCGATCGACGGCTTGCGGGTGGCCGGCGCGCCGGCCAATGTGGATGCGCTGCTGGCCCGTTACACGGTCGGCGACACGGTCGAGATCCACGCCTTCCGGCGCGACGAGCTGCTGGCCGTGAGCGCCACATTGCAGGGCGACCGGGTGCCGAACGTCACCTTGAGCCTGGCGGCGGGCAAAAAAGCGGCCGGTCCGTCGCGCCCCAGCGCGGCGCGCTGAGCGGCATATTTTCACTGCGGTCCGGCCAGCGAACGCAGTTGAAAATGGTACTGGGCGTTGAACAGGAAGGTCTCGGAAAAATCGAGCGTTTTGTGGGCGTGTTTCAGCAGGTGTAGCGGCTTGGGCAGCGCCGGGCCGGCCTTTTTCACGGCGGCCAGCGCCACGCGCGACGCTTCGCCGTCGCGCGAACGGCGGATCGCCACGCCGCGCAGATCGCCGTTTTTGTCCACGCTGATGTTGACCACCACGATCGCCGGCAGCATGGGCGGCAGTTGTCCGGTGAAGGTGATGGCGGGGTTGGCGTCGAGGATCTGCTGGGCGACCAGGATCTTGTAGTCGTCGATGGTGTTCATCGGCGCCGGTGTTTTGAGCGGCCGCTCCGGCGTGGCCGCCGCTGGAGCCGATTGCGCGGCCGAAGCCGGCCCGGGTCCGGGTCCGGGCTCCACCCGGGGCGGCGCCTTTTGGCACGCCGCCAACAGGGCGAGCGACATCAGCATCAGCTTTTTCATCACGCCTCCTCGCTTGTACACGGGCCCGGCCCGGACGCCTTAATTGAACAGCCGCGCCAATTCGGCGCCCGGGTCGGCCGCGCGCATGAAGGCCTCGCCCACCAGGAAGGCATGCACTTGCGCGTCGCGCATGCGGCGCACGTCGTCGGCCACCAGGATACCGGATTCGGTGATGATCATTTTTTCCGGCGGCACGCGCGCCATCAGGTTCAAGGTGATGTCCAGCGAAGTCTCGAAGGTGCGCAGATTGCGGTTGTTGATGCCGACCAGGGCGCTCTTGAGTTTGAGCGCGGCGTCGAGTTCGTCCCCGTCATGGCTTTCGAGCAGCACGTCCATGCCCAGCTCGTGCGCGCAAGCCTCCATTTCCGCCATCAAACCGTGGTCGAGCGCCGCCACGATCAGCAAAATGCAGTCGGCGCCCATGGCGCGCGCCTCGTAGATCTGGTACGGATCGATCATGAAGTCCTTGCGCAGCACCGGTATCGCGCAGGCCGCGCGCGCTTGCTGTAAATAGGCGCTCGTACCCTGGAAAAATTGGGTGTCGGTCAGCACCGACAAACAGGCCGCGCCATGCTCGGCGTAGCTGGCCGCGATCTGGGCCGGCTGAAAATCGGCGCGCAGCACGCCTTTCGACGGCGAAGCTTTCTTCACTTCGGCGATCACGCCGGCGTGGCCGGCGGCGATGCGCCGGCGCAGGCTGGCCTCGAAGCCGCGCAGGTTTTGGCGCAGCGCGCCGTCGGCTTCGACTTCGTCGCGCAAACTGGCCAGGCCGCGGTGTTTTTTTGCGGCCGCGACTTCGTCGGCTTTGACGGACAGGATTTGATGTAGGATGTCGGACATGTTCGGGACCAGATTAGGGTGCAAATAAGATGAAAATAAGACGGATTTCAGGTCCGCTCCGACAGCGCCAGCTCCAGGCCCAGCGCCACGAACAGGCCGCCGGCGACGCGGTTCAACCACAGCGCGAGCGTTCGATTCAGTTTGACGCGGCGGCCGGCGAAAGCGGCCGACAACGCCAGTGCGTGACACCATAGCATGCCGTTGAAGTTGAAGATGCAGCCGAGGACGACGAAAGCCAGCGGTTTGCTGGGCGCGTCGGCGGCGATAAATTGCGGCACGAAGGCCAGGAAAAACAGCGCCACCTTGGGATTGAGCACATTGGTCAGCATGCCCTGGAAGTATATTTTCCGGTACGGCAGCGGCGCCAGGGGCGCCTCCGGGGCCGCCTCCGTCGTCGCCAGCCTGGCGCGCAGCATGCCGATGCCGAGGTAGACGATATAGGCCGCGCCTATCCATTTGACCACGCCGAAAGCGGTGGCCGAGGTGGCCAGCAGGGCCGACAAGCCGACGGCGGCGGCCAGCACATGCACCATGGTGCCGCTGCCGATACCGAGCGCGGCGGCCGAGCCGGCGCGCCAGTCGCCGCCGGCGCTGCGGGTCATGATGAGCAGGGAGTCCGGGCCGGGCATGATATTGAGCAGCAGGCCGGAAACGATGAATAAACTGAGGTCGTGAATGCCGAACATGGATCAACTCCGGGTGGTTGGGGGCGGGTGACGCCGCAGCTTCAGGGCGTGGCGGCCGGCGCGCCGAGCTGCCGCGTGACCTGCACGAACTGCGCCAGCTTGGCCTTGGCCGCGCCCGAGGCGATCGTCGCGCGCGCCTTGACCAAGCCGGCGCCGATGGAATCGACCACGCCGGCCGCGTACAGCGCGGTGGCGGCGTTCAGGGCCACGATATCGTAGGCTGGGCCGGGCACCCCGCTCAGCGCTTCCATGATCTTCGCTTTCGATTCGGCCGCGTCGGCCACCTTCAAATTGCGGCTGGCGATCATCTGCAGGCCGAAATCCTCGGGATGGATCTCGTATTCGCGGATTTCGCCATTCACCAATTCACCCACCATGGTGGCCGCGCCGAGCGAGACTTCGTCCATATTGTCGCGGCCCCAGACCACCATCGCATGCTGGGCGCCCAGGCGCTGGAGCACCCGCACTTGAATCCCGACCAGATCGGCGTGGAACACGCCCATCAAAATATTGGGCGCGCCGGCCGGGTTGGTCAGCGGTCCCAGGATGTTGAAGATGGTGCGCACGCCCAGCTCGCGCCGCACCGGCGCCGCGTGCTTCATGGCGGCGTGGTGGTTGGGCGCGAACATGAAGCCGATTCCGCTTTGGGCGATCGACTGGGCGATCTGCTCCGGCTGCAAATTGATGTTGGCGCCCAGCGATTCGAGCACGTCGGCGCTGCCGGACGAGGACGAGACGCTGCGCCCGCCGTGCTTGGCCACGCGCGCGCCGGCCGCCGCCGCCACGAACATGGTGGCGGTCGAGATGTTGAAGGTGTTGGCGCCGTCGCCGCCGGTGCCGACGATGTCGAGCAGGTGGGTGGTGTCGGCCATCGGCACCTTGGTGGCGAATTCGCGCATGACCTGGGCGGCGGCGGCGATCTCGCCGATGGTTTCCTTCTTCACGCGCAGGCCCATGGTCAGGGCCGCGATCATGGTCGGCGACATTTCGCCCGACATGATCTGGCGGAACAGGTACAGCATTTCGTCGTGAAAAATCTCGCGGTGGTCGATACAGCGCAGCAGCGCCTCTTGCGGGGTGATCGGCATGATGCTTCCTTCTTCAATGATGGCTCAGGACGGGCGGGGCGCGCGGGCGCGCCGCCGCATCAGCGCTCGAGAAAATTCTTGAACAGCGCGTGACCGTGTTCGGACAGGATCGATTCGGGATGGAACTGCACGCCCTCGATGTCGTATTCGCGGTGCCGCACGCCCATGATTTCGCCGTCGTCGGTCCATGCCGTCACTTCCAGGCAGGCCGGCAGCGAAGCCCGTTCTATTGCCAGCGAGTGGTAGCGGATCACGGTGAAGGGGCTGGGCAAATCCTTGAAGACGCCGACCCCGGTGTGGGCGATCAGCGAGGTTTTGCCATGCATGACTTGTTTGGCGCGCACCACCTTGCCGCCGAAGGCTTCGCCGATGGCTTGGTGGCCCAGGCACACGCCCAGGATCGGCAGTTTGCCGGCGAAGTGCTTGAGGATCGGCACCGAGATGCCGGCCTGCGCCGGCGCTTTCGGCCCCGGCGAGATGCAGATGCGGCGCGGCGCCATGGCCTCGATCTCGGCCAGGCTGATCTCGTCGTTGCGCACGGTGCGCACCTGTTCGCCCAACTCGCCGAAATACTGCACGATGTTGTAGGTGAAGGAGTCGTAGTTGTCGATCATGAGCAGCATCTTAGATCTCCCCATCCAGGCCGTCTTGCACTTGTTCGGCGGCGCGCAGCACGGCGCGCGCCTTGTTTTCGGTTTCCTGCCATTCCATTTCGGGGACCGAGTCGGCCACGATGCCGGCGGCGGCCTGCACGTACAGCATGCCGTCCTTGATCACGCCGGTGCGGATGGCGATGGCGACATCCATCTCGCCGCCGAAGGAGAGATAACCGCAGGCGCCGCCGTAGATGCCGCGCTTGGAGATTTCGAGCTCGTCGATCACTTCCATGGCGCGCACCTTGGGCGCGCCGGTCAGGGTGCCGGCCGGGAAGGTGGCGCGCAGCACGTCCAGGTTCGACAAGCCGTCTTTCAATTGGCCTTCGACGTTGGAGACGATGTGCTGCACATGCGAGTATTTTTCGATCACAAGGCGGTCGGTCACCTTGACGCTGCCGATCTCGGAGATGCGACCCAGGTCGTTGCGGGCCAGGTCGATCAGCATCACGTGTTCGGCGATCTCCTTCGGATCGGCCAGCAGTTCCTTCGACAATTCCTCGTCCCGTTCGGGCGTGGCGCCGCGCGGGCGGGTGCCGGCGATCGGGCGCAGCGTCACTTTTTTAGGCGCGCCGGCCGGGCTTTCGTTGCGCACCAAAATCTCGGGCGAGGCGCCGACGATTTGCATGTCGCCGAAATTGTAGAAGTACATATACGGCGAGGGATTGAGCGAACGCAGCGCGCGGTACAGGGTGAGCGGCGAATCGACGTAGGGCTTGCGAATGCGCTGGCCGATCTGCACCTGCATCAAGTCGCCGGCCATCACGTATTCGTGGGCCTTGGCGACCGCCTTCAAATAGTCTTCCTTGCTGAAGTCGCGTATCGCTTCGGTGCGCACCGAGCTCGATGTGACGGGCGCCTCGACGCCGCGGCGCAGCATCATGCGCAAATCCTTGAGGCGCTGGCGGGCTTTCGAAAACGCCTCCGGCTGGCGCGTGTCGGCATACACGATCAAATACAGCTTGCCCGACAAATTGTCGATCACGGCCAATTCCTCGGTCACCATCAGCTGGATGTCGGGCAGGCCCAGGTCGTCCTTGGGCGCGCCGGCGGCCAGTTTTTTCTCGATGTGGCGCACCGTGTCGTAGCCGAAGTAGCCGGCCAGGCCGCCGCAAAAACGCGGCAAGCCGGGGCGCAGCGCGACCTTGAAACGGGTCTGGAATTGTTCGATGAAGTCGAGCGGATTGCCCTCGTGGGTTTCGGTGACTTGGCCGTCGGTGACGATCTCGGTCAATTCGCCCACGCTGCGCAGCACCGTTTTGGCCGGCAAGCCGATGAAGGAGTAGCGGCCGAAACGCTCGCCGCCGACCACCGATTCGAGCAGGAAGGTGTTTTTGCCGTTGTGCTGGGTTTGCGCCAGTTTCAGGTACAGGGTGAGTGGCGTTTCGAGGTCGGCAAAGGCTTCCGAGATCAGCGGGATGCGATTGTAGCCTTGGTTGGCCAGCGACTTGAATTCGAGTTCGGTCATGTTTCTCTCCATGCCGCCGGAGCGATGCCGGCGGTGGGGTTTCAAAAAACCTGCCGGGCGCGCGTGCGCGGCCGACAGCAATCAATACGGCTTACTTAGCCCAAGATTGCCAGCGTCGCCAAAGCCAGGCCTCAATCGAGCCCGGTTGTGTGACAGTGTGTTTTTTGTACAGAAACATGTGTTGTGATGAGTCAGTGTGCGGTTAGTTGTGCAAACTTATTAAGGCGGCCGCGTCAAGCAGCGTGTCAACTATACCATCGGAATCGGTGTCGTGTATAGACTGTCCGTGATTGTAACCGTAGGGCACGGTCAAGACCGGGCAGCCGGCGGCCCGGGCCGCCCGCGCGTCGTTGGACGAGTCGCCGATGGCCACCACCCGCGCCGGCGCCAGGGCGAAATCGGCGCACACTTGCGTCATCGGCAGGGGATCGGGTTTTTTACGCGCCAGCGAATCGCCGCCGTAGACGATCTCGAAATACTTCGCCAAGCCCTTGCGTTTTAAGAGGGGTAAGGCGAAGGCGATCGGTTTGTTGGTCACGCAAGCGAGGCGCAGGCCGGCGCCGCGCAGCGCGTCCAGGCCGCTTAGCACCCCCGGATACAGGGTGCTGAAGTCGCCGTTGATGGCGAGGTAATGACGCTGGTAGGCCGCCATCGCCGCGCTGGCGCGGGCCGCCGCTTGCTCGGGATCGAAGTCGAGCGCCAGCACGCGCGCGATCAGGTTTTCCGAGCCCTTGCCGATCATGGGCGCGATGCGCGCCGCCGCCACGGGCGCCAGATCGAACTCGGCGCGCATGCGGTTGATGGCGACGTGAAAGTCGGGCAGGGTGTCGAGCATGGTGCCGTCCAGATCGACGATGGCGGCGCGCACGCCGCGCAAGGCGCTCGGATCGCCCAATTTAAACGCCGGCCAATTGTTCGCGCATGGCGGCGATGATGGCTTGGTAGTCGGGCTTGCCGAAGATGGCCGAGCCGGCCACGAAGGTGTCGGCGCCGGCCGCCGCCGCCGCCGCGATATTGTCGATCTTGATGCCGCCGTCGACTTCGAGCAGGATGGCGCGGCCCGATTGGTCGATGCGGCGGCGCGCCTCGGCGATTTTGTTGAGCGCCTCGGGGATGAAGGATTGGCCGCCGAAGCCGGGGTTGACCGACATGATCAGGATCAAGTCGATTTTGTCCATCACATGGTCGAGGAAATGCAGCGGGGTGCCGGGATTGAACGCCAGGCCGGCCTTGCAGCCGTGGTCGCGTATCAATTGCAGGGTGCGGTCCAGGTGTTCGCTCGCTTCCGGATGGAAGGTGATGATGTTGGCGCCGGCCTGGGCGAAGTCCGGAATGATGCGGTCGACCGGCTTGACCATCAGGTGGACGTCGATCGGCACCTGGACATGGGGCCGGATGGCCGCGCAGATCATGGGACCGATGGTTAGGTTGGGAACGTAATGATTGTCCATGACGTCAAAATGGATAAGGTCGGCGCCGGCGGCGACGACGTTGCGCACTTCTTCGCCCAGGCGGGCGAAGTCGGCGGAGAGGATGCTGGGAGCGATGCGATAGGTGGACATGATGTTTTGCGAGTGATGGGGATGCGCTATTTTACGCCGGCCCGGGCCATGGGCGGCTGGTGGGCCGGCCGAGCGGCTAGCCGAGCGGCGAGCCGCCACTATTTTTATAGCGCAATACCTTGCGCCCGGCTCCGATTTCGGGTGCAATGTAATCTCATGAACGATGCACCATCAGGCTGGCGCGGCATGGCGCGCGGGCATAGACAGCTTTACTTGAGGAATATCGATGGCTTCTTATGAATTTACTGTTTCGGTTCGAACGCAGTACCTGCCGGAGCAGTCCGACCCCGATCGCACCAATTATGTGTTCACTTATTCGATCACGATCAAGAACACCGGCACGGTCGCCGCGCAACTGATTTCGCGCCATTGGGTCATCACCGACGCCAGCAATCATGTCGACGAGGTGCGCGGCCTGGGCGTGGTGGGGCACCAGCCTCTGTTGCAGCCGGGCGAGCAGTTCGAATACACCAGCGGCACCGCGCTGGCCACTGCGCAAGGTTCGATGGTGGGGGAATACTTTTGCGTGGCGGAGGACGGCCACCAGTTCGAATCGAAGATCCCCGAATTCGTGTTGTCACTGCCTCGCACCCTGCATTGACGGGCCGATCTCCGGCCGGCCGCCCGGCCGCGCCGCGCTTGCCGCTAATCCTGTTCGCCCGGCCGGTCCTTGGACTCGGCCGGTGGCGGGAGCGCTTGCGTTTCCGCCGGGCGGCCGGAAAACATGGTCCACCAGACGATGAACACCAGCAGAAAAAACGCGAAAATCGCCTCAACCATTAACAGCCACATAGTCATCCTCATGTCATCGATACGTATTAGTTTACTCGCTTCCGCCGCCGCCGTCGCCGGGCTGTTGGCCGGCTGCGCCAGCGCGCCGGTGGCGCCCGTCAAGCCGGCCCCCGTTGCCGCCGTGCCGGCCAAGCCGGCGCCGGGCGTCGTAGCGGGCGCCGTGGCGGGAACCATGCCGGGCGCCGCTGGCGCGCCGGCCTTGCCGCAATTGGTGCCGGCCAGCTTCGCCGCCTTGCCGGGCTGGGACCGCGACGATTTGCGCGCCGCCTGGCCGCCTTTCCTGTCTTCTTGCGGCGTGCTGGGCAAGCGGGCCGATTGGAAAGAGGTGTGCGCGATCGCCCAGCAAGTACGGGGCGGCGACGAAGGCAGCATCCGCCTGTTTTTCGAGACTTTTTTCGTGCCCAATCAAGTGATCGCGCCGGACGGCGCCGATACCGGCTTGATCACCGGTTATTACGAACCCTTGCTGCACGGCGCGCGCAAGCGGGGCGGGCCGTTTCAAACCCCGCTGTATAAGGTGCCGGATGATTTGGTCGCGGTCGATCTGGCCGGCGTGTATCCGGAGTTGAAAGGCATGCACTTGCGCGGCCGCCTGGCCGGCAAGAAAGTGGTGCCGTACGGGACGCGGGCCGAGATCGAGCAAGCCACCGATGCCGGCGGCAAGGAGTTGATGTGGGTCGATGACGCGGTCGAGGCGTTTTTCTTGCAGGTCCAAGGTTCGGGCCGGGTGCAGATGAGCGATAGCCAGGAAACCGTGCGCATCGCCTACGCCGACCAGAACGGCCATCCGTATAAATCGATCGGCCGGTATTTGGTCGACAAGGGCGAGTTGAGCATGGAGCAAGCCTCGGCCCAGGGCATCAAGGGCTGGATCGCCGGCCATCCCAGCCGTCAGCAAGAGCTGTTCGACGCCAACCCCAGTTATGTGTTTTTCAAGGAAGAGAAACTGCCCGATCCCAAGGTTGGTCCGAAAGGGGCGCTGGGGGTGGCCTTGACGCCCCAACGTTCGGTGGCCATCGACGCCCAGATGTTGCCGCTGGGCGCGCCGCTGTTTTTGTCCACCACGCTGGCCAATAGCGACACGCCGATGCAGCGCCTGGTGATGGCGCAAGACACGGGCGGCGCCATTCGCGGCGCGATCCGGGCCGATTATTTCTTCGGTTTCGGCGCCGAGGCGGCGGAAAACGCCGGCCGCATGAAGCAGCGCGGCATGGTGTGGGTGTTGTTGCCGAAGAAGGTGCCGCCGCGCGAATAGCGCTTAGCGCAGCACCATCACGGGCAGGGTGGTGTGGGCCAGCACCTTTTGCGTCTCGCCGCCCAGGAAAAACTTGTTCAAGCCGGTGCGGCCGTGCGAGGCCATCAGGATAATGTCGCAATTGTATTTGACGGCGGTCTCCACGATGTCCTGGTGCGGGCTGGCCGACACCGTCACCAGCCCCTCGAACGGAATGTCGGCGGCGCGGGCGGCGGCGCCGATTTTGTCGACATGGTGACGCGCCGCGTCCTGCATCTGCTGCTGATAGACCGACACGTCGAACACGATGCCGCCTTCGCTCACCGGCGCCAGCGGCAAAGGCTGGGCCACGCTCAGGCCGATCAACTTGGCGTGATTGAGCCGGGCGAAAGCGATGGCGGTGGCGATGGCGTGATCGGCCAGCGCCGAGCCATCGGTGGGCAGCAGGATGGTGTGGAACATACTTGTCTCCGGTAAATGGTGGTCGGCCCCGATCGCGACGGGCGGGCGGTGAGCCAGTGTAGACCGCCCGGCGCGCTTAGGCGCGCACGCCACGCAGCGGGGAAAAGCACAACATGGCGCCGGTCAAGGCCACGCCGCCGGCGGCCACGCAAGCGAGCCCCGTGCGCACGCCGAAGTGCTGAGCCACGGCGCCGGCCGCCAGCGCGCCGAGCGGGGCGGTGGCGACGGTGAGAAAGCGCATGGTCGAGATCATGCGTCCCAGGAAGGCGTCCGGCGTCACTTTTTGTCGCAGCGACATATAGGGGATGAAAAACAGCATCACGCCGCAGTCGAAGAAAAAAGTCAGCACGCCGTAGGCCAGCGCGCTGGCCTGGGCGCTGCCGAACAAGGCGCCCGGAATGGTCGGCACCAGCATGAAACCCAGGGTGGTCGCGCCCAGGCCGATCAAGACGGTGCGGCCGGGGCCGAAGCGGCGCGTGAGCGGCTTGACCAGGACCGAACTGACGAACACGCCCAAGCCGCCCAGGGTTTGCACCATGCCGAGCACGCCCGGCGTCATGCCCAGTTCGCGGGTGGCGAACAGAATCGTGAGCGCGGCGTAACCGTAGAACAAGAGATGCCAGCCGCCCGCGCCCCAGGCCAGGGCGCGCAGCAGGGGCTGTCCCCAGACGAAGGCCAGGCCATCGCGCATGTCGCGCAAGGGATGTTGCTCGGACGGGGCGGGGCGCGGATCGCGCACCCGCATCATGCGTAAATTCAAGACCGAGATCAGGTAGGCGCCGGCCGTCACCAGCACCGCCAGCGGCGCCGTCACCAGTTGCACCAGCAAGCCGGCGATGCCCGGGCCGATCAAGCGCGCGGCGGAATCGGTGGCGGCGAACTTGGTTTGGGCGTCGATCAAGCCCTCGCGGCCGACCAAGTGGGTGAGAAAGACTTGCTCGGCGCCGCCGCCGGCCACGAAGCCGGTGCCGATCAGAAAGCCGACCGCGTACAACCAGGGCATGGAGAGGATGCCCAGCCAATAAGCCAGGGCCACGCTGGACAAAGCCAATCCTGACAGCAATTCGCTGCCCAACATGATGGGTAGCTTGCTGCTGCGGTCCAGCCATACGCCAACCGGCAGGCCGAACAGGGCGAACGGCAGCGCTTGCAGCGCGACCAGGGCGCCCATCTGGGCCGGGGTGGCGTGCAGCAACAATACCGCGCACAGAGGCAGCGCCAAGCCGGTGATCTGGGCGCCGAACCCGTTGAGCACGCTGCTGAACCAGAATCGGCGGAAATCCGGGTTGCGCAGCAGTGGGTCGGCGCGCAGCTTGCCGACGATGTAATGGTGGGCGATGGCTAAAATAAAAGACTCGGCTCTCTCTTGGTGCGCGGACGGCGCTGCGCAGAGTCAAATAATACCAGCGCCGGCCGGGTATATATAGGGCGGAAACGCTACAATCGGCCACACCGTGCCACCAAACAGGAGATTGCATGCACTACGAAGACTTGCTCGTCGAAGTACACGATAAGGTGGCCTTGATCCGGCTGAATCGGCCCAAGGCGCTCAACGCCTTGAACGACCGCATGATGAACGAGCTGGGCGAGGCGCTGTACGCCTTCGATGCCGATCCCGCCATCGCTTGCATCGTGCTCACCGGCAGCGACAAGGCTTTCGCCGCCGGGGCCGATATCGCGGCCATGGTCGACTACACCTATCCCGACACCTTTCGCGACAATTACATCACGCGTAACTGGGAGCATATCCTGCGCGTGCGCAAGCCCGTGATCGGCGCCGTGGCCGGCTATGCGCTGGGCGGCGGCTGCGAACTGGCCATGATGTGCGATTTTTTGATCGCGGCCGATAGCGCCAAGTTCGGCCAGCCCGAAATCCGGGTCGGCGTGACGCCGGGCGCCGGCGGCACCCAGCGGCTGCCGCGCGCGATCGGCAAAGCCAAGGCGATGGATTTGTTGCTGACCGCCCGCACCATCGACGCGGCCGAGGCCGAGCGTATCGGTTTGGTGTCGCGCGTGGTGCCGGCCGATAAATTGATCGAGGAAGTTTTGGCGGCGGCGGCCATCATCGCGGCGATGCCCACCTCGGTGGCCATGCTGATCAAGGATGCCGTCAACCGCGCCTTTGAAACCACGCTCACCGAAG
>JAYVUV010000469.1:0-4163 GCA_043787615.1 Janthinobacterium sp. | reverse complement strand
AGCCGGTCTTGACCACCAGTTCGGCCGACACGATCGGCAGCGCCGGGTTGTAGTTATGGATCACCTGTAAGCCGTTAGCCAGCGTGAAGGTGCTGGCGCGCGGCAGCGTCACTTTCGGCTGCGGCCCGGCCTTCGGCACTTTTTTGCGCCAGGCTTCGTCGCGGTTGATGGCGGTGGTGGCGCCCGGCTTGACCGCGCCCGGGGCCGGGGTCGGCACGTCCGGTCCCAGATCCTGGACGCCCGGCACGCCGTGCACCACGGCGCGCGCGCTGTTTTTCAGCTGGGCCGCCACCACGCGCTGGATATCGGCCACGCTCACGCGGCGGATACGCTCGATGTCCTTGCCCAGATAACCGGGATCGCCCACATATTGGTTGTATTGATTGAGCTGGTTGGCCAAGCCGCTGCCGCCCACTTTTTCGATCTGCGACAGCATCGCCGTCTCGATCGTGTTGCGCGCCCGCTCCAGCTCCTTCTCGGTCGGGCCGTCCTTGCGCAGCGCCTCCAGCTCCACATCGACGGCCGCCTCGATTTCGGCGGCGCTGTGGCCGGGCCGGGCCGTCACGTCGACCGTGAACACCGAACTGAGGGCGTACGAACCCTGGGACGCGTTCACGTCCTGGGCGATCTGCTTGTCGTACACCAGGCTTTTGTACAGGCGGCTCGATTTGCCGCCGGCCAGGATCTGGGCCGCCAGGCTCAATTCAGCGTCGCCGGGCTGGTAAGCGGGCGCGGTCAACCAGCCCATGAACACGCGCGGCAGCTCGACCCGGTCGCTCACCACGGCGCGCCGTTCGGCCGTGATGGGCGGCGTGACCACGTTCGGTTTCGGCACGGCCGGGCCGCTTTTGAAGCTGCCGAAATACTTGGCCACCAGGGCCTTGGTCTTGGCCTTGTCGATGTCGCCCACGATCACCAGGCTGGCGTTATTGGGGCCGTAGTAGCGCGTGAAAAAATTTTTGATGTCGGCCAGCTTGGCGTTCTGAATGTCGGCGTGGGAGCCGATCACGCTGGCGTAATACGGATGGGTCTTCGGGAACAGTTGGTGATACAGCGCCTCCTCGACGATGCCGTACGGCCGGTTTTCATAGCTTTGGCGCCGCTCGTTGCGCACCACGTCCTGCTGGTTGCTCAGGGCGGTCTGGTCCAGCACGTCGAGCAGGTAGCCCATGCGGTCGGAATGGGTCCACAGCGCCAGTTCGAGCTGGTTGGACGGCACCGTGTCGAAGTAATTGGTGCGGTCGAAATCGGTGCTGCCGTTCGAGTCGGTGGCGCCGGCGCCCTCCAGCAATTGGTCGGCGAGGCCGCGCGGCACGTGTTTGGTGGCGGCGAACATCATGTGCTCGAACAGGTGGGCGAAGCCGGTCAGGCCCGGTTCCTCGTTGGCCGGGCCGACGTGATACCAGACGTTGACGGCGGTGATCGGCAGTTTGTGGTTTTCGACCAGGATCACGTCCAGGCCGTTGGGCAGGGTGTATTTTTCGAAAGCGATTTTCGGCAGGGCGTCGGCCGCCGGAGCGCCGGCCGCAGGGGCGACATCGGCCGCCGCCGCCAGCGGCGCGGCGCCGCCGTACAGCGCCAGCAGCAGGGCGGGAATCGTCAACAAGGTGTGAGGCTTCATGCGGTGTCCTAATATGGAGAAAATGGGGTCGTGGAGGCTTATTGTTTTTGCAGTTCGGCTTGAATCTGCGCGCGCAGTTTCGGGTCCAGCTTTTGCACCGCGCGCGCCAGTTTCTCGCCCTGGATGATGGCCGCGCTTTGATCCGGGGTGAGCGCCATGGCTTGATAGACGGGCGCGGGAATCGGCGCCGGCTTGAAGAACAGCACCTGGCCGCCCAACACCAGCAGGGCGCTGAGCACCGAAATGCCGGCCGCCGCCGCCAGCAGGCGCAGCTCGCGCACCGCGAACAGCTGCCCGCTTTGGGTCGGAATGGCGCGCACCGGCGCGGCCGGCGCCGGCGCGAACGGCGGCGTTTCGCCGGCCGGGACCGCAGCCGGATCCGAAGCCGAAGCCGAAGCCGAAGCCGGATCCGAAGCCGGATCCGAAGCCGGATCCGAAGCCGGATCCGGTCCCGGGACCGTGGCGCGCGGCGCGGCGCCGCCACCGTCGCCGCGCGCCTGGCGCGCCAAGTCCTCGGCGGCCGCCGTCAACAGGGCCACTTGACGCTCGACCGTCTCGGCCAGCACCGCTTCGTTCAAGGCCACCAGGGCGAAGATCGGGTCGTCGCTGTCGACCTTGACGCCGGTTTTTTCAAATACCAGGTTGCGCAATCGCTGTTGGTCCATGGCGCGCTACCATTGCACTTTGTCGAGTTGCTCGTACAGGTCGCGGTAGACCACCTTGATGCGCTGTTTTTCCATGATGTTGAATTTGTCGTTTTCCAGCACCTCGCGCATGGTCAGGCGGGCCGTGTTCATTTTTTTGATGTCGGCGCCGAAGGTGTCGGCGTTGCGCTGGCTGAGCGTGATGCGGCCCTTGACCCGCTCGGCATGGTCCAGATAGGTGTGCGACTCGGTGAATTGCTTGCCGCTGGCCGATTGCAGCAGGCCGAAATGCTGGTTTTCCCACAGCACCAGCGGCACCCGGGTCGCGGCGGCGGTCGAGGCGAAGCCGGTGGCGGTGTCGTGCAGGGTGTCGCCGCCGCCCACGATGGTGTGGATGTAGACCTTGCGGCCCGATTCCTGCAACAGCCCGAAGGCGTCGTTTTCGATCAAATACCCCATCAGCGGCGAGAAGGTGTTGGCGCCGTTGTCGATCACGCAGTTGCCTTCCTGTTCCAGGATGTCGATCATCAACGCGTCGAAGCGTTTCGGGTCGATCGCGCGCGCCTCCGTCATCACCGGCACATGCTTGACCTGCATCGCCTTGTAGCGCGAGAAGGTGGCGTTTTCCTGGTCGGTGTCGTAGCAGCGCAAGGGCGCGTCGTCCTTGTCGGCCAGCCACTGGGCCAGGATGGTGGAAACCAGGGTCTTGCCGATCCCGCCTTTGCCCTGCAAGATGAAATGTACCGTGTCGCGCATCGAATGGCTCCCGAGTGGTTCGAACAACATCATCGCACTAAAAAGCGCGGCCGTCAGTGGCAGCGCGCCGTGCCGCCGTCGGGCGGCTCCGGCGGGGCGTCGTTGTCGGCCGGCGCCGGTAAAAAGCGCCAGGCGTAGCCGTCGTCGCGCAGCGTCAGCTTGAGCACGCCGTGGCTGCCGTTCGCGCGCGCCTCGCTGTGCTCGCGCGCCCAGCGGAACGGCGTGAGGAAGGCGCCGCCAGTGCCGACCACGAACTGGCGCACTCCGCGCGCCACGTCGAGCCGGCCATCCGCGTCCTGGGGCGCGAAGCGTTCGTAGTCGTGGTCGTGGCCCGACAAGACCAGTTCGGCCCCGGCCGCGTGCAGCGCCCGCCACACGTCCCGCATGCGCGTCGTGTTACCGTGTCCGCCAGAACTATACAGCGGCGCGTGCCAGTAGGCGAGCGTGCACGCGCGCCGATGGCGCGCCAGGTCGTCTTCGAGCCACGCCAGTTGGACCCGGTGTTCTTCCGGCCCCAGGTTGCTGTTGAGCGAGACGACATGCCAGGCGCCTAGTTCGAAGCTGAAATAGCCGCGCCGTTGCGGTCCGCCGAAGTCGCTGAAATAGTCGAAATAGCCGGACGCGGCGCGCGAGTAGTATTCGTGGTTGCCGGGGGTGGGGTAGGTGCGCTCTTTGAAGCGGCCCCAGGTCGGCCCGTAGCAATCGGTGAATTCGGCCGCGCTGCCGACCGGGTAAGTGTGGTCGCCCAGGCTGAGCACCGCCGCTTGCGGGTCGTCGGCCAGGCCGGCCGCGATCACGGCGGCGGTGCGTGCCGCGCCCGTGTAGCGCGGGCGGCTGAAGCGGCAGTCGGCGATGTCGCCGGCGCTGTAGACGGTGTAGGCCGGGCCGCTCAGGGCGGCGGCGGGCGCGCGCAGGGCGACGGTGGTGTCGCAGGAGGCCAGCGCCAGGCACAGCACGCTCAAGGTCCAGCGCGGACGGCGGGAAACCAGCAAGGTCATGGATGCGGTCGATATAAGAATGAAAGTCGGGAACGAGCGTCGAGAGTAATTCTTTTAAATCAATAAGGCAAACCGAAGCTGTTGGCGATATTTCAATTTAAAAAGTAAAATTTTTTCACGGAAACAATTTAACGCCAATATGGC
>JAYVUV010000468.1:0-11148 GCA_043787615.1 Janthinobacterium sp. | reverse complement strand
AAACCCCGCCGCGTCGGCAACGACGCGGCGGGGTTTTTTTCGAGCGGCGTGGAAGCGCTTTACTGAAAGGCTTGAATGCCGGTCTGGGCCCGGCCCAGGATCAGGGCGTGAATATCGTGCGTGCCCTCGTAGGTGTTGACCACTTCCAGATTGACCATGTGGCGGATCACGCCGAACTCGTCGGAGATGCCGTTTCCTCCCAACATGTCGCGCGCCATGCGCGCCACATCCAACGATTTACCGCAGGAATTGCGCTTCATCATGGAGGTGATTTCCACCGCCGCCGTGCCGGCGTCCTTCATGCGGCCCAGTTGCAAACAACCTTGCAAACCCAGCGTGATTTCGGTCTGCATGTCGGCCAGCTTCTTTTGCACCAACTGATTGGCGGCCAGCGGACGGCCGAATTGCTGGCGGTCCAACACGTATTGACGCGCGATATGCCAGCACGACTCGGCCGCGCCCAAGGCGCCCCAGGCGATGCCGTAACGGGCCGAATTGAGGCAGGTGAACGGCCCCTTCAAGCCGCGCACGTCGGGGAAGGCGTTTTCTTCCGGGCAAAACACATTGTCCATCACGATTTCGCCGGTGACCGAGGCGCGCAAGCCGAACTTGCCGTGGATGGCGGGCGCCGACAAGCCGGCCATGCCTTTTTCCAGCACGAAGCCGCGGATCGCGCCCTCGTCGTCCTTGGCCCACACCACGAACACGTCGGCGATCGGCGAATTGGTGATCCACATCTTGGCGCCCGATAGCGCGTAACCGCCCGGCACTTTTTTGGCGCGCGAAATCATCGAGCCGGGATCGGAACCATGATTCGGCTCGGTCAAGCCGAAGCAACCTATCCATTCGCCGCTGGCCAGCTTGGGCAAGTATTTTTCGCGCTGGGCCTCGGTGCCGAATTCATAGATCGGCACCATCACCAGCGACGATTGCACGCTCATCATGGAGCGGTAGCCCGAGTCGACGCGCTCGACCTCGCGCGCGATCAAGCCGTAACTGACGTAATTGAGACCCGGGCCGCCGTATTGTTCCGGAATGGTGGGACCGAGCAAACCCAGCTCGCCCATTTCACGGAAGATCGAAGCGTCCATCTTTTCGTGCCGAAACGCTTCCAGGATGCGCGGCGCCAGCTTGTCCTGGCAATAGGCGGCGCTGGCGTCGCGCACCATGCGCTCCTCGTCGCTCAACTGGTCCGACAGCAATAAGGGATCGTCCCAGTGGAAGGCGGCCTTGCGGCCCGGGTTGGATTGGTTCATCGGTGCTCCTGGTTTATGATTTGTCGGCGCGGCCCATGTTGTATAGACTACTTCGCCATGCCGCGATTTTAGCGCGTTTGCGTGCTACAAAATTGCCCACCGTGAAAAATCAGGGGCGCTTGCGCCCGCAGCGCGCAACGCTCGACCTCGCCGACGAAGATCACATGGTCGCCCTCGGGATAGCGGCTGCGGTTGTGGCATTCGAACCAGGCCGAGCAGCCCTTCAGGATGGGCTGGCCGGTGCGCGACAACTCGTACTCGATGCCGGCGAAGGGATCGGGCGCGCGGCGTGAAAACAGGGTGGCCAGGTGGGCTTGCTCGGCGCCCAACACATTGATCACATAATGCGAATTGCCGGTGAACACGGGCAAGCTGCTGGCCGCCGTGCCCAAGCTCCACAGCACCAGCGGTGGATCGAGCGACACGGAATTGAAGGAACTGGCCGTCAAGCCGCGGAAGCTGCCGTCGGCCAGGCGGGTGGTGATGATGGTCACGCCGGTGGCGAATTGGCCTAATGCCTGGCGGAAATGGGCAGTGTCGAATTCGACCGCGTCGGCGCGGGGAGAGCTTGTGTTCATGTGGGACCCGTATAGTTATGCCATTATGCCAAAGATCGGCGGCCGATAGCGCGATCCGGCCGCGCCACGATTGCCTGAGCAAATTGCGCCGCTTTGCGTTACAGTTGTTGCCAGAAGCGGTATTCACTTTTGCGTAAAGGTCGAACGACATGAATGGACAAATGGAAGTTGCCGTACTGGGCGGCGGCTGTTTCTGGTGCACCGAGGCGGTCTACCTCGAAGTGCGGGGCGTCACGCATGTCGAATCGGGCTACACCGGCGGCGAGCAGCCCGATCCGACCTACGAACAAGTCTCCGCCGGCGGCACCGGCCACGCGGAAGTGGTGCGCATCGAGTTCGATCCGCAGGTGATCAGTTACCACGACATGTTGGAGATTTTCTTCACCATTCACGATCCGACCACCCTCAACCGTCAGGGCAACGACGTCGGCACCCAGTATCGTTCGGTGATTTATCACCAGTCGCCCGAGCAGGAGGCGACCGCGCGCCGTGTCATCGCCGAAATGGCCAATGTGTGGGACGCGCCCATCGTGACCGAGGTGGCGCCGGCCGAGGCGTATTTCAAGGCCGAGGATTACCACCAGGATTATTTCCGCCAGCACCCCTTGCAGGGCTATTGCGCCTTCGTGGTCAGCCCGAAAGTGGCGAAGTTCCGCAAGACCTTCACCAACCGATTGAAGTAGGCGCGGGCGGCAAGCCGGCGCCGGCCTGTTCAGGCCCGCGCCGCCTGGCCATACATATAATGGCGCGACCACGGCAGCGCCGTGGGAGGGCGGCCGGCCTTGCCGCACACGATCTGGTAGAGGCTGATCCAGTCATGCTCGAAGGCATAGCTGCATCCCGCCAGATACACTTGCCAGATGCGGAAACGGCGCTCGCCGGCCAGGCGCCGGATCTCGGCCCCGTTGGCCTCGAAATTATCGCTCCAGATGGCGCAGGTGCGGGCGTAATGGCGGCGCAGGTTTTCCACGTCGAGCGCTTCGAGCGAGCCTTGCTGCATGGCTTGCAACACTTGCCCCACATGACCGAGTTCCCCGCGCGGAAACACATAACGGCCGATGAATTCGCCCGCGCCATACGGCGTGCGGCGATTGTGCGGATCGGTCGACGTGATGCCGTGGTTCATGGCCACGCCTTCCGGCGCGAGCAAGCGGTGGATCGCCGCGAAATAGTCCGGCAAGTGTTTCAAGCCCACGTGCTCGAACATGCCGACGCTGGTGACGCGGTCGAACTGGCCGTGCACGTCGCGGTAATCTTGCAACCGGATCTCCACCAGATGCGCCAGTCCGGCTTGCGCCACCCGCTCGCGCGCCAGCGCGCACTGGTTTTCCGATAAGGTGACGCCCACGCAGCGCGCGCCGTAGCGCTGGGCCGCGCGCAGCACCAAGGCGCCCCAGCCACAGCCGATGTCGAGCAGGGTGTGACCGGGCTGGAGCCGGATCTTGGTCAGAATGTGGTCGATTTTCTTGAGCTGGGCCGCCGCCAGGGTTTCGTCGCCGTGCTCGAAGTAGGCGCAGGAATAGACCATGGCCGGGTCCAGGAACTGGGCGTAAAAGGCGTTGGAAACGTCATAGTGGTAGCGGATCGCCGCCGCGTCCTGATGCCGCGCGTGGCCGGCGCCGCGCGCCAGGCGGGTGAACCTGCCCTCGGCCTTGAGGCTGGCACGCGCCAGCGCGTTGACGATGGCGATCATGTCGCGCGCCGCGCCGCTCACCTCGATCGCCCCTTCCACATAGGCCCGGCCCAGATTGGCCAGCGACGGCGTCAGCAGATAGCGCGCGGCCGAGGCGCGCGGCAAGCGTATCGTCACGCTGGGCGCTTCGCTGGAAAAATCGACCCGCTGCCCGTTCCACAGTTCGATGCGCAAGGGCAGGGCGATTTGGCCGCGCATGGTGTCGATCCAGGAACGCAATCGATTTTGTAGTAACAAGATAGCCTCCGCGTGGGCGGCAGCCGGGCTGCCGCGGGTTCAAAACGTGCGCACGTCTTCGCCCGCGTTCCGCCGCCGCGCCGATGCCGCGCGGTCAGGGTTGCAGGCGCTGGCGCAACCAGCCGCCGTCGGCTTGGCGGATGAAGACGATGCGGTCGTGAAAGCGCGAGCGCCGGCCCTGCCAGAATTCGATCCGTTCCGGCCGCAAGCGGTAGCCACCCCAATGCGCCGGCCGGGCCGGTTGTTCGCCGCCGCCGGCCGCCACCGCCTCGTAAGCCGCTTCCATCGCTTGCCGGTCGGCGATGGGCGCGCTTTGCGCCGAGGCGATCGCGGCCAGCCGGCTTTTCAGGGGCCGGCTGTGAAAATAATGATCGCTTTCATCTTCCGTGGTCTTCACCACCGTGCCTTCTATCCGCACTTGCCGTTCCAGCTCGCTCCAGAAAAACAGCAGGGCCGCGTGCGGATTGCCGGCCAGCTGCTCGCCTTTTTGGCTGTGATAATTGGTGTACCAGGTAAAACCGCGCGTATCGTATTGCTTGATTAGCACGATGCGCGAACTGGGTTTGCCGTCCGGGCCGACCGTGGCCACACTCATCGCGTTCGGCTCGTTCACTTCCGCCTGCAGCGCCTGTTCGAACCATTTGCCGAATTGCGCGATCGGGTCGTCCAGCAAGTCCGCTTCGTTCAGGCTGGCCTGGCTGTAATCGGTGCGCAGGTCGGCCAGCGCGCGGCCGGCCGCGCCGGCCGCCGCCACCGATGCCGCGACCTGGGCCGTCGCGGCGGCCGATGCCCCGGCGGCCGTTTTCACGTCGGCCGAAGCCGCGGCGTCCGGGTCCACGGCGGCCGCATCCACGGGAGCCGTTTCCACGGGGGCCGCTTCCACGGGAGCCGTTTCCACGGGGGCCGCTTCCACGGGGGCCGCATTTCCTGCGCGCGCTTCCCGCGCCAGATCCGCCGCCACCGCCGGAATGCCGCGCCGCCACTGCATGGCGGCTCCCAACTGCGCCATCTGCGCCGGACTGAACAGGCGCTTGGCCATCGGCGCCAGCACGCTTTCCTCCTTCGTCATATGCGCTTGGTAAGCCGCCTCGAAATCGCGCACCGCCTCGGCCGACAGGGCCACCGCCCCGTTGACGATGGCGTCGAGCTGCCGCTGCAAGTCGCCCCAGGCTTGTTCCATCTGTTTGTGCTCGGCCAGCAACTCAGGCACCAGCGCCCTCAGCAAGGCCGCGTCTTCGCCGCGCGCGGTCGCTTGCAGCATCGGCAGCAAGTCGTGCTCCTCGTCGTCGTGATGCAGCGGGGCCGCCTTGTTAAAGTACTTCAGCACCGCCTGGGCGGCTTGTGCCGCCTCAATCGTGCCACCATGCTCGGCCAAATTGGCCGCCAGTTTGAGCAAGGTGGCGAGTTGACGCCGTATCTTGTCATGGCAATGTTTCAGTACGGCGATGGGTTGGTCGAAGCCGGGCGCGCTCTCGGGCAGGGATGCGGTCATGGTGTGTCTTTCGTCGGTGCGGTAAAATCGAAGCGCCCGGCGGGCGCGGGCGCGCAACGCCGATGGCGGCGGAAAAAACATTTTAGAATATCCCAAGGCTCGCGTCCGTTAAAATGTCGGCATGAGCCATCTTCCTCCCGCTGTTGCCGCGTCCGACGCCGGCGAAATCGACTTCGCGCGCCGCTTCGGCGGCATCGGCCGCCTGTATGGCGAGCCGGCCCTGGACCGTTTCCGCCGCGCCCATGTGTGCGTGGTCGGGGTGGGCGGGGTCGGCTCCTGGGCGGTGGAGGCGCTGGCGCGCAGCGCGATCGGCCGGTTGACCTTGATCGACCTCGATAATGTGGCCGAATCGAACATCAACCGCCAGATCCAGGCCTTGAGCGACACCGTCGGCCAGGCCAAGATCGCCGCCCTGGCCGCGCGCATCGCCCAGATCAACCCGTTTTGCCGCGTGACCCAGATCGAGGACTTTATCACGCCCGACAATCTGGAGCAGATGATCGGCGCGCCCGGCTACGACTATGTGCTCGACGCCATCGACAGCGTGCAGGCCAAGGCGGCCCTGGTGGCGTTTTGCCGCGCCCGCCGGATCGCCTTGATCACCATCGGCAGCGCCGGCGGCAAGACCGACCCGACCCAGATCGCCGTGCGCGACCTGGCCAAGACCGAGCAAGAGCCCTTGCTCAAGAAAGTGCGCAAGTTGCTGCGCAACCAGTACGGCTTTCCGCGCGGCGAAAAAAATAAATTCCATGTCGACGCCGTGTTTTCCATGGAACGGCTGACCATGCCAGAGACGGCTGAAGTGTGTTCGGTCGACGGCGACGAGCGCGGCGGCGAGCGCGGCGGCGTGACCGGCTTGAATTGCGCCGGCTTCGGCTCGGCGATGGTGGTCACGGCCACGTTCGGCATGGTGGCGGCGGCGCATATCTTGCGCGCGCTGGCGGCGCCGCCGGCCGAGCCGGCCGATCCCGTCGATTCCGATGTCACCCTGGCGGACAGCCTAGCCGAGCCCCGCCCCGTTGACGCGGTAGAAACCTCGCCCTAATCCCGGCGGCGACCCGCCGGCCGGTGCGCGCACACCGCGTCGCCGCTAGCCGCCCCGCGAAGACAAGCGCCGCGAGCCGATCACGCGGTACAGGTCGCCGGCCGATTCGACCAGCACCAGATGCCTGGCCAGCCAGCGCAGCGGCGCCATCTCGGCCGGGAGCGGGACTGAGGCCGGCGCCGACAGCGGGGTCGCGCGCGTCAAACTCACATGCGGAAGATAAGCCCGTTCCTCGTCCGCGCCCGAGCGATACGGGCGCGACGCCAGCGCCAGCCATCGCTGCAAGGCCAGCAGCTCGGCGGGCGGCGCGCGCATGCCGGCCCAGGCCACGCGCGCGCCGTCGAAGGCGCCGTAGCGATCCAATTCCAGCGTCAGCGGACCGGCCGGCACGGCGTGCAGCAAAGCGCGCAAGCCAGGCACGGCGGCGGCCGCTTGCGGCCCCAGGAAAACCAGCGTCAGGTGCAGTTTGGCGTCCGTGATCGGGCTCCCGGCCAGCCCGGCCCGGCGCTCCGCCAGCGCCGCGCGCGTCCGCCGGTCGGGCCAGAGCGCAAAAAAGAGCCGCCGCGTGTGCGCCGAAGTGGTCATCGATATGGTCATTTCATGCGCGCGTTGTTATCATGGCGGGCGCTTTGCTTCGCCGAAGCGAGCAGAGATCCTCCCTCTTTTCGAAAGAATACACCATGACGCGTTCCGTTTTATTCGCTTTGATCTGCGCGGTCGCCGCCTCGATGGCGCAAGCGGCCGACCCCGTCCCCGCCAGCGCGGCGGCTTCGTCCGCCTCGCCCGGCCCGGCCGCCGATTCCCTGATCGTCACCGACAACAAGGTCGGCACCGGCAAGGAAGCGACCGCCGGCGCCACCGCCGTGGTCAACTACACCGGCTGGCTGTACCGTCCGCTAGCCAAGAACGCCCGTGGCGCCCAGTTCGACAGCTCGGTCGGCCGCGCGCCGTTTGAATTCCCGCTCGGCAAAGGCGCCGTCATCAAAGGCTGGGACCAGGGCGTGCAAGGCATGAAAGTGGGCGGCAAGCGCACCCTGATCATTCCGAGCGAACTGGCGTATGGCGCGCGCGGCGCCGGCGGCGGCGCCATTCCGTCGAACTCGCCGCTGATCTTCGAAGTCGAACTGCTCGACGTGAAATAAAGCCCGCCCGGGCGCCGGCGTCGCGCCGGCCCCTCGCGGCGCCAAAAGGAGGTAGACTGGACGCTCCTTTTGCAGTGGAGCGACAGTCATGAATATCGCCAAGGACGTTACCGCACTGATCGGCAATACGCCATTGGTGCGCATCAACCGCATGGCGGCCGGCAGCACGGCCACCATCGTCGCCAAACTCGAATTTTATAATCCCGGCCATAGCGTCAAGGACCGGATCGGCCTATCCATGATCGAGGCGGCCGAGCAGGCCGGCTTGATCGGGCCGGACACCATCATCGTCGAACCCACCAGCGGCAACACCGGCATCGCGCTGGCCATGGTGTGCGCGGCGCGCGGCTACCGCTGCATCCTCACCATGCCCGACACCATGAGCCGCGAGCGGCGCACCCTGCTGCGCGCCTACGGTGCCGAGTTGCTGCTCACCCCGGGCCACGAGGGCATGCTGGGCGCCATCAGCAAGGCCGAGCAATTGAGCGCCTCCGACCCGCGTTATCTGATGTTGCAGCAATTTACCAACCTGGCCAATCCGGAGGTGCACCGCAAGACCACGGCCGAGGAAATCTGGCGCGACACGGACGGCCAGGTCGACATCGTGGTGGCCGGCGTCGGCACCGGCGGCACCATCACCGGCATCGGCGAAGTGCTCAAGCAGCGCCGCCCGGGCTTGCGCTGCGTGGCGGTCGAGCCGGCCGATTCGCCCATCCTGTCCAAGGGCCGCAAGGGGCCGCATCCGATCCAGGGCATCGGCGCCGGCTTCATTCCCTCGGTGCTCAACACGGAAATTTACGACGAAGTCATCGGCGTCGAAAACGCGGATGCCTTCGCCACCGCGCGCCAAGCCGCCAGCGTCGAGGGGCTGTTGGTGGGCATGTCATCGGGCGCTGCCTTGTGGGCCGCGCTGGAGGTGGCGCGGCGGCGCGAGAACGAGGGCAAGCTGATCGTGGTGATCATCCCCTCGTACGGCGAGCGTTACCTGAGCACCGCCCTGTTCGCCGGAATGGACGCCTAGCGTGGTTTTGCCGGCCCCGATTCAAGCCGGCGTGGTGTGCAGGCAGCAGGCGTGGTCGGTGGTGCCCAATTCGATTTGCAGGGTGCTGTGCTGGATCGCGAAACGCTCCTTGAGCGCGCCGCGCAGGGTATCGATGACGCTGTCGCCCGGATAGCCGAGCGGCATCACCAAATGTGCCGTCAGCGCCGTCTCGGTGGTGCTCATGGCCCAGATATGCAAGTCGTGCACCTCGCTCACCCCAGCCTGCTCGCGCAGGAAGCGCTCGACCTGGGGCGCGTCGATATTGCCCGGCACGGCGGCCAGCATCATATGCAACGCCTCGCGTAGCAGCGACCAGGTGCCGAGCAACACCAGCAGCACGATGCCGATGCTGACCGCCGGATCGAGCCACCACCAGCCCGTATAGAACACCAGCACGCCGGCCACCAGCACGCCGAAGGAAATGGCGGCGTCGGCCGCCAGATGCAGATACGCGCCGCGGATATTCAAGTCGTCCTTGCTGCCGGCCATGAACAACCAGGCCGAGACCCCGTTGACGGCGATGCCGGCCGCCGCCACCAGCGCCACCGTGACGCCCTGGACCGGGGTGGGATGGAGCAATTGCTGGACCGCTTCCCAGACGATGCCGCCGCAAGCGAGCATCAACAGCATGGCGTTGAACAGCGCCGCCAGCATGGAGCTGCTGCGCAAGCCGTAGGTGTAGCGTCCGCTCGGCGCGCGCCGCGCCAGGATGGCCGCGCCCCAGGCCAGCCCCAGGCCCAGCACGTCGGACAGGTTGTGGCCGGCGTCGGCCATCAGCGCGGTCGAATGGGCCGCGAAGCCGTAGCCGAATTCGATCGCCACGAAAACGGTGTTGAGCGCGATGGCGATGGCGAACGCGCGGCCCTGGCTGTTCGGGTCGCCGTGGTGATGGTGGCCATGCCCATGGCCATGCGCGTGATCGTGAGCGTTTTTGTGATCGTGTCCGTCATCGTCCTTGTGCCCGTGCGCGTGGTCGTGGTGATCATGGTCATGCCGGGCCGGATGCTGGTGTTGGCTCATGTGTCGCTCCCGTTGGATGGTTCGGCGATATGGTCGAGCATGTCGCTCAGTACGCCGCTGATGTGGGCGTCCGCCGCCGAATAAAATACCTGCTTGCCTTGACGCTCGGATTTGACGATGCGGGCCGCGCGCAGCAGGCGCAAATGATGGCTGACCAGGGAACTACTCAGCTGCAAGGCGGCGGCGATCTCGCTGACCGCGATCGGCGTGTTCACGCAGGCGAGCACGATGCGCAGCCGGGTCGGGTCGCCCAGCAAGTGAAACAGATCGGCCAGTTGGGCGATCGATGCATCGGATTCGGCGAAGTGGCTCATAAACTAACATGTGAAGAGATGTTCACATGTTAGGCTGAATCAAGATCGAGAGCAAGCGAAAAACCGTGCCGGACCGTCTGGGAACGTATTAGGCGCTATGGCGGCGCGGCGCGGCTCGGCTTGTTCTTATCGGGTGCTGCCGATGGGCGCAGGCCGGCTGCGGCGCAGCCGGCCTGGTGGACGTCGATCCGGCTTATTTCAGATTGCCGTCGGCGTCGCGCAATTCCACCGGCGCCAGTTTCAAGGTCGACAACTGCGGCTCGATCTTGGCCTTGTCGCCGACCGCGATCACGATCAGCTTATCGGGTTGCAGATACTTCTTGGCCACGGTCTGAATCTGGGCGCCCGTCACGCTCGCGAAACGCTGCGGCAGGGTCGAATAATAATCCAGTCCCAAATCGTAAATATAGGTGTTGGCCAGACTGGCGCCGATGCTCTTGTTGGTCTCGAACTGACCCGGCAGCGACAGCACCTGCGAATTGCGCGCGTTGCTCAATTCCTTGGCCGTCATCGGCCGCTCGATCATGCCGCGCGCCTCCTTGAACATTTCCGACACCGAGGCGCCGGTGACGTCGGTGCGCACGCTGGCGGCGATCGCAAACGGTCCCGGCATGCGGCGGTAGTTGAAACGCGAACGCACGCCGTAGGTGTAACCCTTTTCCTCGCGCAGATTGGTGTTCAGGCGGCTGGTGAATAAGCCGCCCAGGGCCGCGTTCATCACTTGCAGCGGCGCGAAGTCCGGCGTTTTGCGATCCGGCCCGATGGCGCTCAGGCGCAGCGCGGTTTGCGGCGCGCCCGGTTTATCGACCAGTATCAGGCGCGCGCTGCTGCTCTTCACGCTCGACACCGGCGCGGCCACCGCCTCGCCGCGCTTCCAGGCGCCGAATTTGGCTTCGGCCAGCACCCGCAGCTCCGCCTCGGTGATGTCGCCCGAGACCACCAGGGCCGCGTTGTCCGGCCGGTAGTGCTGCTGCCAGAAGCGTTGCAGGTCGGCCCGGCTGGTGGCTTTCAAGGCGCTTTCGGTGCCCAGTTCCAGATAACCGTAAGGGTGGTCGGCGCCGTACAGGGCGGCCGCCTCGATGCGGGTGGCCACGGCGGCCGCGTTCTCGCGCAGCTGCGCCAGTTCGCCGATGCGGCCGGCGCGCTGGCGCTCCACTTCCTCGTCCGGAAAGGCCGGATGCTGCACCACGTCGGCCAGCAGATCGAGGGCCGGCGCGAAGTTCGACTTCAGCGCCAGCACCTTCACGCTGGCTAACGGCTTACAGGTGATCCATAACTACAACCCGGCGCTGCCGATCGTGTCGGCCGAACTGGTGGTCAAGACCGGCT
>JAYVUV010000467.1:0-22522 GCA_043787615.1 Janthinobacterium sp. | reverse complement strand
CCGAAAGGCGGCCGCGCGGCCGCCCGCCCTCAAGCCAGGCGGTGAATGCGGATCGCCTCGATCAAGCCGTCTTCCTGGCGCTTGACTTCGCCGATGGTGATCAAACCCTCTTCGGCCAGCTGGACGGCGCTGTCGTGCGCGGCCTGAAACGAGGGCACGGTGTCGCCCTTGGCCACCACCGGCCGTATCCACGCCGCACTACCCACTTTCATTTTTTCGTACACTTCTTTGGCGACATCACGCATCTTATTTTCCTTATCGTTATAAACTTGCCAAGGCGCGGGCCGGCCCGCACGACTGCCTAGTTTACCACCCGTCCGCCCGGTTACAAGATGCGCTAAAACAACGTGCTTATGTGCGGGCGTCGCCGGAGGGTGCCAGGGCGGCCAACTGCTCCATCAATTGTGCGAAACGCTGCTGCCCGGGCGCGATGCGGTCGACATACAACAGCACCTCGCCCGCCTCGCGCGCCAGGGCCGCATCGTAACCATCTTCGGCGATGCGCGATAGGATAATTTGCACCGAATTGAACAGGATGCGCAGATTATCGGGCAGCGCGGCGCGGGCCGTGCGCATCCAGGCCACCGCCTCCTCCAGCTTGCCGGTCTTCCACAACAGCACGCCCTTGTTCATGGTGTCGGCCGCCTCCTTGCGCGAGGCGGCGATCAAGGCGCCACCCTCCGCGCCCAGGCGCGCCTTGTCGAAGATTTTTTGCACCTCGTCTTGCAGCGCCAGATTATCGTGGTTGTTCTTGATCACATAGGCGAGCAGGTCGAGCGGCGCCTGCTTGACGCCGACCGCCAGCAGCAGGCCGGCCGCCTCCAGGCAAGTGGCCAGCTCGGGCCGTTCGCCCGGCGCGGCCAGCAGCGCTTCGAGTTCGTCGCCGCACTGGCGCGCGCGCCGGTAGTCGCCGCTGTCGTGGTAGACCTGACCCTCGGTGATCTTGGCGCGCAGCGTCAGGGCCGGGCCGCCGAATTCGCGCTGCGCCAGCAGCACCCATTGCAGCGCCTCTTTCGGCTCGTTGCGCAAGCCGCACACGCGCGCCAAACCCAGATACGCGTCGGGCGTCTTCAAAATCGAATAGGCGCCCACCGCGACGCATTTGCGGAAAGCTTTTTCGGCCAGCCCCACCAGGCCCAGTCGCAGCGCCAACTGGCCCAGATTGCGCTGCCGTGGCACCGAATTGGGCGACAGCCGCGCGGCCCGCTCCAGCACCGTGCACGCTTCCTCGGGCTGGCCCAACTGCTGATAGGCGGCGGCCAGCTGATCGTAGGCGTCGATATAGTAGCGGTTCTCGGCCAGCACTTCCTGGAACACCTGGCGCGCCGCCTCGACCTCGCCGTCGCGCAGGCGGATCTTGGCCAGGCCCGCCTTGGCCCAGTGATAATCGCGTTCGGCCAGCACCCGCTCGTAGACCCGGCGCGCCTGTTCCGGCTCGCCGCATTTGAGCAGCAGGGTCGCTTTCAGGCGCAGCAAATCGAGCGCGTGGACGCGGTGCGCCGCCATCTGCGCGTCGCACAGGCGGGCCGCGCGGCGGTAATCCTTTTCCAGATAGGCTAGATCGATTTCGCGAAACACCTGCTTCTTGTGCCAGACCCGGTTCAGGCGCGTGAGCAGCACGCCCTCGGTGATCGGCTTGATCAGATAAGCGTCCGGCTGATGTTCGGCCGCGCCCATCACCGACTCGACGCTTTTTTCGGCCGACACCATCAACCACATGCCGCTGGGCGCCGTCAGGTTGCGGATGCGCGCTTCCTCCAGCACCTGCTGGCCGTTCTTGCCCTCGCCCAGGTTGTAATCGCACAGCACCACGTCGTAGCGCGTCTTGGACAGCAAGACCATGGCTTCGCCGCCGCTGGCCGCCTGGTCGATATAGCGCGCGCCCAGATTGCGCAGCGCCTCGCGCAGCAGTTGGCGGATGCCGACAAAGTCGTCCACCAGCAGATAGTGTTTGTCGGCCCAGTCGACCGGCAGGGTATCGACGGTGACGGCCGGCTGCTCCATGGGCGGCCCGTTCACGGCAGGCGCAGCACAAAACAGCCGCCGCCCAGCGCGCCGCCGTTCTCCAAGGCGATGGCGCCGCTGCGGCCACGGTGCTTGTGCATCCTGGCCACCTCGGCGGCGAAATACAGACCCAATCCGGTGCTGTTGGTGGCGAAATTGACACCCTGGGTCCGACTTTGCGCGGCGGCGGCGCCAGCGGCGATCAGGGCGGCCGGAAAGCCGGCGCCGTTATCCTCGACCCGGATTTCCAGCATGCCGTCCACCTCGACCAACGACAGGCGAATGGCGTCGGCGGTGTAGCGCACGGCGTTGTTGATGGCGTGGATCAGCACCCCGATCACCAAGTCCTCGTCGACATGCCAGATCAACTCCGGCGGACAGTCGGTATGGAAGGCGATCCCGTTCGATAGCAGCAGGGTGCGCTGCTGCGCGGCGACCTGCTCGACCAATTGGCCGACCAGTTGCGGGCGCAGGTCGAACGGATACGCCGGCTTGCCGACTTGTTTGTACAACGCCAGCAGCTGCATCAAATTGTCGTTCAGGCGTTTGGTCTGGTACAGCATGTGCGCCATGCGGGCGTAGGCGTGATCGGGTCCCGTCTGGATAGGTCCGGCCGGGGAAGGCTTCGCCGGGGTGGGCGCGGCCGGCGCGGCGGCATCGGTCCGGACCGGCGCCAGCAACGCCTCCAGCGTGCCGCTCAAGACGCTGATCGAGTTTTTCATGTCGTGCACGGTCGACGCCAGAAACAGAAACAGCTCGGGCGAGCCGGCTTCCTCTTCCATCATGCCTGCCTCCACGGGCCGCGCGGCCCACAGCGCGCCGGCGCGACGCCGGCGGGGTAACCCCTGCCAGCATACCGCACTCGCCGCGCGCGCGCATCACGAAGTGGCGCGGCGTCGCTGTTTGAGCAAAAAGCGGCCCGGATCGAGCGCCGCCGCCAGCGACGTTTCCAGCGGCGGCGGTTCGCCCTCCAGCTGACAGGCCAGCAGCTCGGCCGCCAGCGGCGCCCAGGTCAAGCCGCGCGAAGCGTAGCCAAGCAAGCCATATAAATCCGGCCAGCGCGTCAGGTCGCGCGCCCGCTCGACCCGGCCCGGCGCGGACGGATCGGGCAGCGCGCCCACCAGCGGCAAACGGTCCGGCGCCACGCAGCGGAACCCCACCCGTCCGGCCAGCGGCGCGACGGCCGGCACGCCATCCACCATGGCCGCCAGGCGCGTCAAATTGTCATGCTGACTGGCGGCGCGCAAGGCGCGGTCCTGGTCCACGTCATAGGTGGCGCCGACGCTGACCACGCCGTCGGCCGGTGGCGTCAAATATGCTTCGCGGCACAGCACCACGTCGAGCGCCGGGGCGTCGGCCGCGGCCAGATGCGTGACCTGGCCGCGCACGGCCACCAGCGGTAAATCCTCGGCCTGGGCCAGGGCCGTGGCGCCGCTGCCATTGGCCAGGATCAGCACCGGTGCGGCGCCCAGCAAGGCGCCGCCGGCGGCCAACACTTGCCACTGGCCGTCGACACGCAGCAGTTGCAGCGCGTCCGACGAGAAGCGCCGCCGCAAACGCGGCCCGCAAGCGGCCAGCATGGCGCGGCACAGCGCGCCCGGATTGGCCCAGCCGCCTTGCGGAAAAAACCAGGCGCCGTGCGCAGTGGCCTCGGCCAGCGCGGCCGGCCCGAGCGCGGCGGCGGCGGCATCCGGCTCAAGCCAGCGCGCGAATTGGACCGGGTAGGCGGCCGCCGCCGCGATCTCGCGCTGCAAGGCACCGTGCGCCGCGTCGCGCGCCAGTTGCAGCACGCCGCAACGGGCGCCCCCCAACGCCGCGCCGATGCCGCCCAGGCGCTCCCAGTAACGCAGCGCGAACAAAAAACCGGCCCGGCTCAAGCGGGTGGCCGGGTTGTCGTCCCTCGACAGCTGCGGCATGAAGATCCCGGCCACGTTGCCGGACGCCTCCTGCGCCGGTTGCGCATGACGCTCGATCAAGGTGACGTCCCAGCCGCGCGCACACAAGCGCTCGCAGGCGGCCGCTCCGGCCAAGCCGGCGCCCAGCACGATGGCGCGGCGCTCGATGGCGCGGCGGTCGGTGGCGCGGCGACCGGCGATGTCGCCGGAGCCGTCTTGCGCGGTGGCGCGAAGGGCGATGGTGCCGTGGTCGATGCTTTCATGATCGGTGACCCGCGCGCCGCTGATGCCGAAGTCGATGATCTCGTGATCAGCGGCGCGAGGGCCGACGGCGCCGTGATCGGTGGCGCCGTGCGATGGGCCGATGCTGGCCAAGCCGATGCTGGCCGCTCCGGGCCGGGCCGATCCTGGCGGGGCCGATCCGGGCCGGGCCGATCCTGGCCGGGCCGATCCTGGCCGGGCCGATCCGGGCCGGGCCGGATCTGGCCGGGCCGGATGCCGGCCGCGATAGACGGCGGCGACTTGGCCGCCGCTCGGCGCGGAGCAAGCAAAACCGGCGGCGGTCAGCAATGGCGCGCGCGTCGCCGTCGCCACCACGCTGGCGCCCGGCGCCAGCAAGCGCGCCAACGCCGCGGGCGTCACCGCCGGCGCGTCGCCGATCGCCGGGTCGATCACGGCGTCGATCGCGGCGCCAATCTGGGCCAGACAAGTGGCGGGCGGGCCGACCAATAAATCCAGCACCACGGCGCCGTCATCGAGCAGCAAGCGGTGAAAGCCGGGCAAGGCTGGAGGCCATTGCGCGCGCGTGTCCGCCGGCAGCGACGCGGGCGCCGGCGCCAGTGCGGTGCCCATCAAGGCCAGATAAAACAGGCGGCGCGGACGGTTCGGGTCCGCTCGCCAGGTCCGCAGCAACGCCAGGAAATGCTCGCCCGCGCCAAACGCCGTGTCGAGCACGACAAACCGTTCGGCGCCCGCCCAGCGTCGCGGCAAACCGTTCCCTTCCAGCCAGGGCGAAAGCGCTTCCTTCATGCGCGCGCGGTGCGACAGAAACAGGCCGGATCGTGGTCATCCACCATGCCGATGCCCTGCATGTAGGCATACACGATGGTCGAACCGACAAACTTGAAGCCGCGCTTGGCCAAGTCCTTCGACAAGCGGTCCGACAGCGCGGTTTTGGCGGGACGCTGGCCAGGCTCCCAGCGGTTGACGATGGGCCGGCCGTCCACGTAAGCCCATAGAAAATCGTCCAGCGTGGAACCTTCCTCGCGCAGCCGCAGGTAAGCCTGGGCGTTGCCGATGGCTGCGGCCACTTTGAGGCGGTTGCGCACGATGCCGGCGTCGGCCAGCAGCGCGGCCACTTTAACGCCATCGTAGGCGGCGATTTTCACGGCATCCCATTGATCGAAGGCGAGCCGGTAATTGTCGCGCTTATTGAGGATGGTTTCCCAACTGAGCCCGGCCTGGGCGCCTTCCAGATTGAGCATTTCGAACAGGCGGTTTTCGTCGTGGCAGGCCACGCCCCATTCGTGGTCGTGATACGCGAGATAGCGCGGATTGGCCGCGTTGGCCCAGGTGCAGCGGATGATGGTCATGACAGTGCGCTTCCAATATGAAAACCGGGAATGGAAAACCAGAGCGGCAGTCTACCCTACCGGAGCGCGACCCTCGGCGCCGCGTAACACGGCGGCCAACTGGGCGATGCCGTGCTCGATCTCGGCCAGCGGCAGCGCGGCGAAACCGAGCAGCAAGCCGGCCGGCGCGCGGCAGACGGCGGCGGCGCCCGGATCGGCGTAGTGCGACAAAGGCCGCAATTCGATGCCGCGCGCGGCGCCGGCGCGCGACACCGCTTCCTCGTTGTGATCACGGCGGAAGTAGGCGCACAGATCGAGCCCCGTGTCGGCCGGCCCGGCCGCGATCTGCTCGTCCAGTTCGCGCGCCAGACCGGCCAGCAAGGCGTCGCGCCGCTCGGCGTTCACTTCGCGCGTGCGTTTGATGTGGCGGCCGAAATGGCCCTCGGCGATGAAGTCGGCCAGCACCATCTGCGGCACGATCGCGGTGTGCCGGTCGACCAGGGCCTTGGCGCCGACCAGGGCCTCGGCCAGCGCGGCCGGCGCCACGATATAGCCCAGCCGCAGGCCCGGAAACAGCACCTTCGACAGGGTGCCGACATACACCACGCAGCCGGTCCGGTCCAGGCTTTGCAAAGAAGCCAGCGGCGGGCCGGCGTAGCGGTATTCGCTGTCGTAATCGTCCTCGATGATCCAGGCGCGGGCGGCGCCGGCCCAGGCCAGCAGCTCGAGCCGGCGCCGCAGGCTCATAGTCACGCCCAGCGGCAATTGGTGGGACGGGGTGACGTACACCAGTTTGGCGTGCGGGCCATGCGCCGCGCCATACGCCACGTCCAAGCCCTCGGCGTCCACCGGCACCGGACACAGCAGCGCGCCCGCGGCGCGCAGCGGCCCGTGCGCGCCGCGATAGCCGGGCGACTCCATCCAGGCCGTGTCGCCTGGCGCCAGCAGCATGGTCGAGAGCAAAAATAGCGCTTGCTGCGAGCCGGAGGTGATGACGATCTGCCCCGGCGTGCAATCGACACCGCGCGCCGCCTTCAGATAGACGCACAGCAGTTCGCGCAGCGGCAAATAGCCGGCCGGGTCGCCATAACCCATGTGATGGTCGGGCCGGCGCCAGCGGCGCGCTTCGAGCCGACTCCATATGTCGAAGGGAAACTGGTCAAGCGCCGGCATACCGACCCGGAACGCGCGCAGGCTGCCCTTGTGCCAGGTGGTCTTGCCCATCGCCTCGACCAGGTCGTGGCCGCGCGCCGACAGGGGCCGTAGCAGGCCGGGCGGCGCCGGCTTGGCGGCGAGCGGCACATGCGCGCTGACATACGTGCCCTTGCCGACGTTGCCGCTCAAATAACCTTCCGCGCTGAGCTGGGCGTAGGCGTTAAGCACGGTCTGGCGCGACACGGCCAGCAGGCGGCAAAAGTCGCGCGTGGGCGGCAGCTGCGCACCGGGGTCGATCGCGCCGTTCAAAATGGCATGCTTGAGCGCCGCGTACAGTTGGCGAAACAGCGGGGTCGGCGCGGCGCGGTCGAGCGGCAAGGTGGCCAAAAATTGGGTCGGGTGCATGGCGGGATCGAATGGGAAAGGTCAATTGGCATCTTTAAAATAGCAGTTATTGGATATTTTAAAAAGCCAAATCGAACGGTAAGATGGGTTTTTCCAATCACTGGATACGCACAATGAGCACTGCCGACCTGCCGCCGCGCGCGCCCCCCACCGCCATCGCGGGCGCCATTGTTTTCGAGACGGGCCGTGCCGTCTCGGGCGAGCAACTCGCTTCCGTGTTCGCCCGTTCCGGCATCAACCGGCCGGTGCATAAGCTTGAGCAAATGGCCAAGATGGCGGCCACGGCCGACTTGTTGGTGAGCGCCTGGGATGGCGACCTGCTGGTCGGCGTGGCCCGTTCCTTGACCGATTTTTGCGCCGCCTGCTATCTGGCGGACTTGGCGGTGGATCGCGCCTATCAGCGCTATGGCATCGGGCGCGACCTGGTGCGGCACACGCGCGACGGCATCGGCGCCGGCACCATGCTGTTGCTGTTGGCGGCGCCCAGCGCGATGGCGTATTACCCCAAGCTGGGCTTCACTGCGGTCGAGAGCGGCTGGATGATCAGGCCGCCGCAATGGCCGTGAGTCCTTCCCCACGGCCACTTCATTCGAGGACGCAGCATGCAGTTTGATTCCACCATCGTCTGGCGGCGCGGCACCCAGCCGTTTGGCGACCAGCGCTACAGCCGCGCCCATGAATGGCGATTCGACGGCGGCTTGCGGGTGCCGGCGTCCTCGTCGCCGCTATCGGTGCCGGCGCCGATGTCGAACCCGGATTGTATCGATCCGGAAGAGGCGCTGGTGGCCGCCACCGCCAGTTGCCATATGCTGTTTTTCCTGTCGCTGGCGGCGCGGCAAGGGTATGTGATCGACCACTACGGCGACCACGCCGTGGGTTCGCTGGGCAAGAACGGCGACGGCGGGCTGGCCATGACGCGCATTACCCTGCGCCCACGCGTGGTTTTTTCCGGAACCGTCCAACCCGACCCGGAGCAACTGGCGGCGCTGCATCGCGCAGCCCATCAACAATGCTACATCGCCAACTCCTTGAAGACCGGGGTGGTGATCGAAGCGGACCAGGATTGAGCATGTACAAGCGCGCGCCATTTAACGAAACCCGGCTGGAACTGCTGCACGGCTTGATCACCGCCCATCCGCTCGGCGCCCTGGTGACGCAGGGACCGGACGGCCTGTGCGCCGACCATGTGCCGTTCGAGATCGGCGCGCCCACGGCCGACGCGCTCTTCGGCACCTTGCGCGCCCACATCGCGCGGGCCAATCCCTTATGGCGGACCGAGCGCCATCAGGGCCAATCGCTGGTGGTGTTTCAAGGTCCGCAAGCGTATATCTCGCCGGCTTGGTATGAAGAAAAAGCGCTCAGCGGCAAGGTGGTGCCCACCTATAATTATGCCGTCGTGCACGCGCACGGCCCGCTCGTCGTGGTGGACGACCCGGCATGGCTGCTGGGATTGCTGGAGCGGCTGACGGCGCGCCACGAGGCGAACCGGCCGGCGCCCTGGAAGGTGGGCGACGCCCCGCCCGCTTATCTGGACAGCATGCTGAACGCGATCGTCGGCATCGAGCTGGTCCTGAGCCGGATCGAAGGCAAATGGAAGATCAGCCAAAACCGCTCCCCTCACGATCAGGCCGCCATCGGGGTCGGACTCGCAGCCGACGCCACGCCGGAATCGGCCGGGATGGCGGCGCTGATGTTGGCGCACCAGGCTTGACGACAAACCCGCTTGGCGGGCCGGCCCGGCAGCCATGACGCGACCGTCCGGCGGCGAACCGACACGCGGCTGCCGCGCCCGCTCCCGTGCGGCGACGGCCGCGCCACCATGTAATGCTGGGCATGATCGCCAGCCATGGCGGCATCGCCCTGGTCCCCGCTTCCCTGTGCGCGATCGGCTATGACGGCGTGGTCTACCGCGAACTGGCGGAAGCGGCGCAGTTGTATATCGATGTCAGCATCGCTTATTTCGAACCGGTCGGCAACCCGGCCTTGCTGCCATGGATAGCGCTGCTACGCGCCCGAGGGGACGGCGGCGCCAGCCCGCCGGCGCTCAAGTTCCCGGCTTGGCGGAATTGGCCGGGTCCGCCGTACCCTGTTTGCCGGACGCGCCGGGTTTGGCGGTACCGCCCATGTCGCCGCTGCTAGCGGGCGCGCCCGCGCCGCTGGTGCCCGTGGTGCCCGAACCGCCGGTGGCGGTGCCGCGTTGTTTCATGGCGGCGTTGAGCTGCTGCGTCGAGGCCAGATGCTGCTCGACCGTGGGTTGCAATCTGGCGGCCAGCGCCTTCAGGTCGGGGTCGCTGGCCCGCGACTGCGTCCTTTGCAACAGGGTGTGGGTCTGCTTGTGATCGGCCATGCCGCTTTGGTCCATGTAACGCCGGTCGAAGGCGTCACCGCTGAGGGCGCCGAGCTTTTGCGCGGCCTTTTGATGTGCGCGATCCGTCTCGGTCGGCAGGGTCACGCCTTTGGCCTGCGCCAGTTGCTGCACTTCCTGCAAGGCCTTGGTATGGTCGTCGATCATTTTCTGGGCGAAATTTTTCACTTGCTCGTTCTGGCTTTTACTCTGGGCCAGACGGGCCGTGTCGATTTCGGCCATATTGGCTTGCGCTATGTCGGACAGCATTTTATGATCGGCCCGGCCCATGGCGCCGGAATTGGCACCCGCCTTGGCCCCCGCCTTGGCGCCCGCGTCGGCTTGCCTGGCCTGATCCATGGACGAGGTAGTGCCGGCCGGCGTGCTTTGCGCGGTCGTGCCGGTGGTGGAAGTTTGGCCGCTGCCGGTTTGCGCCTGCGCCGCCAGCGTGCCGAACAACATGGCGAACGCCGCCGCGCCGAACAAGCGTTGACGTGTCGTGAGTGTGGTCATTTTTTTCTCCGTTGAGTGAATGGAAGGATCGCGGCGCAGCCGCGGTGCATACCGCTACTAGCTACGATTTGGACCGGCGGCGAAATGACAAGTTCAGTCGCTTGCGGCGGTTACGGGTCGATCGCGGCCATCGCCACGACATCCTCAAGCCGGCGCGATTCGATGGCATCGTTTGGCCGCGCTCGCGGTCTAGCTATATAGAAGCGCCCGATGGATCGGGATGAAAAGATTTGCCATGCCGATGATTTGCCATGCCGATGCGCGCGCGGACGGCGCCATGCGGCTCGCCTACCACGGCAAGCCGCTGTATCCTTCCGGGCCGATAAAAAGTGGGAGAACGGGCGGCGACACCGTGAAGCGGGTGGCCCGTCGTGCGATTGAGGCGGCCGTGGAGCGCGCACGCAAGGCAAATCGCCTCGGCGCCGAGTGCCAACGACGCGACGATGCGACGGCGCGGCGGGCCGCCCCGCTTGCCCGGCCTTGCCGACAGCGTGATGGCGGCGTACGCGCTTGCGGCGCCGCTTCGCCCGTGCCGGTCCACGCACGGTGCCGGCCCGCCGCATGGCCCGCGCCGTCCCGGCTTCAGGCGAGGTGCCGGGCCGGCGTCGCCGCCGCGGATCGGCGCGGCCCGCCCGGCTTGCGACCAAGCGGCGCCACGCTCAAGCCACGCGCCCGCTCTCTTCGCGCGCCGCTTCCAGCAGGGTGGTGCGCATGCTGTCGCTGGCCGCCGGGCCGGGTGCGAAGCCATAGTACTCATCGTTGATGGGCAAGCCGGTCATGGCGTCGACCAGCACCGGGTCCGCCGCCAGCCCGGTTTCCCGGCTGGCAATTACCAGACTGGCCCCTTCCGGCGCGAATTGTTCGTTGCCCCAGGCGATAAAGGCCAGCAGCACCGGCTTGAAGGAGCGCCCGGTTTCGGTCAACACATAGTCGTAACGCGGCGGTTTGCTGCAATACAGACGGCGCGTCATCAGGCCGCCCTCGACCAAGCCGGCCAGACGCCGGGTCAGCATGGTGGGCGCGATCTGCAAGCTTTTTTCAAATTGATCGAAGCGGGTCTTGCCATAAAACGCTTCGCGCAAGATCAAGATGCTCCACCATTCGCCGACCTTGCCCAAGCCACGCGCGATCGGGCAAGGCATGTTACCAAAATCAGTATGTTTCATCGCTTTCTCCAGTTATCCACCATGATCGACGCGCCCCGGCATCGACGCGCCCCGGCGGCCGTGCGACGCGCAGCGCGCGGCCCCATGTTCGACGAAAAGAACGTCCGTACCAAAAAACAGGCCGCGCATAGCGCGCGACTACCGTCATGCAAGCCAAAATCGCCCCGTTTCGACGCCCAGCGGCCGCTTGCACCGGCCACGTGCCGCATGCCGGCGTGATCCGCCGCCCGACCCGCCGCCGCGTGCTTCCTCATAGGAGAAAGCGGTCGACATTCACTTCCCGATAGCTCGAAAACACGTATTTTCACGCATCAATCTCACCAAAATACACACACGCATACAACACATTTCAAGCAATACTCACACATCTTCACAAGCTATTTCTTTTAGATTATACTTAATTCCATGGAGCAACATCCTAAACCCTGATAGCCGGATAACCGTTCAACTTCTGCCGTAGCGCATCCCACCACCAAAGACATGTGGTTAGGCTGAGCAAGAAGTCGATCTCACACCGCAGTGCATAGAGCCCAAAAAATGAAAATCCTTGCCGTCGTCGCCCTCGCCCTGTTCGCCCTGAGCCCATCCGCGCAAGCCGGTGGCAAAACCGCCAGCGGCACGTTTCAAGTCAGTTTCGTGGTCAACGAAGCCTGCGCCGTGCAATCGGGCGGCGCCGCCCGTCCGGTGGTGAGCTGCCAGTTCGCCAGCCCGTCGCACGTGACGCAAGCGCTCGACACCACCCCGGCCGCCAATGCCACCACCGCCGCCGCGCCGGGCGCGTCGAATCGTCTCTGGGTCGTCACTTTCTAAACACCCGCCCGCCTAAAAATAGATGGTCGCCGTCACCGTATCCTTGTAATCGCCCGGCGCCGGCGTGCCTTGCACCGGCACCATGCCGTACACCGTCACGGTTTGCGCCGCGCCGTTGCCGGTGCCGGCATACACGCTGGTGCCGGCGCTGCCATCGCCCCACAAGGGACCGTCCAGGCTGGCCGACAAGCGGTACGCCACCTGCTCCACCCCGACAATATTTTTCATCTGGCGATTGGCTACATTGAGCGCGACGCTACCGCCGTTGAGGGCGATTTGATAGGCGTTGTTGTTCACGCATTGCACCGACAAATTGGCCGTGCTGCGCGACACGCTGCTGAGCACACCCTTGGTGCCGAAGGCCAGCGGCGCGGCGCTGATGGTGCAATTGTTGATCACCGTGGCGTCGGCCTGGAAGGTGAACACCGCGCTGCCGCCGGCGGTGCAGGCGGGCGCGATCAAGTTATAGAAGGCATAACTGATGCTGGCGTTGCCCGTGAAACTGGACAGATAGCTGGTGTTGCTGTTGGCTACCGTCGGCACCGCCGCCAGCGTGGTGCCGGCGCTGATCTTGCCGTACACCGTGAAGGCCTGGGCGATGGTGCCGCCGACGATGAGGCTGGGCGAGGTCAAGGTCATGGTGAACGGGGTCGGCGTCGCCGCCAAGGACGGCTGGCCCCAGATCGCGGCCGGGGTATAGGTGGCGTTGCGGTATAAATTGTATTCCAGCCGGTTGGCGCCGTTGCCCATGGTGCGCGGATTGGACGACAGCGAGTTGCTGCCCAAGCCGGCATACACGCACACCACCACGTTCGGAAACAATAGCAAGAAGGGCGGCGTGGCCGACAGCAAGTTCCAGGTGCAACTGACGCTGCCGGTGCCGGTGGTGAAATAGTCGGTGACCGAAATCGGGCTGACCGCGCTGAAACTGAGATTGGACAAGGTCGCGCTGCACGAATCGGCGCGCGCCTGGCCGGCCGCGCCCAGCCCGGCCAGGCAAAGGGCCGCCAGCGCCGCCCTCAAGGCGCCGCCCCGGCCGGAAGCGGCGCGCATACCAGCGGGCCGATCAGCGGCAAGGCGGGCGCGGCCTCGCGCCGGTAGGCGAAGCGCACCTGGCAGCGCGCGGCACCCTCGCCGATCAGCACATGGTTGTCCTCGCTCAAATGATCGAGAAACAGCATGCCGTCATAGCCGCTCAGGCTGCGCTCGCCGCTTTCCACGTGGCGCACCGGCAAGCCGCTGGTCAGCGGGGCGCCCGCGCCGTCGCGCACCAGCACGCTGGCCGCCGCGTAACGTTCGACCGGGAAATTGGCCAGCACGCCGGACAACTGGGCCGGCACCACGTTCAGTTCGGTGACCGGGACCCGGGCGTCGAGCGGCAAATCGCCGACGTCGATGGCGATCTGGTTGTTTCCATAGGGGTTCAAGTTCGGAATCAAGAGATGGCCACCGCCGTCGGTCACCCCCACCCGGCGGTTTTCATGGATCACCGGCACCCCGGCCACGCCGCCGGTGGAGACCATGGCGAAGCCGGCCCCGACCTGGCGCGCGGCGCCCAGGCCGCCATCCATCCACACCAGGGCGCCGGACAAGTCGAGCGCCGCCGCGCTGGCGTCGGCGCCGCGCTGGGCGGTGACACCGAGCTGGCCGGCCCGGCCCAGATATTGCACCTGCCCCTGCTGATACAACTGACGGTCGAGGCTACCCACCTGGGCGCTCCAGCCTAGCCCGCCATCGATGTCGGCCCCGCGCGTGAGGCCGAGCGCGCGGCTGGACTGGCCGTTTTGCACCCCGGCCGTGGCCGCGGCCGAGACGCGCCCGCCCAGCCCCATGCTCAGGCTGAACGACAAGCCGCGGTTGCGCCCGTCCGCCAGATCGCGGAACGCGCTCGCGCTGCCGTACACGTCGCCGGCCACGGTGACCGAATACGACAGCGCCACGATGCGCGCGGCCGGGCTGCCCGGCACGCGCGCGCCGACATAGCTGAAGCTGGCGCTCTGGCCGGCCGGCAGCGCCACGGTCAGCGCGGCGCGATCGGTCAGCAAGGGCGCCGGGCTGCCGGCGCGGGTGGCGGCGTCGCCGTAACCAGCGCTGGCGCGCAAGCTTTGCAAGTCAAGGCTGAAGCCGGGTCCGAGGTACTGGTAACCCAGCCCGCCCTGCGCGCCTCGCCGGGCGCCGCCGCTGGCGGCCAGGCTGGCGTTCACCACCCCGGCCGAGCCCAGCCGCACCAGGGCGCCGGCGCCGCCGTTGTAGACCAGGGCCGACAATTCGACATGGCCCTCCACCGTCAAGCGCTGGTTCACCCCGTAGCGGCCGGACGCGCTGGCCAGCGGCGCGCCGCCGTAAGCGAAGGAACGGCTGCCGTAATCGCGCCGCGCCACGCCCAGCTCGAAGGAATAATCGGTCAAGCCGGGCGCCAGCATGCGGCTGTCGACATACAGCGGCACGGTGGTCGAGACGGTGCGCCCGAGCGGGTCGCGGGTCAGCAGGGTGGCTTGGCCGGCGCCGTTCAAGCCGGCCACCTGGTTGAGCACGAACGGGCCGCTGGGCACTTCGGCGCTGTATTGTTGTACCCCGTTCACATACAAGGACAGGGCCGAGGGCACCGCCGCCGAGCCGCTCAGGGTAGCCACGGGAAAGGTCAGCAGATCGGGCCGCAGGGCGAAATTCTTGCGCCATTGCAGGCCGCCCAAGCGCAGCGCGCGGCTCCAGCTGAGCGAGGAGGTGATCAGGTCGCCGGCCTGGAACACGGTCAAGCGCTCCGCATCGGCCTGATACCAATAACTGTCGTAGCGCAGATAAGGCTTGCCTTCGCCGCGCACGGCGGCGGTGCCGCTGCTGCTGAAGACGCCGACGCTGTTAAACAGGCGCAATTCGTGGAACATGGCGCTGCGCGCGCGCGGCCCCAGCTCGTTGTTCAGGTCGTAATTGACCACCGCGCCCGGTGTCACGCCGGGCGCCGGCGCGCGCGCGATCGAGCGGGCGTTCAAGGCGAACGGGGTGCGCAAGGCGTCGTCGACCCGCAGCGCGATGCTTTGGCGCGCCGCGTCGTACTCGTAGCTCAGGCCGCTGACCGCGTCCAGCGCCACCTCGGCGCGCCCGGCCGCGCCGAACAGGGCCGGGTCCAGGCCCAGTTGTTGGAAGTTGTCGATCGCGCTGATCAAGCCGGCCGGGCCGCGCGTGAAGCGCAGGATCAAGCCGGTGGCCACGCCGTTCAAGCTCACTTCCAGATACAAATCCTCGGCCGCGTCGGCGCGCACTTCCGGTCCGGCCGGCATCATGATCTCGGCCCGCGCGCCATCGGCCGCCAGGGCCAGCGCCAGCGCGCCGGCCAGCTGCAATAAACCGCGGCGCAGCAGACGGCGCAGGCGACGGCCCCGCCGCGCGCGCCGGGACGACACGGCCGGGCTGCTTGCGCGCCGTGGCGCCACGCCTTACTCGACACCCGCATTGCCGGCGCTGACCGGTTTGCCGTTGACCACCACCTTGATCGCCAGGGCGCCGTCCAGCGCCGACTCCCTGGGCAGCGGCAAGCGCCATTCGCGCGTCTGGCCGGCCAGCACGTAGCCGAACAAGCCCTTGCTGACGGAAAATTCCTGGCCGGCGCGGTTGACTACGCTCATGGCGCCGATCTGGGCATGGCGTTGGCCGCTGTTTTGTATGGTCAGCATCCATTCGTCCTGTTTGCGGAAAAAACGCCAGCGCAAGACCTCGGCGGCGCCCTCGCCGGCGGCGGCCACGAACACCGGCACCGAATAGCGCAGCCGGATATCGACCCCGCTGGCCGCGCCGCCCTCGCCGCCTTCGATCTCGTCGATCAACACGCGGTAAGTGCGCTCGCGCTCCTGGCCGGGGGCGCCGGCGCGCACCAGGCGGATGGTTTGGCTGCTGCGCGCGGCGATCTGCACGATGGGCGGGCTGGCCAACAGTTCGCGGGTCGGGGTCAGCACGTCTTCGCCGCCTTGCTGCTCCCACAGGAACACCCGCACCTGGCCGTAGACCGGTGCCTCGGCCTGGTTTTGCAAAGTGATGCCGGCCGCGTTCTGGTCGGCGCGGAAATTGATCATCACGGGCGAGATCTGCAAATTGGCGGCCGACGCCTGCCAGGCTCCAAGGCAACAGGCCAGCAACGCGGCATGACATGACAGAACGGCGCCTGGCCTCATCGATTTCCCTAGAAGTAGACGGTGGCGGTGATGGTCGAGCGGTAGGTGTCCGGCACCGGCGTGGCCTGGGCTGGCACCTGGCCATACACGGTGATGGTCTGGGCCGAACCGGTGCCGGTGCCGGCGTGGGTGTCGGTGCCCTGGGTGTTACCCCACTGGGTGGAGCCGGCCGCCTGGAACAGGTTGAACTGGATGGTCGCGGTATTGCCGCCGGTGCCGCTCATATAACGCGTGGTGCCGGTCGAGCCCACCCCGGTGCCGGCGCTGAGGCCGACGTTATACGGCGTGGTGTTGCTGCACGTGACGTTGAGCGAAGTGTTCACGTTGACCGCCGCCGCCAGCACGCCCTGGGTCTGGCCGAAATCGAGCGGGGTGGCCGCGATCACGCAGTTGGCCACGATTTTCAGGGTCACGTCGAAGGTGCTGGTGGAGGTGCCGTTGGAATACACGGCGGCCCCGGTTAGGCTGGGCAAGAGAGAGACGACCAGGGCCGCGCCCAGGCCAAGCAAACGGGCGCGCCGGCGCGCGCTGGACAATAAGGAAATACCCGACATACAACCTCCGGAAATGACATCAATGATTAACCCGTCCTGGGGACGGGGCAGATAGTCAAGGTAATGCCGGCAATGATGAGGGCGCGCAAACCAGGACAAGCCGATCGGTGGCGCGGGCGGCGGGCGCGATTGCGCGCACGGTTGGGCCGACCGGACACCGATCTTTCAAAAACTTCCTGCGAGCGGAATTGCTTAGAACCAATGCTCAGAATAATTATTATCGATCTAAAAAAAGGCCGCTTTTGCTTGCTGAGAAATCGGTTCTGAACGAAGAGAAATACTGTAAATAACTGGAATAGAAGGCATAATAAACCACACTCATGCATCAACATCGCCAGCATTTTCATGTATCTATCCAATGACGCAACCGTAAAAAGCATACTCATCGTGGATGACTCCCCGTTCGAGCAGCGCATTTTGATGGATTTGCTGAGCGAACAACCGTACAAGGTCAGCGTCGCCTTCAACGGTTTGCAGGCGTATCACCTGGCCATGGCCACCCGGCCCGACCTGATCTTGCTCGACGTGCGCATGCCCAGCATGGATGGCTACACGGCGTGCCGCTTGCTCAAGGCCAACCCCGACACCCACGATATCCCCGTCATTTTCCTCAGCGGCGCCGACGCCGACGAGGAACGCATCATGGGCTTGCAAGTGGGCGCGGTCGATTATGTGTCGAAACCGTTTACGCCGGGCGAACTGTCGGCCCGCATCAATGTGCATCTGAACCTGATGCGGCGCGCCAGCGCGGCCCCGGTTTCGGCCTCGGCCCAGGCGTCGGACGCCGAACCGGCCGACGCCGCCCCCGCAGCCGCGCCCTCCGAACCGGACGCGGTGCTGGTCAACGCCGCCAAGCGCCTGATCCGCGACAACCTGGCCACCCTGCCCACCCTGGCCGACATCGCGCGCGGGGTCGGCACCTACCGGGAAAAGCTGTCGCAAGTGTTTCGGGAACAAACCGGCATGACGGTGTTTACCTTCATCCGCGAAGAACGCATCGCGCGCGGGGTGGAATTGTTGTGCCAAACCGACATCGACATCCAGGATATCGCCCTGCTGACGGGTTTTAACAACGCCGGCAATTTCGCCACCGCCTTCCGCGAACGGATGGGCCTCACCCCCACCGCCTATCGCCAAAACATGCTCGAGCGCAGGGACCTGAGCGCCGAGCGGCCCTAGCCCGGCTCCGCCGCGCGCCGCATCTGCCGCCACCACCACGACACCAGCGCGTTAAGCCAATACAGCGCGTACAGCACGGCGTTGGCGCCGATTTCCAGCGCTGTCGTCATACTGTCTTTTTGCGCCGTCTCACGGCGCGCGCCGCGCGGCCGGCGTTGAAAAAGCGCCGCCGGCGCACTACTATCAATCAGCGACACTCTATATGACTTGCCCGGCCCGGGAAAAGTCAGGTTTCACGCTCCGTGCGAGCCCTTCCAGGAGAAATCGATGGACCATCATCTCAACAGTGGCAACGACGAAGCCGAAGTGCGCGCGCTGATCGGGCAATGGAACGCGGCCGTGCGCGCGCGCGACATCGGCCGCATCATGGCCTGTTACGCGCCCGAGATCGTCGCCTACGACTTGCCGCCGCCGCTGCAATTTCGCGGTGCCGAGGCTTACCGCGCCGACTGGGAAACCTATCTGCACATGATGCCCGCAACCATGGAGGTGGAAATCCGCGACCTGACCGTGATGGCCGGCGGCGGCCTGGGGTTTTCCCATTACCTGAGCCACTTCACCGGCAAAATGCAAGATGGCAAAGAAATGGATGTCTGGATGCGCGCCACCGACTGCTACCGCAAGCGCGACGGCCGCTGGCAAATCGTACACGAGCATATGTCGGTGCCGATCGACATGGAGAGCAATCAGGCGCTGTACAACGCCGCGCCGGCCTAAACCGGCAGGCAAGGCATACAGGCCGGCCTGCGGCACCGGCTCGGCGCATCGCGCGCCTTATCTGCCCGCGCCTCGCGTTTGAACGCCCCCACCTTACACGCGCCGCTCGTCCAACGACGCCACGCCCACCCCGGCCGGCGCGACCATCCTTTGACATTTCGCCCTCGCTGTTCTATTATTTCTGTAACGACAGAAATTAAGGAAATGCGATGCGCAGCACAACCACTTGCCGATCGGTGCGGCGATGAACATCTTGCTCCTGGGCGCCACCGGCTTCATCGGCCGTCACGCGGCGCCGGCCTTGCGCCAAGCCGGCCACCAGGTCACCGGCACCGGCCGGCGCGAACTGAATTTCGCCGGCATGACCGGCGCGGCCGCCTGGCTGCCGGTCTTGCATGGCATCGACGCCGTCATCAACTGCGTCGGCATCGTGCGCGAGAACGCGGCCGGCGACTTCGCGCTGCTGCACCGCGACGTGCCGCGCGCCCTGTTCGACGCCTGCGAACGGGCCGGCGTGCGGCGCGTGATCCAGCTCTCGGCCCTGGGCAGCGCGCCGCAGGCGGCCACCGCCTACTGGCGCAGCAAGGGCGAGGCGGACCGGGATGTGCTGGCGCGCGCGCTCGACGTGACCGTGCTGCGCCCTTCGCTGGTGTACGGCGACGACGGCGTCAGCAGCCGTCTGTTCCTGGCGCTGGCCAGCTTGCCGCTGCTGCTGCTGCCGGCGGCGCGCCGCTCGCGCGTGCAACCGATCCATATCGACGACTTGTGCGCGCTGCTGGTCGAACTGGTCGACATGGCGCGCCCGCCGCGCGAACTGGCTGCGGTCGGGCCGCGCGCGCTCAGCATGGCCGGCTACCTGGACGCGCTGCGGCGCGGCATGGGCGCCGGCCCGGCCTGGGTGGGTGAACCGCCCATCGGCTTGGCGCGCGTGGCGGCCCGCGTGGCCGCGCTGCACCGCGCCAGTCCCTTGACCCCGGACGCCCTCACCATGCTGGCGCTCAGCGCCGACGGCGCCAACACGGCCGACCCCGCGCCGGTGGCGGCGCTGCTGGGGCGCGCGCCGCGCGATCCGGAGCGCTTCGCGCGCCCGGCGGACAAGGCGGCGGCCGTGCTGGCGTGGGGCGCGCCGCTGTGCAGCGTCGCCATCGCCGCGCTGTGGCTGATCACCGCCGCCGTGTCCTGGTTCGGCTGGCCGCACGCGCAAAGCGCGGCCTGGCTGGCCGCTTGCGGATTGCCGGCCGCGTGGCGCGAACCGGCCCTGCTGGGCGCCTCCGCGCTGGACGCCGCCCTCGGCCTGGCCCTGCTGCTGCGCCCGCGCGGCTGGCTATGGCCGCTGCAAATCGCCGCCGTGCTCGGCTATACGGCGATAATGAGCCTGCGGCTGCCCGAATTCTGGCTGCACCCGTTCGGCCCCCTTAGTAAAAACCTGCCCATACTCGCGCTGATGATCGTGATGTGGCGCCTCAGCGCAAGGAAGCATTGAACATGGACTATCTCTTCACCAAATGGCTGCACATCTTGTCGGCCACCTTCATGTTCGGCACCGGTTTCGGCACCGCCTTTTATATGTTCGTCACCAACCGCAGCGGCAACGTGCAAGCCATCGCCGTGGTGTCGCGCTGGGTGGTCAGGGCCGACTGGTGGTTCACCGCGCCGGCCGTCGTGATCCAGCCTGTATCGGGACTGTGGATGATGCACCTGGCGATGTTCCCGTTCAGCGCCGGCTGGATCAAGCACTCCATTTATTTGTATATCGTGGCGGGCCTGTGCTGGCTGCCCGTGATCTGGCTACAAATGCAAATGCGCGACATGGCGGCCACCGCCGCCGCGCGCGGCCAAGCGCTGCCGGCGCGCTACTGGCGCTTCGAGCGGATCTGGACCGCGCTCGGTTTTCCCGCCTTTTTCGCCCTGATCGGCGTGTACTTGTTAATGGTCAACAAGCCGTATTGACGCGATCGGCCGGCGGCGCGCCGCTCGAGACGGCGCGCCGCGCCACCCCCGCCCGCGCGGCGCGTTTGCGCCACCATATCAGCACCCCCGTGACCGACAAGGTGGCCACGATCAATCCCATTAAGGACATCAATACCCGTCCCGGCACGCCGAGTATGCGGCCCGAATGCAGCGGGAACTGGGCCTGGACGAAGATGTCGGCCAGCGTGCCTTTCCAGGGCTGGCGTTCGCCCAGCAAAGCGCCGCTGCGGCCGTCGTAATAGAGCTGGCGCGGTCCCACCCCGCCGGCGCCCTGCGCGTCGCGCGGCAGGTGGAAGGCCACCGAATAAATCCCGTATTCGCGCGAGTAAGACAGATTGCCGACCGGCTCGCGCCAGCCGCGTCGCGCGCCTTCCGGCCCGGCCTCGGCCAGCACCCGGGCATAATCGATCAGCGGCGCGATGGGCCGATCCGGCGCGTTGGGCGCGCGCAGGTCGAACGGCGACGGCGTCACATTCGACACCAGCGACATCAGCGGGAAAAACACTTCGCGGTACAGATTGAGCGAGAAGGCGGTGAAGGCGATCGTCAACAACAGCAGCCAGGTCCATAGGCTGAGCGCGCGGTGCAGATCGAAATTGCGCTTGGCGCCGCCCGCGCTCCAGCGTATCAGCCACGCCGGACGCCAGCGCCGCCACCAGCTCTTGGGCGCCGGCCCGGCCGGCTCGGTTGCCTGGGCCGGCACCGGAGCGCGGCGGCGCGGCAAGGTCAGGTAAAAGCCGACCAAGCTGTCCAGGGTCCAGATCATCGCGATGCCGCCCATCAGCCACACGCCCCACTGGTCGATGCCCCACATTTGCGGCATGTGCAGCGTGTAGTGCAACTGATACAGGAACGACACGAAGGTCTCGCGCGTGATCGGCCAAGCCGCGCCCCAATTGCGCGTCCCCAGCTCGGCGCCCGTGACCGGATCGACAAACACTTGATTGTAGGGCGCCGGGTACAGCGCCCCGCTGGCCGGGTCGAGTCGCGGCTCGACATAAAAATCGAGCGAGTGGCCCGCCTCGGCCGCCATCGGCACCGACAACACCTGCATCCGTGGATGACGCGCCTCCACCGCCCGCGCCAGCTCCAGCGCGGGCCGGGCCGCGCCCACCCCGGGCGCGTCGACCAGGCGGGCGTTGAGCAGCTCATCGAGTTCATGATCCCACGAGATCACCGCGCCGGTCACACCGCTGATGAACAGAAAGCCGGCGATCAGCAGGCCGGCCCAGCGATGCAGCAAGGTGGCGACGCGGCGCATCAGCCGTGCGCCCGCAAGGCTTGGTCCGCGTTCGCGTTCGCGTCCGCGTTCGCGCCCATGTTGACGCCGTCGGCCGCGCGCAGCGCCTCGCGTTCGCCCAGCAGCAGCGTCGCGCCCAGCGCCGCGCTCAAGGTCGCCGCCAGCGCCAGGCTGGCGATCAAGCCGTTCAAGCCCCACACCGGCGGCAGCACGAACAGCAGCGGAATGAGCAGGTAGCCGTGCGGCGCCAGCACCAGCCAGGCGGCCTTGCGATTGCGCTCGGCTGCCTGCAAGGCCACCACCGCCACCATGTGAAAGCCGAACAGGCAAAACCCGAGATGGAACACGCGGCAGGTGGTCACGGCGAGCTGCTGCACCGCCGGGTCGGCGCTGAACCAGGTGACGATGGTCGGCGCGAACACGATCACCAGCGCCGCATAGGCGATGGCGAAACCGCTGCTGATGACCAGCATCAGGCGCGTCGCGCGCATGAAGCGCGCGCGCTGTCCGGCGCCCCAGCTAAAGCCGAGCAAGGCTTGCGCGCCCAGGCAAAAGCCGACCAGGGGCAGGCTGCCGCCGCTCAGGATGCGCAGGCCGATCGCCACCGCCGCCACCGCCGTGTCGCCGTAGGTGGCGGCGTTGCGGTAGATCAGCGCGAAGGCCAGCGCCGCCAACCCGGTGGACATGGCGGCCGGCACGCCGACCGACACCACCTGCCACAACTCCTTCCACACGATGCCGACATGGCGCGGCGCGAGGTGGATCTGGCCGACCCGGCGGTAAAAATACACCGCGTACGCCAGCAGCGCCGCCAGGGCCGACATCAGGGTGG
>JAYVUV010000466.1:0-4173 GCA_043787615.1 Janthinobacterium sp. | reverse complement strand
TTGGCGATCATGAAGGCCGGCGGCGCCTATGTGGCGCTCGACGCCTCGCTGCCGCGCGAACGCCTGGCCTATATGTTGGCCGACAGCGGCGCCGCCTTGGTGCTGGCGGGACGCGCGGAAGCGGCGCTGCTGGGCGACACCCCCGGCGTCGCTTGCCTGGTGCCGGACGACGCCGCCCTGGCGCGCCACGGCGACGGCGACATGCCGCCGCGCTGCCATCCCGACAGCCTCGCTTATATCATTTATACATCCGGCTCCACCGGCCGGCCGAAGGGCACGCTCAATCTGCACCGCGGCCCGTGCAACCGCATCGATGCCATGCAGCGCCAGTTCGGCCTGTGCGCCGCCGACGTGGTGCTGCAAAAAACCCCGCTCACCTTCGACGTGTCGGTGTGGGAGCTATTCTGGACTCTGGGTCGCGGCGCCACGCTGGCGCTGGCCGCGCCCGAGGCGCACAAGGATCCGGCTTGGCTGGCCCACGCCATCCGGCATCACGGCGTGACGGTGATCCACTTCGTGCCGTCGATGCTGCACATGTTCCTGGCCGGCCGGGCGCGCGGTCCCTTCCCTACGCTGCGCTACCTGATGACCAGCGGCGAAGCGCTCAGCGTCGAACTGCAGGAGCGCTGCATCTCCGGCTTCCCCGGCGTGGAATTGATCAACCATTACGGACCGACCGAGGCGGGCATCGAAGTGAGCTGGTGGCGTTTTAACGCGGTGCGCGCCGACCGCCTGGTGCCGATCGGCGCGCCGATCGCCAATGTGCGCCTGCACATTCTGGACGCCGACGACCGGCCGGCGCCGGTGGGGGTGACGGGCGAACTGCACATCGCCGGGATCCAGGTGGGCGAGGGCTATCTGAACCAGCCAGCCCTGACGGCCGAGCGCTTCGTCACGCGCGAGGTGATGGGCCGGCGCGAGCGCCTGTACCGCACCGGCGACCGTGCGCGCTGGCTGCCCGACGGCCAGATCGCGTATGTCGGCCGGCTCGACAATCAGGTCAAGCTGTTCGGGGTGCGCGTCGAGCTGGGCGACATCGAAAGCCATGTGCGCGCGCAGCCGCAGGTGGCCGACGCGGTGGTGGCGGTGTATGGCGAGCATGCCGCCCAGCGCCTGGCTTGTTACGTTGTCGCGGCCGACGAACCCGAGGACGAAGCGGCGTTCGTGGCCACGCTCAGGGCGGCGCTGGCGCAGTGCCTGCCGGCCAACCTGTTGCAGTCTTGCGTATTCATGCCGTTGGCCGCGCTGCCCCTGTCGCCGAACGGCAAGGTCGACCGTCAGGCGCTGCCGGCGCCGCTGGCGGCGCCCGCCGCGCGGCGCACCGTGGCGCAACCCGATTCGGCGCTGGCCGGGGCGCTGCGCGCGCTGTGGTCGCGTCACCTGCAGCTGGCGCCGGACGCCATTTCGGTGCACGACAATTTCTTCGAGATCGGCGGCAATTCGCTGCTGAGCATCGCGCTGCAAACCGATATCAAGGATAGCCTGGGGCGCGACATCGCCGTGACCGATATCTTCCGTCACCCGACCATCGCCCAGCTTTGCCGCCACCTGGGCGCCGCCGATGCCGCCGCGCCCGCGTTGGCGGCCGCGGCGGCGCCCGATCCGGGACGGCGGGCCGGCGCCATGGCCAGGGCATTGCAGGCCAGGTCGCGCTCCGCGCCCGGCCGTTAAAAATTCATCATCAATCATCGAATGTGGAACCAACAAATGTCAGCAATGGATCAGGTAGGCGATAGCGATAACGGCGGTCTGGAGATCGCCGTCATCGGCATGGCGGGACGTTTTCCCGAGGCGCCCAGCGTGGACGCGCTGTGGGCGCTGCTGCGCGAGGGGCGCGAAGGCTTGGTGGTGCTGGACGACGCGCAACTGGCGGCGGCCGGCGTGCCGGCCGAAGTGCGCGCCGATCCGCGCTATGTGGCCAAGCGCGGTTCGGTGGCGCGCAAGCGCGAATTCGACGCCGAATTGTTCGGCTACACGGCCGCCGACGCGGCGGTGATGGACCCGCAATTCGCGGTGTTTCATGAAGTGGTGTGGGAAGCGCTGGACAACGCCGGCTACCAGTCGGCCAAGTTCGACGGGCGCATCGGCTTGTTCGCCGGCGCCAGCGGCAACCTGGCCTGGATACACAAGGTCATGCAAGCGGGCGGTGGTTCGGGCGCCGATTATTACAGTATGTCCAGCTTGACCGAGTCGGGTTACCTGAGCACCCGCGTGGCGCACAGGCTGGACCTGACCGGCCCGGCCCTGACCATCAACACGACTTGCTCGACCGGCTTGGTCAACATCCATCAGGCGTGCCAAAGCCTGCTCATCGGCGATTGCGATGTGGCGGTGGCCGGCGCGGTCAACATCGCGGCCCTGGAGGACAAGGGCTATTTGTACCACGACGATATGGTGCTGTCGGCCGACGGCAGCTGCCGCGCCTTCGACGCGCTGGCCGGCGGCACGGCCGCCGGCGAGGGCTGCGGCGTTCTGGTGCTCAAGCGCCTGGAAGACGCGCTGGCCGACGGCGATCAGGTGCTGGCCGTGATCAAAGGCTCGGCCATCAATAACGACGGCTTGCGCAAGTCGAGCTTCATGGCGCCCAGCAGCGACGGCCAGGCGGCCGTCATCGAGGCGGCGCTGGCGCGCGCCGGGGTGGATCCGGCCAGCATCAGTTATGTCGAGGCGCACGGTACCGGCACCAAACTGGGCGACCCGATCGAGGTGGCGGGCTTGCTCAAGGTGTTCGGCGGCTTGCCGGCCCGGCATTGCGCGCTCGGATCACTCAAGTCCAATATCGGCCACCTAGGCGAGGCGGCCGGCATGGCCGGCGCGATCAAGGTGATCTTGTCGTTGCGGCACCGCGAGCTGCCGGCCAGCTTGCATTACAGCGCGCCCAACCCGCTCTCCGGACTGGCCGGTAGCGCGCTGGAGGTCAATGCCGCGCTGCGACAGTGGCGCCCGCGCGCGGGCGAAGCGCTGCGCGCCGGCGTGTCGGCCTTCGGCATCGGTGGCACCAATGCCCACGTGGTGCTGGAAGAAGCGGCCGCGCCCATCCCGTCCGGCCCCGGCCGCGCCAGCGAATTGGCGGTGCTGTCGGCGCACACCGAAAGCGCCCTGGCCGCCCAGACGGCACGGCTGGCGGCCCGATTGCGCGGCCAGCCCGGCGCCAGCCTGGCCGACGTTTGCCATACCTTGCATCTGGGCCGCGCCGACTTGCGTTATCGGCGCGCCTGGGTGGCCGATAGCGGCGAGGCCCTGGCCGCCCAACTGGAGGCCGACGTCGGCGCGCGTCCCAAGGCGGTGGTCGGCGACGCCGCCCTGTGCCTGATGTTCCCGGGCCAGGGCAGCCAATATGCCGGCATGGGCCGCGCCCTATATGCGGACGAAGCGGTGTTCCGCGACGCGATGGATGCATGCTTCGCGCTGGCCGCCGCGCGCGGCGCGCCCGGCCTGAAAGCGGCGCTGTACGGCGCCCATCCGGACCCGCTGCGCGATACCGCGCTGGTGCAGCCGCTGCTGTTTTGCTACGAATACGCGCTGGCGCAATTGCTGCTGCATTGGGGCTATCGCCCGCAAGCCTACGTGGGCCACAGCCTGGGCGAATACGTGGCGGCCTGCCTGGCCGGCGTGTTCACCCTGGCGGACGCGCTGGCCATCGTGATCGAACGCGGCCGCCTGGTGGCGACCCTGCCGGCGGGCGCCATGCTGGCCGTCAGCGCCACCGAGGCGGCCCTGAGGGACCAGCTGGCTCGGGGGGTGTGCGTGGCGGCGGTCAACGCGCCGGACCGCGTGGTCGTATCCGGCGACACGGCCGCCATCGAGGCGTTGCAAGCGCGTCTGGCGCAAGCGGGCGTCGAATGCACGCGCCTGGCCACCTCGCACGCTTTCCATTCGCACCATTTGGACCCGGTGTTGGCGCCGTTCGGCGCCTTCCTGGCCGCGATTCCGATGCAGGCGCCGCGCCTGCCCTTGTTGTCGAACGTCAGCGGTGGCTGGCTGGACGCGGCCGATGCCACCGACCCGGCTTACTGGGTGCGCCAGTTGCGCGCGCCGGTGCGTTTTGCCGACTGCATCGCCACCCTGTGCCGCGACACGCCCCAGGTGCTGGCCGAGGCCGGCCCGGGCCGCGCGCTGGCCGGCTTTGCGCTGCGCCCCGGCTGCGAGGGGCGGCCGCGCGCCGGCGTGGCC
>JAYVUV010000465.1:0-3097 GCA_043787615.1 Janthinobacterium sp. | reverse complement strand
CGATCTCGCCGCCGGTGGGCGCCTTGAACCGCTATCTGGCGCGGCTGATGTCGGGCCAGTTTTACGCGGCCGCCAAAAACGTCGGCAAGTCGGTGCTGCCCGGGCCGGTGCTGGAGCTGGCCAAGCGCTTCGAGGAGCACGCCAAGGGCATGGTGGTGCCGGCCACCATGTTCGAGGAATTCGGCTTCAACTACATCGGCCCGATCGACGGCCACGATCTCGATTCCCTGATCCCCACCCTGCAAAACATCAAGCAGCTCAAGGGGCCGCAATTTTTGCACGTGGTGACCAAGAAGGGGCAGGGCTACAAGCTGGCCGAGGCCCAGCCGGTGCTGTATCACGGCACTCCCAAGTTCAATCCGGCCGAGGGCATCTTGCCGGCGGCGGCGGGTAAGCTCACCTACACCGAGGTGTTCGGCAACTGGCTGTGCGACATGGCGGCCCAGGACAAGCGCCTGGTCGGCATCACCCCCGCCATGCGCGAAGGCTCCGGCATGGTGCGTTTCGAGGAGCAGTTCCCGGAACGCTATTTCGATGTCGGCATCGCCGAGCAGCACGCGGTGACCTTCGCCGCCGGCCTGGCCTGCGAGGGCTTGAAGCCGGTGGTGGCGATTTATTCGACCTTTTTGCAGCGCGCCTACGATCAACTGATCCACGACGTGGCCCTGCAAAACCTGGACGTCACTTTCGCGCTCGACCGCGCCGGCCTGGTGGGGGCGGACGGCGCCACCCACGCCGGCAATTACGACATGGCTTATCTGCGCTGCATCCCGAACATGGTGATCATGGCCGCCTCGGATGAAGACGAGTGCCGCAGCATGCTCACCACCGGCTACCAGTATCCCGGCCCGGCGGCGATCCGCTATCCGCGCGGCGCCGGGCGCGGGGCCGCGCTGCAAAAAGAGTTGACCACGCTGGAAATCGGCAAGGGCGAGATCAAGCGCCGTGGCGCCAAGATCGCCATCCTGGCCTTCGGCTCGATGGTGGGGCCGAGTCTGAGCGCGGCCGCCCAGCTGGACGCCACCGTGGCCAATATGCGCTTCGTCAAGCCGCTCGACCTGGCCTTGCTGCGCCAGCTGGCGCTGGAGCACGATTATCTGGTCACGGTGGAGGAGGGCGCCATCATGGGCGGTGCCGGGTCGGCCGTGGCCGAGGCGCTGGCCGCCGAAGGGTTGGTCAAGCCGCTGCTGATACTGGGCTTGCCCGACAAGTTCATCGACCATGGCGATCCTGCGCTGCTGCTCAAGAGCGTGGGCCTGGACGGCCCCGGCATTTGCGCGGCGATCCAGCAGCGCTTCGCCGCCGGCGAGCCGCGCCTGGTGGTCAACAACGGCTGAGGTCGATGGGCGGCGCCGCGCGCCCCGCCTCGCCGCCGCTCTTCTGTTCTCGCGTGCGTGACGCCCGCTTCGCAAGCCGAGGCGGTGCCGTCCGACGCCACCGGCCGGCCCGTGCCCGCCTGTTGTTCGTAGCCGCCGTAGCATTCTGCTAAAATTGCCTAGCGGAACTGTTTATGGGCTCCGTTATGGGCTCCGGTATCGGTTCCGTTATCGGCTGGCACCCGTCCCATCCATCAATAATAGGAAAACCTATGCAAAGTTTACTCCCGCTCGGCAGGTCGATGACCCGCGCCTTTCAATCGTCACGGACCTGGCTGGCGGCCGCGCCCGGCCTGCTGATCTGCGGCTTGATGCTGTCGGCTCCGGCGCAGGGCGCGTCCTTCGTGCTCGCTTACACCGATGGGCAATTGGGCCAGTCCTACACCAATCTGCAGGCTTACTACCGCAACTTGTCGGCGGTTGGATTGGGCAGCGCCTACGGCTTGACCAAGTCGGGCGCCATCGATTTGACCGGCATGAACCCGACCACCACCGACATCATCCGCTTTGCGAAATCAGTGGCCTTGCCGCTGTATCCGACCGTGTCCGATTTCAACGACGGCTACGGCGGTTTCGATCCCGCGATTTCCAAGGCCATCGTCAACTCGCCGTCGATCTCCAGCGGCGCCGTCAAGAACCTGATCAATCTGGCGAAAACCAATGGCTTCGCCGGCATCGATCTCGATTTCGAGGCTGTGCAACCGGGCGACAAGGCGGCCTTCTCCGCCTTCGTACGGCTGCTCGCCACCGCGCTGCACGCCGAGGGCATGAAGTTGATCATCAGCGTGCCGCCCAAAACCGGCGACACCGCGCCCGATTACCTGGCCGGTTACGACTACGCCGCGATCGGTGGCGCGGTCGATTATTTTCAATTGATGACCTATGATCAAGTCGGTCCCGGCTGGAGCAGCAGCGGCTTCAACGGCGACGTCTGGCCGGGTCCGGAGTCGGGCTTGAACTGGCAGAAAGCCTTGTTGGGCTACACCGTGTCGCGCGTTCCGGCGTATAAGGTGCTATCCGGCTTGCCCTCCTACGGTTACGACTACAGCACCGGCAAAACCGTGTACTGGTCGGCTTACGCGCGCACCATCGCCGCCCACAACGCCGGTCTGTACCGGGACGCCACCTCGGCCACCCCGTACGCCACCTGGGGAGCGGTCAAGAATATCGCCGACGGCAAGGCCTGGAGTGCCGCCACCGCCCAGCCCGTGCTGTGGTATGACGACGCGACCAGCATCCAGGCCAAAACCGCGCTGGTGCCGACCTACAGTCTGGGCGGCACCAGCGTCTGGGCCATGGGTTACGAGGACGCCAATTTCTGGTCCGCCGTGAAGGCCGGCCTGGGCAACGGCACGCCGGCCGCGATGGTGCTGCACGCCAGCGCCGAGGCCGGCGGCGTGATCAGCCCGTCCGGCGATATCAGCGTGACCCAGGGCGCCAATCAAGCTTACGCGATCAAGCCGAACGCCGGTTATTCGATCAGCGCGGTGGCGGTGGACGGGGTCAAGATCGGCAATGTCTCGTCCTACACTTTTTATAATGTGCAGTCTTCCCACACCATCAGCGCGGCGTTCGCGGCCGCGCCGGCGGCCGGCCCGCACAATATCGAAGCGCTGGGGACCGGCTTCATCTGGACCAAGAACGCCAATGCGTTCACCGACACCAACAAGGTCGCCAGCAAGTCGGTCAACGATGGCAACCTGAGCGCGGCGCTCACGCTC
>JAYVUV010000464.1:0-2821 GCA_043787615.1 Janthinobacterium sp. | reverse complement strand
CGAGGGCGCGCCCGGCCGGGCCGGATCGCGCCGCACCTCGTCGCGCCGGCCCGCCTGGTTCGGCGCGCGCGCCGCCACGCCCGGATCGAGCACCCCGGGCGGACGGGCCTTCTCGGCCGAATACGTGCCCGGCGGGGGCGGCGTGCGGCGCGCCAGCTGCTCTTTCCACAACTGGGCCGAGGCGCTGTCGGTGTCGCGCGCGGGCTCGACCCCCTGCCACCCGGCGCCAAAATCGCTGACCCGCATTTACGCCTCCGGTTGCTGGTTGGCCAGCTTGATTTGATCGCGCAGGATGCTCAGCTTTTCTTGCTGACGCTGGGCTTCGCGCAACTGGTCGCGCGCGGTGAAAAAGGCGCGCCGCGCGTCGCGGCAGGGATCGACCGCTTGCACCGCCATCGATTGCAGTTCGGCGGCGTCGCGCTTCATGCGTTCGTACACCGCCTTGCCGCGCCGGAATTCACCGCTGGTGCTGCGCATGGCGAAAAACTCGGCGCGCGCCTCTTCCCAGCACTCCTTGGCCTGCTCCACCGCGTCGCGCCAATCCTGGGCCGCGCGGCGCAGGCCGGCGCGCTCCAGGCGCCAAGTCTGGCGCGCGCGCAGGCGCGCCCGTTCGAAGGTGCTGATACGGTGGGTGCGCACCGCGATCAACTGGTCGAGCTGGCGGTCCGGCTTGCGCGGCTCGGGGACGTCGACCGGCTCGCGCCGGGTCGGCCGTCCGCCGAACGCGCCGGCCAGGCCGCTCATTGCGAAGACTCGGCCAGGTCGGCCAGATCGGCGCGGGTGGCGTCGAAATCGGACGATTCGCGCGTGTCCTGGCGCAGAAATTGCAGCTGGCGCGGACGCAGGCGCACGGCGGCGTCGGCCACCGGATCGCCGCCCTCCTGGTATTCGCCCAGACGTATCAACAGCTCCATCTCCTGGTAGCGCGATTGCAGCTCGCGAAAGCGCGAGGCGGCCTTCATCTGGTCGCGCTGGGCCACGTTGCTCATCACCCGGCTGATGCTGGCCAGGATGTCGATGGCCGGATAATGGCCTTGCTCGGCCAGTTTGCGGGTCAGCACGATGTGGCCGTCGAGCAGGGAACGGGCTTCGTCGCCGATCGGGTCGGAGCTCGATTCGCCGTCCACCAGCACCGTGTACATGGCCGTGATCGAGCCTTCGCGCGTGCTGCCGGCCCGTTCGATCAGGCGCGGCAGCATGGTGTAGACCGAGGGCGTGAAGCCGCCCCGGGCCGGCGGTTCGCCGGCGGCCAGGCCGATTTCGCGCTGGGCGCGCGCGAAGCGGGTCAGCGAATCGACCAGCAGCAGCACGTTTTTGCCGCGCGCCCGGAAGGCCTCGGCGATGGCGGTGGCGGTGAAGGCGGCGCGCGCCCTTTCCATCGAGGTGCGGTCCGAGGTGGCGCACACGATGATGGTCTTGCGCACCAGCTCTTCGTCGAGCTCATGCTCCAAAAATTCGTTCAACTCGCGTCCACGCTCGCCGATCAAGCCGAAGATGATGGCGTCGGCCTGGCAGCCGCGCGCGATAGCGGCCATCAGGGTGGTCTTGCCGCAACCGGGGCCGGCGAACACGCCGACCCGCTGGCCGCGACCGAGCGTGAGCAAGCCGTCGATGGCGCGCACGCCGGTCGGCAGCGGCTCGACGATGCGCGGCCGGTCGCTGGCCTTGGGCGCGTCGCAGATCACCGGCACCGTGGTGCGCCAGGTGGAGACCACGTTGCGCGCGGCCGGGGCGCGAAATTGCTGGCGGCCGAAGCCGTCGAGCACCGCGCCGAACAGATGGTCGCCCACCTCCACCGTGTGGGCGCGCCGCAGCGGCTCGATCACAGTGCGGCTGGAGACGCCTTCGAGCGGGCTCAATGCCGACAAGATGGCGGAATGCTCGGTGAAGCCGATCACCTCGGCCAGCATCGGTTTGCCGGGCGTGGCCGGGTCCAGCAAGTGGCACAATTCGCCGATTTCCACCGGCGGCATTTTCGCTTCGATCAGGGTGCCCAGCACTTGCGACACCTTGCCGTGCGCCGTCATGCCGGCGGCGGCCGGCAAGGCCGCCAGCCAGTCGGCGCTGCGGGCGCGGGTGGCGGCCAGGGCCGCGTCGACCCGGGCCGCGACGTCCACGCCGGCACCGGCCGCCGCCTCGGCACCCGCATCGGCCGCCACGTCGGCGGCGGCGCGGTTCAACACCGCGTTCACCAAGTCACCTCGAACTTGCGTTTGCCGGCGAAAACCATGTTGTTACCCTTGAGTGACACCAGTTTCACGCCACGGTATTCGTCGCCCACGAACAGGCGGGCGCCGTCCTCGGTCACGATGCTGGCGTTGTTGCCGCTGATGACTTGGCGGATCTCGAAGGGCAGCATGTCGGCCGAGCTGACGATCTTGGCGCTGACCGGGAACGAGACCTTGTTCTCTTCCATGAAGCCTTTGAGCACGCGCTGGAAACGGGCCGTTTCAACCACGTCCAGATCGCCATGCATGGCCCAGTTTTTGTCTTCCAGCTTCAAATCGAGGCGTGGCAGCAGCTGGGCGTCCGACAGGCGTTTGCGGAAGGCGGTTTGCAATTGGGTGCCGTTGAGCGGCGGCGGCACCGCGCCGTCGCGGCTGACCACGTCGGCCGGCGGCAGCGGGTCGGCCGAGGCCGAGGCGGCGCCGGCCGCGTAGGCCGCCGCCGCGGCGGCCGCGTCGCCGCCTTCCTTGACCAGGGGCGCCATCGGTTGGCCGAGCGCCTTGACGCCCTCGTTCACCGATTTTTGATAGGCCGGCACGGTCGGCCGGCTGCTGATGGCATAGGCGCCGGCGCCGGACAACACGATTAACACGGC
>JAYVUV010000463.1:0-17597 GCA_043787615.1 Janthinobacterium sp. | reverse complement strand
AGAGAGCGCGCTAAAAGCTGTCCAGAAAAATATCAATAAATTAATGAGGCGGCGCGCGTCGGCGCATGGCGCGTGCTAGACGCCCAGCCGCAAGGCCGTGCCGGGCGAGCGCGCGCGCGGAGCCTGGCGGTCGTCGATCAGCTTGAAAATACTGACCGCCTGGCTCAGCGCGTCGGCTTGTTCATGCAGCGCCGCCGCCGCCGCAGCAGCCTGTTCCACCAGCGCCGCGTTTTGCTGGGTGACTTGATCCATCTGAACGATGGCTTGGTTGACTTGTTCGATGCCCAGGCTTTGTTCCACGCTGGCGGCGGTGATCTCGGCCACGATGTCGGTCACGCGGCGGATGCTGGCCACCACCTCGTCCATGGTGCTGCCGGCCTGGGCCACCAGCTTGCTGCCGATATCGACCTTGCCCACCGAGTCGCCGATCAACTCCTTGATTTCCTTGGCCGCCGCCGCGCTGCGGTGGGCCAGGTTGCGTACCTCGCCGGCCACCACGGCGAAGCCGCGTCCCTGTTCGCCCGCGCGCGCCGCTTCCACCGCCGCGTTCAGCGCCAGGATATTGGTCTGGAAGGCGATGCCGTCGATGACGCTGATGATGTCGACGATCTTGCGCGCCGACGCGTTGATCGATTCCATCGTCTGCACCACCTGGCCGACCACCGCACCGCCGCGCACCGCCACTTCCGAGGCGGTCACCGCCAGCTGGTTGGCCTGGCGCGCGTTGTCGGCGTTTTGCTTCACGGTCGCAGTCAGCTCTTCCATCGAGGAGGCGGTTTCCTCCAGGCTGCCGGCCTGTTGTTCGGTGCGCGCCGACAGGTCCAGATTGCCGGCCGCGATTTCGCTCGACGCGCTGGTGATATGCTCGCTGCTGGCGCGCACCTCGCCCACCACCCGGCCCAGCCCCTCGTTCATGCTCTTCAAGGCTCGCAGCAATTGCCCGGTCTCGTCCCGGGAGTCGACCGTGATCGCGCTGCGCAAATCGTTACCGGCCACGGCGCGCGCCACGTCCACCGCGCGGCCCAGCGGCACGGTGATGCCGCGCGTGAGGTGCCAAGCGCAGTAGGCGCCGGCCGCCAGCACGGTCAGGCCGAACAGGATCATGAACTGGCGGTTGTGCTCATACGAGGTGTGAATTTGCACCGCGTTGGCGTCGATGCGCTTGCGTTGCATGTCGAGCAGGCCGCCGAGCGACTCCAGATAGCTTTTCGATTCGGGGATGAAGGTCGCCTCCAGCAGCCGGTTCGCTTCGTCGAACTTGTCTTCCTTTTTCAGTGCGACGATGGCGTCGCGGGTGCCGACATAGCGCTTGCGCGCCGCCTTCATCGACTCGAACAGCTGTTTTTCCTCGGCCGTTTCAAGCAGCGGCTCGACCTTTTTTTGCAGCTCGTTGATGCCGGCGGTGGAGGCTGCCGTGTCTTCGGCGAAGAACGGCCCCAGCGAGGGATCGCGGCTTTTGGCGATGGCGCTGGTGCGGCGCACGCTGGTGTGGATCAGGCGATACCAGTCGGCGATCAGGCGTTCCTTGGCCAGCGGCTGCTGCATCATGGTGTTGGTGGCCTCGGCCACCGAGCCGGCGTCGCGCAAGCCCATGACGGTCATGACGATCATCAGGATCAGGATCAAGCCGAAGCCGCCAGCCAGGCGGGTGCCGATGGTGAGGTTGTTCATGCTTCTCCCTAGCGAATGCGCCGCCACGCGAAGCATGGCTTGATCATCCCGCGCCGCCGCCGCGCTATGTCTCGATCGCGGCCTGCGGCCGGGCCGGTCGGGCAATGGGTTCATTTTGCCCGAAAGCGACGGCGCTGTGTCGATTCGACGCGCGCCGGAACGCCGGGCCGGCGCATCGCATCGCGGACGGTTGTAGCGGCGCGACAAACGCGCCGCCACCCGTCACGGCGCCGGGTAAAACGCGGCCGGGCGCGCGATCCGGATGTCCAGCGTGCCCGCCAGCGCGGCGGCCAGTTCCATGACGCGGTCGGCGTCGCGCCGGTAGACCACGGCGACGTACATCTGGTCGTCCGCGTACGGGTCGAGCAGCAGCGGCGCGTAACCGCCATGCTGGCGGCCGCGTTTGGCCAGTTCCCGTTCCAGCCAGCCGAAGTAGGCCGGCGCCGCCGATCCGGGCTTCAAGGGCGGCAGCGGATCGGCGAACAGCTCGGCGATCTGTTCGTGCAGGGTGGCGATTTGGTCCGACACGGCCAGGTAGTCGCCCAGTTCGCGCACCAGCGCCACCGCCTTGGCCAGGGGCGCGTCGCCGGCCCAGGACAGGGCCGGCTCGTCGGGCGCGGCGGCGACCGCGCGCTCGATGTCGCGCACCCCCGCCGGGTCCAATTCCTGGCAAGTCAATAAGGCGATCAATTCGGTCAGCACGGGCGCTCCTCGGGGGGACTATGATATTCTCAAGTTTAACATTTTGTACACCCTCAGCATCCACCACGGGAACCGGCATGGCATCACACGAAGAATTGTTAGCGGCGCTTTTGCAGCAGGAGCGGGATTGCCAGTTCGACGCGTTCGGCGCCGACACCGCGCTCGAGTTGGGACTGGACTTGGTGGCACAGGCGAAGGCGCGCGGAAAAGGCGTCACGGTCGATATCCGCCGCAACGGTCAGCTGCTGTTTCACCACGCCATGGCCGGCACCGCGCCGGACAACGCCGAGTGGGTGCGCCGCAAGAACAACGTGGCGCAGCGTTTCGGGCACAGCTCGTACTATGTCGGCACCCAGTACCGGGCGCGCGGCACCAGCTTCGAAGCCCACCTGGGCCTGGACCCGCACGAATACAAGGCCCACGGCGGCGCCTTTCCGCTGCTGTTGCGCGGCACCGGCATGGTCGGCACCATCACCGTGTCCGGCTTGCCGGAGGCGGAAGACCACGCGCTGGTGGTCGGCGCGCTGCAAAAAATGCTGGGCCGGACCAGCTGAAAGGGCGCCATGCGACGACGTTTAAGACTGGGCATGGTCGGCGGCGGCCAGGGCGCCTTCATCGGTGCGGTGCACCGCATCGCGGCCCGCCTGGACGACCATTACGAGTTGGTGGCGGGCGCGCTATCGAGCGATCCGGAACGGGCCGCCGCCAGCGCGCGCGCGATCCGCCTGGCGCCCGAGCGCAGCTACGCCGATTACCGCGAGATGGCGCGCGCCGAGGCGGCCCGCGCCGACGGCGCCGAAGTGGTGGCCATCGTCACGCCGAATCACTTGCACGCGCCGGTGGCGAGCGCGTTCCTGGAGGCGGGCATGCACGTCATCTGCGACAAGCCGCTGGCCATCTCGCTGGCCGAGGGCCGCGCCTTGGCCGCGCTGGCGCGCCGAAAGAACAAGGTGTTCGCGCTGACCCACACCTACACCGGTTACCCGATGGTGCGCCACGCGCGCACCATGGTGGAGGCGGGCGAGTTGGGCGAGCTGCGCCTGGTGCAGGTGGAGTACGCGCAGGATTGGCTGGCCGACTCGATCGGGCGCGACAACACCGGCGCGGCCGCCAACTGGCACAACGATCCGCTGCGCGCCGGGCCGGGCGGCACGCTGGCCGATGTCGGCACCCACGCCTACCAGCTGGCCCAGTTCGTCAGCGGCCAGACTCCGACCCGGCTGTTGGCCGAATTGCATACCTTCGTGCCGGGCCGGCCGCTGGACGACCATGTCCAGGTGATGCTGCGCTATGCCAACGGCGCGCGCGGCACCTTGTGGGCCAGCCAGGTCGCCACCGGCTGCGAAAACGCGCTGCGTTTGCGCCTGTACGGCAGCAAGGCGCAGCTGGCGTTCAACCAGGAAAACCCGAACCAATTGTGGTTCACACCGCAAGGCGGCGGCGCCCGGCGCGTGACCCCGGGCCGGGCCGCCAGCGCGGCGGCGGCCCACGCCATCCGGGTGCCGGCCGGCCATCCCGAGGGGTATCTGGAGGCGTTCGCGCAATTGTATGCCGACGCGGCGCAACAAATCGCGGCGGTCGATGCCGGGTTGCCGCTGCCGGAGGCGGCGCGCTGGCTGACCACCGTGGACGACGGCGTGGCCGGCATGGCCTTCATCGAGGCGGTGCTGCGCAGCCACCAGGCCGACGCGGCCTGGACCGATATCGACGCGGCCGATTGACGCGCGTGAACGACGAGTCGACGATGGCCGAGGCCGTGTGGAGCGTCACCCTGCTCCCCCAGGGTTGGCGCTTCGACAGCGCCGCCACCAGCACGGTGCTGGCCGCGGCCGAGGCGGCCGGCCTGCGCCTGCCCAGTTCTTGCCGCAACGGCACATGCCGCACCTGTCTGTGCCGCATGGTCAGCGGCGCCGTCACGTACCGCATCGACTGGCCCGGCGTGAGCGCCGAGGAAAAGCAGGCCGGCTACATTTTGCCTTGCGTGGCGCAGGCCGCCGCCGATCTGGTGCTGGAGGCGCGCGCGGCGGAGCTCGCCCTGGCCAAGCGCGCCGAAGCTTAGCCGGGCGGCGGCCGTCGTCCAGCGTCGTCGTCCGGACCAGCCGGCGCCGCGCCATCGCGCGCATCGCCCGCCCGTCCGCGCATGACCGGCTCAGCCCTGGCGCAGCCTTTGCAGCAACGCTTCCACGCTGTCGCTCATGGGCAAGCCGTGCTGGCGCAGCAATTGCACATGCAACACCAGGTTTTCCAGCACCAGCTTGGCCGCGACGGCCAGCAGCGCCAGATTTTTATCTTCCTCGGTAAAACTTTCCATCGCCGCCGCCATCTCACACAGGTGGTTGGCGATCAGGCCGCGCAATTGCTGGTCGTTGAAGGGCAGGTCGGCGAAGTCGATCGGGTCTTCCAGTTCCACTTCCTGCATCAGGCTGGCGAGTTGTTGCGGGGTAATCGACATGCGGCGGCTCCGGTTATCCACTCGCTGTCATTTTAGGCCATTGTCGGCTTGCATACTCGTCATCACGCGCTAAAATTTGAGCTGACTTCATCTTGTAGCCTCTTGCCGAAAGCGACCATGGCGCAGATCCACTTCACCCAGCAGTTGGGCCGTTTCATGCGCGTGCCGCAAGTCGAGAGCGACGCGCGCCACCTGCGCGCCGGCCTGGAGACGGCGTTCGCGGCCCATCCGCGATTGCGCGCCTATGTGCTGGACGACCAGGGCCACCTGCGCGAGAACGTGGTGATTTTCATCGACGGCAAGCGCAGCCGCGACCCGGTCTTGCTCGACGATCCGCTGCGGGCGGATAGCCGGGTGTATGTTTTGCAAGCACTGTCGGGAGGTTGACCATGCAACGCGCTTACATCGGCACCCGCAAGGGCTTGTTCGAATTGGCCATCGACGGCGGCCACGGTCGCGTCGACGGCCACCATTTCCCGGGCGATCCCGTATCCATGCTGCTGGCCGACCCGCGCGACGGCGCGCTGTACGCCGCGCTGAGCCTGGGCCATTTCGGCGCCAAGCTGCACCGCAGGAACGGCGGCGAGGCCGGCTGGACCGAGATCGCCGCGCCGGCCTATCCGCCCAAGCCGGACGACAGCGCCGACCCGGTCGCGTGGAATGTGCGCATGATCTGGTCGCTGGCGGCCGGCGGCGCCGACCAGCCCGGCGTGCTGTGGGCCGGCACCCTGCCGGGCGGGCTGTTCCATTCAGCCGACCGGGGCGCGTCGTGGCGGCTGGTCGAGTCGCTGTGGCGGGCGCCGCAGCGCGCCCAGTGGTTCGGCGGCGGCTACGATGTGCCGGGCATCCACAGCATTTGCGTCGATCCGCGCGACGGCGACAAGCTGTTGCTGGGCGTGTCTTGCGGCGGCGTATGGCAAAGCGCGGACGGCGGCGCCAGCTGGCGTTTGAGCGCGACCGGCATGCGCGCCGATTACATGCCGCCGGAACAGGATGAAAACGAGGCGGTGCAAGATCCGCACCGCATCGTGCGCTGCGCCGGCGCGCCGGACTTGCTGTGGTGCCAGCATCACAACGGCATCTGGCGTTCGCGCGACGCCGGCTCGCACTGGGAAGAAATCAAGCCGGCCGGGCTATCCAATTTCGGTTTCGCGGTGGCGGTCCACCCGCGCGATGGCGACACGGCCTGGTTCGTGCCGGCCCAATCCGATCAATTGCGCATCCCGGCCGAGGCGGCCTTGGCGGTCGGCCGCACCACCGACGGCGGGCGCGGCTTCACCGCCCTGCGCCAGGGCTTGCCGCAAGAGCATTGCTACGATGTGGTGTATCGGCACGGGCTGGCGGTGGCCGACGATGGCCGCACCCTGTTGATGGGTTCCACCACCGGCGGGCTGTGGCTGTCCATCGATGGCGGCGAGCAATGGCGCACGGTGTCGACCAACTTGCCGCCGATTTACTCCGTGTGTTTCGCCGGAGAGCCGATCGGCGCCGATGGCAGCGAGTCCGGCTGGCGGCCGAAATAGGCTAGAAACATATCGACCGCCGTGTCCAGCACCTGTTGTTGCATCGCCGCGTCCAGCAGCGGCTGATCCAGCGTGACCTGGGGCCAGAAGGCGTAGGTTTTCACGGGCGACTGCAACAGCGTGGCGGCAAATTGCGGGTCGGCCGCCTTGAGCTTGCCGTCCTGCTGCGCGGCCCGTATCCAGCCGGCCACGCCTTCTTCCTTTTCGTTCAAGCGCGCCACCATGGCGCTGGCCCGTTCCGGCGAATGGATGGTTTCCGCGATCGCCACCCGGGCCAGGTCGAGGAAATTGGGGTCGTTCAGCAAGCTGATTTTCAGCAGCAGCATCTCCATCAATTGCTCGCGCAAAGGCCGCGCGGAACTATACGGGGTCGGGTTTTGCGCCATGCTGCGCTCCCACAGGCGCGTCAAGATCTGGGAAAACAGGTCGTCCTTGCTGGGGAAGTGATTGTAGACGGTGCGCTTCGATACGCCCGCCGTGGCGGCCACCCGGTCCATGCTGGTGGCTTCGAAGCCGTTGGCGCGAAACTCGGCGATGGCGGCATCGATGATGGCCAGGCGCTTGCGGTCGGTCAGGCGTTGCAATTCAGACATGGCTTGATTTTATCGGGAAGTGCGTCATTTTACACCGGGTAGTTTACTTCGCTCAAAGTAAATACTACACTGTGTAGTGTAAATATTCCATTTCAGGAGCGCGACCCTCATGAGTTACTGTCCGGCAAGAAACGACTTCAGCGATTCGCCGCAGCGCGATGATGGCAAGTTCAGCAATCCAGCGGCGCGCCACAAGCTGGGCTTGCGCAAAACGTTGAAATTGATGTGGACTTTCGCCTTCCACAAGCCGGCCCACACCACGCCCACGCAAGCCATTCCGGTGCATGCCCTGAGCCGCGCGCAATTGCTGGCCGCGCCCGATCAAAGCTTGTTCCGGCTCGGCCATTCGACCATGCTGCTGAAGTTGAACGGGCAATTTTGGCTGACCGATCCGGTGTTTTCCGAGCGCGCCTCGCCGGTGCAATGGGCCGGTCCCAAGCGCTTTCATCAGCCACCCATCAGCATCGAGGAGTTGCCGCCGATTCAGGGCGTGATCTTGTCGCACGACCATTACGACCATCTCGATCACGCCGCCATCCTCCAATTAGCCGCCAAGACCGCGCACTTCGTCGCGCCACTGGGCGTGGGCGACACCTTGATCCGTTGGGGCGTGCCGGCCGAGAAGGTGCGGCAACTCGATTGGTGGCAATCGACCGCCATCGACGGCATCCGCTTGACGGCCACGCCGTCCCAGCATTTCTCGGGCCGTGGCTTGTTCGACGGCAACCAGACCTTGTGGGCGTCCTGGGTGATCCAGGACCGCGCCTTGAAACTGTTTTTCAGCGGCGACACCGGTTATTTCGACGGCTTCAAGAAGATCGGCCAGCGTTACGGCCCGTTCGACGTGACCCTGATGGAAACGGGCGCCTATGACAAGATGTGGCCCGATATCCACATGCAACCGGAACAGACGCTGCAAGCCCACATCGATCTACGCGGCAAGTGGCTATTGCCGATTCATAACGGCACCTTCGACCTGGCCTTGCATGCCTGGCACGAACCGTTCGACCGCATCGTCGGCCTGGCCGCCAAGCGCGGGGTGGCGCTGACCACGCCGGAAATGGGCCAGCGGGTCGATTTGACCCGGCCGCATCCGGGCGACAAATGGTGGTTGGAAGTGGTGGAACGCGAATTGACGCAAGCCTCGGCGCAGCACGCCGATCCCTCCGATGACGCCGTGAAGCCATAAAAAACCCCGCCCGGTCGCTGCGCGACGTGGCGGGGGTGGGTGCTACGCGCCGGGCCGGCCCAACGGGCCGTCCCAACGGACCGGACCGGGGGGGCTGACTTAGAAGCGGTACAGCACCGACGCTTCGATGGTGCGGCCGAACAAGGGACGGGCGATGATCGGCCCGGAGCCGCCGTCGGTCAGGCGCGAATTGCCTTCCGTCAGGCCCAATTCATTGGTTACATTGGTGGCGTTCACGCGCACTTCGATTTTCTCGCCGAAGTTCATCAAAGCGCCCAGGTCGACGGTGTGGTACGAAGGCAGGTATTGCAGATTGGCTTGATCGGCGAAGCGCGAGCCGACCGAGCTGTAGGTGCCGTACAGTTTCAGCGTGTTGTCGCCGACCGGGATGGAATAGGTCGGGGTCAGGCGGAATTGCAATTTCGGCTGGCGCTGCACGGTCTTGCCGTCGGTATCGGGATTGTCCGTGTATTTGGAGACTTGGTAGTCGCCGGTCAGCGAAATTTGCAGATTGCTCATCGGCCGCACCGCCACCTCGAATTCCAGGCCATTGCCCTTCGAGCCGCTGGTCGAATGCAACTCGGTGCCATTGCTCAAGATCTGGGAAAACGCGATTCCCTCAAACTCGGTGTGGAAGGCGTTGATGTAGGCGCTGTACATCTTGCCCACGGTCTTGTAGCCGATTTCGTACTGGGTCACTTTCGGGGTCGGCAAGATATTGTTGTCGCTCACCTTGTCCTGGGTGCCGGCGTTGCGCAAATCGTCGAAGGAGACGAAAGTGTGGCCGGTGTTGGCGCGCACGAACACGCTGGCGTCCTTGCTCAACTTGTAGTTGCCGCCGACCGTGAAGGAATTGGCCGAATCGGTGCGCGTCAAGTTGGTGTAGGTGTTGCTCGCCATCGAGGTGTTGTTGTTGTACAGGGTCAACGGATTGGCGTCGGTGTCGCCGTTCACCAGGTTCGAGACAGCGGCGTTGACCTTTTGACGCTCGTGGCGCATGCCAGCGTCTACCCGGATCTGGTCGCTGATTTTCCACTCGTCGGCCACGAACACGGCGGCGTTGCGGCCGTCATAGGACGCGTTCGGCGCGTAATTGATCGGGCCGTCCGTGCCGCGGTTGGAGACGATGGCGCCGTTGTTCAAGCCCACATTGATCAGGCGCGCGTTGGGGGTCGCCGTCATCAAGTGGCTGTTACCCAGATACCAGACGTCGTCCGAGGAATAATCGGCGTAGTAGGCGCCCACCGTGACGGTGTGGTCCTTGAACAATTCTTTGCTGACGCGCACTTCATCGGTGAAAGATTTCAATTTCTTTTCCACCGACCACAAGCCCGCTTGCAACACTTGCTGGTCCGGGTTGACGGCGCTGCCGTCCAGGTAAGTGGCGGTGGCGGCCGTGGCGCCCGGGCTGGCGGCGATGGCGGCGTTGTTGTAGGCGCTGATGGTGAGCGGATTGTTACCGGTGAACATGGCGATGGTGTTCAAGTCGCCATCGAAATGGTTGAACTTGTTGGAGACGCTCCAATCGCCGAATTTCTTGTCGAAATCGATGCCGAACACGGTGGCCTTCAAGCCGCGGCCGTCCGCCAGATCGCGGGTCAGGGTTTTGCCGGGCGCCGTTTCGAGCGTGAAATGGCGCATTTCCTCGCTCATCAAGGTGTCGGTCAACGGGTCGAAGCCGGGGAAGGCGCCGATCGTGCGGCCGTTATTGCTCGATATCAGGGGCACGCCGGTATAGAAGGCGTTCTTGTCGTTGGTGCCACGCGCGTAAAACGTTACTTCGCCCTGGTCCAGCTTGCGGGTCAAAGTGGCGCTCAACTGGCTGCCGTCGTCGGCGTGGAAACCGGCGTCGCGCACGCCGTCGCTGACCCGGTAAAAGCCGCCGATGGAGGCGTACCAATCCTCGGCCAGCTTGCCGCTATAAAACGCGTCGACCCGGCGCAGCGCGCCCGTGCCGGTGGTGACACGCACCGTGCCCTCGGGCGTGTCGCCGCCTTTTTTCAAGATGAAATTCATGGTGGCGCCGGGCTGGCCGTTGGAGTACACGGTGCTCGGGCCGCCGCGCAACACTTCAACCCGCTCGATGGTGTCGTCCAGGCGGAAGGTCGAGGACCCTTCGAAGAACGACAGGGTCGGCGGCGGGAAGATCGGATTGCCGTTCAATTGCACCGACACGAAAGGGGAGTCGCCGCCGGAGGGAAAGCCGCGCACCTCGATGTTGGCGCCGGACTGGCCGCCGGTGGCCTCGGCGTACACGCCCGGCACCAGTTTCATGATGTCGGCGGTGCTGCTGGGCGCGGCCGATTTCAATTGCTCTTCGTTGGCCGTGGTGATGGAAAACGAGGAGTCAAGCTTGCGGATGCCGCGCGCGCTGGACACGCCGGTCACCACCACTTGCTGGGCTTCCTGGGCCACGGCGTCCGGGGCGGCGGCCTGGGGCGCGGGCGCCGCGGGGGCGGTGTCGGCCGCGCGGGCTTGGTTGATCAGGGTCAGCACCGCCAGCGTGACGGAGGATAGCAGGAACTTATTATGGCTTTTCATATAACTATTTTACTTTCATTTTATGTGTCGCGGTCGTCTCCTGGACAGCTCGCCACGTGCCTCAAGCCCTGCAACGTGACGCCATGCCCGCCTTTTCGCCCCCGCCAAGCCGCTTGGTGTTGTCGGCATGACCACTTCATGTGACAGTTGAGCACGAAAGATTCAGCATTGAAACAAGAAATGTTATCGATGTCAACCAAATTGTTATCGATGTCATTAAAAATGACAAAGCCTGAAAATCTGGCATAATGCCTCCGCGAACCCTGCGCATCATAATGAGAGTAACCAATAAAGAGTGACCCCAATGCCTTTGAATAAGATCGGTATGCGTAAGAGCGAAGCCGGCGTGACCATGGAAGATTTGGCCGCCTTGGCCGGGGTGTCGAAAATCACCGTCTCGCGCGCCTTGCGCGACAGCCCGCTGGTGACGCAAGACACGCGCGACAAGATCCGCCACATCGCCAGCGAGCAAGGCTATCGGCTCAACTTGAGCGCGCGCAATTTGCGCATGCGGCGCAGTTATTCGGTGGCGGTGGTGGTGGAGATGGCGCCCGATCAAAGCCGGCCCATGTCGGATCCGTATCCGCTGGAATTGCTGGGCGGGATCACCCAGGAATTGACCACGGCCGGGTACAGCGTGGTCTTGACTTCGAAGCAATTGATGGACACGGCGCCGGTGCAGGGCGCAGACGGCTTGATCTTGCTGGGCCAGGGGTCGCACGGCGAGGCGGTGCGGCATTTGCAGCGCGCCGGTTTGCCGCTGGTGGTGTGGGGCGCGCCGGCGCCCGGGTCCAGCACCGTGGTGGTGGGCAGCGACAACCGCGAGGGTGGCGCCAGCGTGGCGCGGCGTTTCCTGGAAATGGGGCGGCGCAAGCTGATCTTTCTGGGCGACGTGGACCACGCCGAGGTGCAGGAGCGTTGCGCCGGTTTCATCGACGCCATGGGTCGCCAGGCGATGGTGCACATCATCCGGCCCAAGGCGTTCACCTTCGAGGCCGGTTTCGACAGCATGGTGGCCTTGCTGAAAAACAAAGGCGCCGTGTTCGACGGCGTGTTCGGGGCCAGCGATTTGCTGGCCATGGGCGCGATCCGCGCGCTCACCGAGCATGAAGTGCGGGTGCCGCTGGACGTGTCGGTGATCGGTTACGACGACACGCCGGGCGCGGCCAGCTTCGTGCCGGCCTTGACCAGCGTGCACCAATACCTGCGCGACGGCGGGGTCTTGCTGGCCAAGAAGATGTTGGGCTTGATTAACGGCGACAGCGTCGATTCCGAGATGTTGCCGACCTTATTGATGGTGCGTCAGACCTAGTTCGACCGGGCCGCCACGGTCCCGGATGTTCACAAAAAAACGAAAAACCCGCACAAGCCAATTGGGTGGCTAATCCAAACCGGTTTGAAGATCAAAATATGAAAAAGGAACCCGCCGTGCAATCCGCTCATCCAACCTCCAGCTTTCCCTTCGAACCTTGGTGTATCCGTGAAACGTCTTTCGACACCGCCTCCCATTTTCTCGACGAGACCTTGTTCGCGCTGGGTAATGGCTATATCGGCTTGCGCGGCACGGCCGAGGAAGGCTACACGGGGCCGGCCGGCACTTCGCTGGACGGCACCTATTTGAACGGCTTTTACGAAACCGAGGCGATCCATTACCCGGAGGCCGCTTACGGCTTGGCCAAGACCAACCAATTCATGCTCAACGTGCCGAACGGCAAAGGCATCGCCTTGTGGCTGGGCGAGCAGCGTTTCGATTTATTGCAAGGCGGCGTGGAGCAATACGAGCGCTGCATCGATTTCCGCACCGGCTTGCTCACCCGCAGCGCGGTGTGGGCCGCGCCGGGCGGCCAGCGGGTGCGGGTGCGCAGCCGGCGCCTGGTGTGCTTCGAGCACAAGCATCTGTACGCGATCGATTACGAGTGCACCCCGCTCAATTTTTCCGGCCCCATCACGCTGGTGTCGACGCTCGACGGCGCCGTCAAGAACCAGGAAGCGGGCGACGATCCGCGCATCGGCTCGGCCGTTTCCGGGCCGGCGCTGCATTTGCAAGGCAGCGAGCAAAGCGGCGGCTTCGCGGCCCTGATGCAGCGCACCGGCAACAGCGGCTTCACCCTGGTGAGCGCCACCGACACCGTGCTGGCCGACGCGGGCGCGCCGCACGTGACGCTGGGCAAGTCCGAACAGCGCTTGAGCCAATCGTTCATGCTCCAGGCCGAGGAAGGCCGGACCGTGCGCTTGACCAAGTTCGGCTGTTATTTTTCCTCGCGTGACTATCCCGCCGACACCTTGCTGGAGCGGGCCAGGGCTTGCCTGAGCGGGGCCGCGGCGACCGGCTTCGATGCCCTGGCCAGCGAGCAAGAAAGCTATCTGACCGATTTTTGGCGCCAGGCCGACGTCGAAATCGCCGGCGACGACGCGCTCCAGCAAGGCATCCGCTTCAATCAATTTCATCTGCTGCAATCGGTGGGGCGCGACGGCAAGACCAATATCTCGGCCAAGGGCGTCACGGGCGAGGGTTACGAGGGCCATTATTTCTGGGACACGGAGATTTATATCTTTCCGTTTTTCCTGTACAGCAAACCGGAAATCGCCAGGAAGCTGCTGGAATACCGCCACGCCGGCTTGCCCAAGGCGCGCGAGCGGGCGCGTCAAATGTCGCATGAAAAAGGCGCGCTCTACCCGTGGCGCACCATCGCGGGCGACGAGTGCTCGGCCTATTTCCCGGCCGGCACGGCGCAATATCACATCAACGCCGACATCGCCTATTCGATCAAGCTGTATCTGGAAGCGACCGGCGACGACGCCTATCTGGTGGAGTGCGGCGCCGAAATCGTGATGGAAACGGCGCGCATCTGGATCGGCCTGGGCCACTACGACCGGGATGGGCGCTTTTGCATCAACGAGGTGACGGGACCGGACGAGTATTCGGCCCTGGTCAACAACAACTACTACACCAACGCGATGGCGCGCATGCACTTGAACCTGGCCGCCGCGATCGAAGCCGATCTGCGGGCGCGCTTTCCGGCCGACCATGCGCGCATCGCCGGGCTGAGCGGTCTGGACCAGGCCGAACCGGCCGCGTGGCGCCGCGCGGCCGAGCACATGCGCCTGCCCTACGACGCGGCGCTGCAAATCCACGAGCAGGACGACAGCTTCCTGTCGCGCAAGCGCTGGGACTTCGCCAACACGCCGAAGGAAAACTACCCGCTGCTGCTCAACTACCATCCGATGGTGATCTACCGCCACCAAGTGTGCAAGCAAGCCGACGTGGTGCTGGCGCTGCTGCTGCTCAGCGAGCAATTCACGCTCGACGACAAGCGGCGCGACTTCGATTACTACGAAGGCGTGACCACCCACGATTCCTCGCTCTCGACCTGCATCTTCAGCATCGTGGCGGCGGAGGTGGGTTACCCGGATAAGGCCTACGATTACTTCATGCAAACCGCCCGGCTCGACCTGGACGACACGCACGGTAACACCCATTATGGCGTGCACACGGCCGCCATGGCCGGCACCTGGATGGGCGTCGCCTACGGTTTCGCCGGCATGCGCGTGGTCGACGGCGCGCTGTCGTTCGCGCCCACCTCACCCAAGCAGTGGCAGCACTACCAGTTCAAGATCCACATCCGGGGCGCCTTGCTGCAAGTGCGCGTGACCCCGCAAGGCACCGAATACCAACTGCTGCAAGGGGCGGCGCTGGCCTTCGCCCATCGCGGCGAGCCGATCGCATTGACGGCCGCCGCGCCCGCGCGCGTCTGCCCGTAACGCCGTCCAGTCCATCACCAGGAGAAGTTATGCAAACCAGCCGATTCAAAGCCGTGATCTTCGATCTGGACGGCGTCATCACCGACACCGCCCACTACCACTACCTGGCCTGGAAGCGCCTGGCCGACGGCCAGGACGTGCCGTTCGATGCCGCCTTCAACGAGCAGCTCAAGGGCATCGACCGGATGGGGTCCCTGGACCTGATCCTGGCCGGCGCCAGGCGCGCCTACAGCGCCGAGGAAAAGCTGGCCCTGGCCGAGCAAAAAAACCTGCATTACCTGGACCTGATCGCCACCATGTCGGCCGCCGATCTGCTGCCCGGCGCGGTGGCCGCGCTGGACGCGGTGCGCGCGGCGGGCCTGGGGGTCGGCTTGGCCTCGGTCAGCAAGAACGCTTTCACGGTGCTCGAGCGGCTCGGCATCACCGCGCGTTTCGACTACGTGGTCGACGCGGCCCTGATCGGGCGCGGCAAGCCGGACCCGGAGATTTTCTTGAAGGCGGCCGGCGCGCTGGGCGTGGCGCCGGCCGATTGTCTGGGGGTGGAGGATGCCGTGGCCGGGGTGGCCTCGATCAAGGCGGCCGGCATGTTCGCGCTCGGCGTGGGCCGGCCGGAAGTGCTGACCCGGGCCGACCTGGTGATCGCCGGCCTGGATCAATTCGATTTATACGCTTATTAAATGAGAACGCGGCGCGGCCGCCGTGGCGACGACACGGCCGCATGACAGTAAAAATATACTAAAAAATATGGAGACAGTATGAAAAACCGGCGCATCCTCTTTGCTCTATTCCTGATTTATTTCGTGTTCGCGATTCTGCTTAACAGCGTCGGCACCGTGATCCTGCAAGTGATCGGCAACTACGGCGTCAGCAAGTCCGGCGCCAGCGTGCTGGAAGGCTTCAAGGATTTGCCGATCGCGGTGGTGTCGTTTTTGGTGGCATCCTTCCTGCCACGTCTGGGCTATAAAAACGCCATGCTCGCCGGGCTGGCGATCGTCACCGGCGCCTGCGTCGCCATGCCCTTGCTGCCCGGTTTTTTGACCACCAAGCTGCTGTTTCTGTGCGTCGGGGTGGCCTTCGCCCTGGTCAAGGTGTCGGTTTATTCGACCCTGGGCTTGATCGCCGCCGACCGGCGCCAGCATGCCAGCATCATGAACACGCTGGAGGGCTTTTTCATGGTCGGCGTGCTCAGCGCCTACTGGGTGTTCGGCTACTTCATCGATTCGGCCGATCCCAAGTCGGCCAGCTGGCTGCAGGTGTACTGGCTGCTGGCGGCGCTGTGCGGCGCCACGTTCGTGCTGCTGCTGTCCACTCCCTTCGACGAGCACAAGGCGCAATTGCCGCCCGGGCGCAGCCTGGCGCAAGACTTCGGCGCCATGCTGACCCTGTTTTTCAAGCCGCTGGTGTGCGTGTTCGTCATCACCGCCTTCCTGTATGTGCTGATCGAGCAAAGCGTGGGCACCTGGCTGCCGACTTTTAACAACGAGATCCTCAAGCTGCCGACCGCCATGAGCGTGCAAGTGACCAGCATCTTCGCCGCCTGCCTGGCCATCGGCCGCCTGTCGGCCGGGGTCTTGATGCGCAAGTTGAACTGGTATCCGGTCATGAACGGCTGCGTGATCGGCATGGCCGCCATGGTCTTGCTGGCGCTGCCGCTGACCCACAACGTGGTGCTGGACCCGAACGTGAGCTGGTCCACCGCGCCGGTGGCGACCTTCCTGTTCCCCTTGATCGGCTTGTTCATGGCGCCGATCTACCCCGGTATCAACTCGGTCATGCTCAGCTCCCTGCCGAAAAATCAGCACTCGGCCATGACCGGCTTGCTGGTGATTTTTTCCGCGCTGGGCGGCACCACCGGCTCCCTGATCACCGGCTACGTGTTCGGCAATTTCAGCGGCCACTTCGCCTTTTACCTGACGCTGGTGCCGATCGCCATCGTGCTGGTCACGCTGTACTTCTTCAAGCGCGCCGTCGACGGCGCGCCGGGGGAGCCGGAGGGATCGGCTATAATCGGCGCTCAGCATTGACATGGTCACCATATTATGCCGCTGCCATTCCCCTAGAAGATGAATCTAAAAAGTCTCGCAATGGCGCTCGGCATGTCGAAAACGACAGTCAGCCGGGCCTTGAACGGCTACCCCGAAGTGAACGGCCGCACCCGCGAACGGGTGCTGGCCGCCGCCAAGGAAGCCGGTTACGAAGCCAATCCCATGGCGCGCAGCCTGGCGGTCGGCCGCACCAATGTATTCGGCATCATCTATCCGCTGCTGCCCAGCGATCTGGGCGACCCGATGTTCCTGGGCGTGGTGGGCGGCATGTCGGAGGCGCTGGAAGCGGCCAGGATGAACCTGATCATCGCGCCCGTCTCGTCGCAAAACGAACAACCCTCGTATGAACAGATGGTGCGCGGACGCCGAGTCGACGGCCTGGTGGTCGGCCGCACCCTGGTGTGCGACGAGCGCATCGCCTATCTGTGCCGGGTCGGTTTCCCCTTCGTGGCGCACGGCCGCACGCGACTCGCCTCGCCGTATGCCTGGTTCGATTACGACAACGAGGCCGGCATCGGCTTGGCCGTGCAGCGTTTGCTGGGCCTGGGCCACCAGCGCCTGGCCTTGATCAGCGCCCCGCTCGAATTCAACTTCGCCTGTCAGCGCAAGGAAGCCTTCCTGGCCATCATGGCGCGGGCCGGCCTGCCGGTCGATCCGCGCCATTTGATCGATTCCACCATCGACCGCCGCAGCGGCTATCTGGCGGCGCAGCGGCTGCTGGCTTGTGCGCCGCGGCCGAGCGCCATCATCGTCGACAACCATTTGTCCGGCGTGGGCGCGGTGCGCGCCCTGCTCGACGCGGGCATCGAGATCGGGCGCGAGATCTCCGTCATCGTCTGGGGCGGCATGGACGATTCGCTGGCCGGCACCAACGTGAGCACCATCGACCAGCCGGAGCCGAACCGCGCCGGCGCCAAGATGGTGGACATGCTGCTCGCGCTGCTGGCCGGCGTCCCGCCCGAGCAATTGCAGGTGCTGTGGCAGCCGGTGCTGCTGCCCGGCGCCACCACCGGGCCTTGCGCGCGCTAGCAGCCTGTCGGACTTGGGGAGTCGAAGCGAGAAATGCGCTGGACGAGGCCAGATTTTGACGATTTCGCAGTGCCAATAGCGAGCTATTGG
>JAYVUV010000462.1:0-3727 GCA_043787615.1 Janthinobacterium sp. | reverse complement strand
AGATGCAGGGCTACCACTTCAGCCGGCCGTTGCCTGCCGAGCAATTGTTCGCGCTGCTGCAAGCGGAGGCGGCCCTGGAGCCAGCCGCCGACACGCCGCCCGGCCGGCGCACCCTGCTGCTGCTCGACGATGAGCCGCGCGTGATCGCGTCGCTGGCACGCCTGCTGCGGCGCGACGGCTATCATATCTTGCGCGCCAACACCACCGAGCAAGCCTTCGCCTTGCTGGCCATGCACGAGGTGCAAGTGATCGTCAGCGATCAGCGCATGCCCGACATGAACGGCACCGAATTTCTGAGCCGGGTCAAGAAACTGTATCCCGGTACCATACGCATCATCCTGTCCGGCTACACCGAGCTGGAATCGGTGCTCAACGCCATCAACCGGGGCGAGATCTATCGCTTTTACACCAAGCCCTGGGACGACCTGGCCCTGCGCCAAAATATCGAGGACGCGTTCGCATATCACCAGCTGATTCACGGCATGCCGAGCGCCCGGCCCGAGCCGGCCGGCACAGTCGACTAGGCCGTTCAGGCCGGCGGCTCGGTCGCCAGGGACAGCGTTTCCTTGATCTCTTCCATCACCACATAGCTTTTCGACTGGGCCGCGCCCGGCAATTGCAGCAGCATATCGCCCAGCAACTTGCGGTATTCGGCCATCTCATGGATGCGGGCCTTGATCAGATAGTCGAAGTCGCCCGACACCAGATGGCATTCCTGGACCTCGGGAATGCGCAGCACTTCGCGCCGGAATTGCTCGAAGGCAAGCGCCGATTTCTGGTTCAGGGTAATCTCCACAAACACCAGCAACTTCGCGCCCAGCGCGGCCGGATCGACCCGGGCATAGTAGCCCCGGATCACGCCGTCGCGTTCCATGCGTTTGACGCGCTCGATGCACGGCGTGATCGACAGACCGACCCGCTCGCCCAATTGTTTCATGGAGATCCGGCCGTCCTGTTGCAAAATATGCAGGATGTGGCGGTCGAGTTTATCCAGGCCGCGCACCGATTCTTTTACTATTCGCATGATTATCGACTGAATATGGACGCTTATTTGTGAACAAATACTATGCGATTGGCAATATCATAGCGCTTAATCTGGCAATCCGGCCGCAATTTGAACGGGGAATTTATGCGTATCGTCATCCTGGGTAGCGGCGTCATCGGCGTCACCAGTGCTTATTATCTGGCCAAGGCCGGGCACGCCGTGACCGTCATCGAGCGCCAGCCCGGGCCCGCCCTGGAAACCAGTTTCGCCAATGCCGGCCAAATTTCGCCCGGCTACGCCTCGCCTTGGGCCGCGCCCGGGATTCCATTCAAGGCCATGAAATGGATGGTGCAGCGCCACGCGCCGCTGTCGATCACGCCGGACGGCACCTTGTTCCAGCTGCAATGGATGTGGCAAATGCTGCGCAATTGCACTCCGGAGCGCTACGCCGTCAACAAGGAGCGCATGGTGCGTCTGGCCGAATATAGCCGCGATTGTTTCAAGGCGCTGCGGGCCGAGACCGGCATCGGCTACGAGGGGCGCCAGCAAGGCACCATGCAATTGTTCCGCACCCAGCAGCAACTGGACGCGGCGGCCCAGGATATCGAGGTGCTGCGCGAATCGGGCGTGCCTTACGAATTGCTGACGCGCGAGCAATTGTCGCGCGCCGAGCCGGCGCTGGAGGCGGTCAAGCATAAGCTGGTCGGCAGCTTGCGCTTGCCCAACGACGAGACCGGCGATTGCCAGATGTTCAGCACCCGGCTGGCGGCCATGGCGGCCGAATTGGGCGTGCAATTTCGCTACGGCGTGCCGATCGACAAGCTCGTGCTCGACGGCGCGGCGGTACGCGGCGTGCAATGCGGCGCCGAGCTGGTGACGGCCGACGCTTATGTGGTGGCGCTGGGCGCGTATTCGACCGGTTTCCTCAAGCCGGCGGTCGGCGTGCCGGTCTATCCCTTGAAGGGCTACTCGATCACGGTGCCGATCGGCGACCCGGCCCGCGCGCCGACCTCGACGATTCTGGACGAAACCTACAAGATCGCCGTGACCCGCTTCGACAACCGCATCCGGGCCGGCGGCATGGCCGAGATCGCAGGGTTCGACAAGCGCCTCAATCCGCGCCGCCGCGCCACGCTGGAAATGGTGGTCAATGACTTGTTTCCCGGCGCCGGCGACACCGCGCTAGCCAGTTTTTGGACCGGTTTGCGGCCGATGACGCCGGACGGCACCCCGGTGGTGGGCGCCACGCCGCTGCGCAATCTGTTCGTCAACACCGGCCACGGCACCCTGGGGTGGACCATGTCGTGCGGCTCGGCCCAGTTGCTGGCCGATGTGATATCGAGCAAGCGGCCGGCCATCCGCGCCGACGACCTGTCGGTGGCGCGCTACCTGGAGCGCGGTGCGGCCGGCGCGCTCGACTACGCCGACGCCTGAGATGGACACCGTCCTCGGACCCGTAAGCGAGTCGGCGGCGCACGCCGCGGTCAGCCATACGGCGGACGCATCGGCGACCGTGTCGAGCAGCGCCGCGGCAAGCGCCGCGGCTTGCCGTTTGGCTAGCCGTACGGCCAGCGCTACGGCCAGCGTCTCCACGAGCTTGTCGATGGCGGCCGACAAACGCCGCAGCGGGGCGATCCTCACGGTCGATCTGGCGGCGATCCGCGCCAACTATCGGCTGTTGCGCGCGCGCGCCGCCCCGGCCGTGTGCGCGGCGGTGTTGAAATCGGACGCCTACGGACTGGGTGCGCCCGCCGTGGGCGCGGCCATTTACGCGGAAGGCTGCCGCCATTTCTTCGTGGCCCATCTGGACGAGGGTATCGCCCTGCGCGCCCATCTGGCGCCCGACGCCGCCATTTTCGTGCTGCACGGGCCGCCGCCGGACACCGAGGCCGAGTTCACCGAACACGACTTGATTCCCGTCTTGAACAGCGTGCCGCAAGTGGCCGGCTGGCGCCAGCACGCGGGCGCGCGCGGCAGGCTGTTGCCGGCCGTGATACAGGTCGATAGCGGCATGTCGCGCATGGGCATGTCGCCGGCCGAGGTCGCGCAGTGGCTGGCCGATCCCCATTTTCTGGACGGGATCGCCTTGCGTTGCGTGATGAGCCATCTGGCTTGCGCCGATCAGCCCGACAATCCGATGAACGCGCTGCAATTGGCGCGCTTCGCCGCCTTGCGCGCCAGCTTGCCGTCCTGCGCGGCCAGCCTGGCCAATTCCTCGGCCATCTTCCTGTCGCCCGATTACCATTTCGATCTGGTGCGTCCCGGCGCGGCGCTGTACGGCATCGCGCCGCACGCCGGCCGCGCCAATCCGATGGCGCCGGTGGTGCGTTTGCAGGGCCGCATCGTGCAAACCCGGGTCATCGAGCGCGGCGACCATGTCGGCTACAGCCTGCGCTACACCGCCACCGAAACGCGGCGGGTGGCGACCGTGGCGGTCGGGTATGCCGACGGCTGGCTGCGCAGCATGAGCAACCACGGCCTGGCCCTGGTGGACGGGGTGCGGGTGCCGCAGATCGGCACCATTTCGATGGATAGCATCACGCTCGACGTGAGCGCGGTGCCGGCCGAACGGGTGCGGCCGGGCCAACTGGTGGACTTGATTTGCGCCGAGCACACGGTCGACGCGGTGGCCGCGCTGGCCAATACCATCGGTTATGAAGTGCTGACCAATCTCGGTTCGCGTTATTACCGGGAATATACGGGTCAGCTCGCTTGACTCGGCGCGGCGGCGCCGTATCGTGC
>JAYVUV010000461.1:0-9222 GCA_043787615.1 Janthinobacterium sp. | reverse complement strand
GGCGGCGGCTTGCCCGGCATGGTGCTGGCCATCGCGCGGCCCGACATGAAAGTGGCGCTGATCGACACGGTGCACAAGAAGACCGCCTTCCTCACCCAGGTGAAGGCGGAGCTGGGTCTGGCCAACGTGACGGTGCACACCGCGCGGGTGGAACAGCTGGTGGTGCCGGAACCGTTCGATGTGATCACCTCGCGTGCTTTCGCCGATTTGTCCGACTTCGTCAACTGGTCCGGCCACCTGCTGGCGCCGGGCGGGCGTTTCATCGCGCTCAAGGGCGTGGCGCCGCCGGACGAGCGCGAGCGCTTGCCCGCCGAATGGAACGTGACCGAATTGCGGCCTTTGCGGGTGCCGGGACTGGACGCCGAGCGGCACCTGGTGTTCATCGAAAAAGCGGCATAGTTTTCAGTCAATCATATAAACAGTATAAACGGTATAAACCAATCAAACGATATAAATCGTATGCATGGTTTATACCATATTAATAATTTATACTATATAAACAGTATCCGGCGCGGCTCCCGCCGCAGCCGGGCGCATTCCAAGACAAGAGATACATGGCCAAAATATTTTGTGTAGCAAACCAAAAAGGTGGCGTGGGCAAGACCACCACCAGCGTCAACCTGTCGGCCGGCCTGGCGCTGCTGGAGCAGCGCGTGCTACTGGTCGATCTTGACCCGCAGGGCAACGCCACCATGGGCGCCGGCATCAACAAGGCCGGCCTGGCCGCGTCCACCTATGAAGTGATGCTGGGCGAGTCGGATGTGCGCACGGCGCGCCAGCATTCCGAGTCCGGCCGCTTCGACGTGCTGCCCTCGAACCGCGAACTGGCCGGCGCCGAGGTGGAAATGGTCGCGCTGGACAACCGCGAGCGCCGCTTGAAGGACGCGCTGGCCCTGGTCGACGCCGAGTACGACTTCATCTTGATCGATTGCCCGCCGGCGCTGTCGATGCTGACCTTGAACGGCTTGTGCGCGGCGCATGGGGTGATCATTCCGATGCAGTGCGAGTATTACGCGCTGGAAGGGCTGTCCGATCTGGTCAACACGATCAAGAAAGTGCACGCCAATTTGAACCCGGATTTGAAAATCATCGGCTTGCTGCGCGTGATGTTCGACATCCGCATGACCCTGTCGCAGCAAGTGTCGGCCCAGCTGGAGGAGCATTTCGGCGACAAGGTGTTCAACACCATCATTCCGCGCAACGTGCGGCTGGCCGAGGCGCCATCCTACGGCGTGCCGGGCGTGAGCTTCGACCCGCAATCGAAGGGCGCCCAGGCCTACATCGCCTTCGGCGCCGAGATGGTCGAGCGCATTCGCACCATGTAAGGTCCGCGAGCACGCGACCATAACAATTATTAGGACAGCATGGCTACCAAAAAACTCAAGGGACTGGGCCGCGGCCTGGACGCGTTGCTGGGCGGCGCAGACTTCGCCGAACCGGAAGCGGGCGCGCCGAACGCGCTGGACGTGTCGCAATTGCAAGCCGGTCGATATCAGCCGCGCACCCGCATGGACGAGGGCGGGTTGAACGAACTGGCCGCCTCCATCAAAAGCCAGGGCATCATGCAACCGATCCTGGTGCGGCCGGTGGGGCGGGATGTGCTTGGCGGACAGACCAAATACGAGATCATCGCCGGCGAGCGGCGTTTCCGCGCGGCACAGATCGCGGGCCTGAGCCAAGTCCCGGTGCTGGTACGCGAGGTGGACGACCAAACCGCCGCCGCCATGGCCCTGATCGAAAACATCCAGCGCGAAGACCTCAATCCGCTGGAGGAGGCGCAAGGCATCGGCCGCCTGATTTCCGACTTTCATTTCACTCACGAGCAAGCGGCCACGGCGGTGGGCCGCTCGCGCAGCGCCGTCTCCAACTTGTTACGCTTGATGAACCTGGCGATGCCGGTGCAAACCATGCTGATGGCCGGCGATATCGACATGGGCCACGCGCGCGCGCTATTGGCGGTCGATGGCGCGACCCAGATCGCGCTGGCCAATCAGGTGGTGGCGAAACGTTTGTCGGTGCGCGACACGGAAAAACTGGTGAACCGGACCTTGGAACAGCAAGCCAATCCGGTCGAAGCCCGCCACAAGGAAAAATCGGGCGATATCGCCCGCCTGGAAGAGGAATTGTCCGACGCGCTGGCCACCCCCGTTGTCTTCAAGATGGGAGCCAAGGGACGCGGGCAGATGGTGATCGATTTCGCCGATCTGGACGTGCTGGACGGTTTGCTGGCGCGCTTGCGCGGCTGACGGCGGGCAAGCCATATTTTCCTAATGACAACTTCAGCCCCGCCGCCGGGCTGGGATTCCGACCCGGGCGGCGCTTGCCAGGGCGGCACGAGTTTGGTGCATTTGCCCGCAAAGAGCGTCTAAAACGTGCGAAATCCGCCAATTATTTGCTCTGCTGCGGTGCAGCATGTTTGACGCCGCTCACCAATTCCCTTTATAATCCCGTGTCTTTGGGTAGTCGGTCTTTTCTGGGAACTTGGTAAGTGATTGATTCTACAAACAATATCGCCAAGCCAGTGTACCGTGTCGTCGCCCTGCAGCTCGCAATCGCCACCGTTTTCGCGGTGTTGGTTGGAATTTTGGGCACTGGAAACAAAGCATGGTCCGCGGCATATGGCGGATTCATCGCGGTGGCCGGTAGCCTGATGTACGCCATGTTGGTCGCAAGCGGTTCGTCCGACGCCAATCGTGCGTTTCGGGCGCATTTGCGCGCCGAAATGGTAAAAATATTTATCACAGCGGTGCTGTTTATTTTGGCACTGGTGCTGTTTCAATCGGCCGCCTGGTTATGGCTGATCTTGGGTTTCGCTGTGGCAACTTTAGCTTACTGGTTGTCATTGCTCGCAGTTTAATCACCGGTTTCTTCGCGCGGCTCAGTGCGTGACGAAACAAACCAAAATCTAACAAATATGACCATAGAACACGCTGTTGAGGCGGCCCACGGGGCGCCGGCTAATGCCACCGAATACATCCAGCATCACTTGAGTCATTTACGTGATCCTGGCAACTCCTTCAATCTGGATACGTTCTGGGTCTCGGCCGTGCTCGGCCTGGTGTTCCTGGGCGTGTTTTACATGGCGTCGCGCCGCGCGACGGCCGGTGTGCCGGGCAAGTTGCAGAATTTCGTGGAATTTGTGATGGAATTGGTCAACGATGTCGTCAACTCGGCCTTCCATGCCAAAAGCCGTGTCATCGCGCCGCTGGCGATCACCATTTTCGTCTGGGTCTGGTTGCTCAACGCGATGGACTTCTTGCCGGTCGATCTGTTGCCAAAACTGTTGGGTTATGCCGGCGTGCATAAGCTGCGCGTGGTGCCGACCGCCGACGTCAACCACACTTTCGGCATGTCCTTCGGCGTCATGCTGTGCATTATCGGGTTCTCGATCAAGGCCAAAGGTCTGGGCGGCTGGGGCAAAGAGTTGTTGACCGCCCCTTTCCACGCGCATGGTTTCATGGCCGTGGTGCTCGCGCCCATCAACTTCATCTTCCAGATGATTGAACTGCTGGCCAAGCCGCTGTCGCTGTCCTTGCGGCTGTTCGGCAACATGTATGCCGGCGAACTGATCTTTATTTTGATCGCTTTGCTGCCATGGTGGGCGCAGTGGCTGCTGGGTGGTCCTTGGGTGATTTTCCATATCCTGGTGGTGACCCTGCAAGCGTTTGTGTTTATGGCGTTGACTGTCGTGTACCTGAGCCTTGCGGTTGAGAAGCACTAATTCAGCAACATTTGTTTTACTTTTTTAGTATCTGTAGTCTTTTTTTAAAATCTTAGGAGAAATAAATGCAAGCTCTGATCGCACAAGTACAAAGCATGACCGTTCTGGCAGCAGCCATCATCATCGGCCTGGGCGCCATCGGCACCGCACTCGGCTTCGCAATTTTGGGCGGCAAATTCCTGGAAGCGTCGGCCCGTCAACCAGAACTGATGCCACAACTGCAAACCAAACTGTTCGTCATCGCCGGTCTGCTGGATGCGATTTCCATGATCGGCGTCGGTGTAGCTCTGCTGTACACCTTCAACAACCCGTTCCTGACCGCCGTTATCGCTGCTGCTGGTAAGTAATTCGCTCCAATCCTAGGAGAAACTTTTAGTTAGGAGCAAAGGTATGGACATCAATATGTCGCTCATCGGCCAGATGATCACCTTCGCGGTGTTGGTCTGGGTATCGATGAAGTTCGTATTTCCATCGCTCAATGCAGCGTTGGATGAGCGTGCCAAGCGGATCGCGGATGGATTGGCTGCGGCCGATCAGGGCAAGGCTTCCATGGAAGTGGCTGAAAAGCGCGCCCAGGAAGCATTGGCCGGCGCACGCGAAGAAGCCTCGCAGCGCGTTGCCGACGCCGAAAAGCGCGCGCAATTGGTCGCCGACGAGATCAAGCACAATGCACAAGCCGAAGCGGACCGCATCATCGCGCAAGCCAAGGCCGACGCCGACCAGCAACTGGCCAAGGCGCGCGAGCAGCTGCGCGCTCAGGTGGCTGACCTGGCGGTCAAGGGTGCCGAGCAAATCTTGAAGCGCGAAGTGACCGCGTCGGCCCATGCCGATCTGTTGTCGCGCCTCGCCGTCGAGCTGTAATCATGGCAGAAAACGCAACCATCGCCCGTCCCTACGCGGAAGCTTTGTTCCGCGTGGCCCAAGCCGGCACGGAATCGTTCAATCTCGCGGCGTGGTCCGAGCTGGTGTCCGAATTGGCCCAGATCGGTAGCCACCCCGAGGTGCAAGCGTTCGCCCGCAATCCGAAAGTGTCGGAGAGCGAAGTGAACGCCGCCATCACGGCCCTGGTGAAGTCGCCGCTGAATGGGGAAGCCAAAAACTTCCTCGCCATGTTGATCGAGAACGGCCGCATTAGCTTGCTGCCGGAAATCGGCGCCCAGTTCCAGCTGTTGAAAAATAGCTTGGAAGGCGCGGCCGACGCCAAGATCACCAGCGCATTCGAGCTGAGCGCCGCCCAGGTGGCCGATCTGGTCCAGACGCTGGAAAAGAAATTCAGCCGCAAGCTCAACCCGACCGTCACCGTCGATCCCGAGTTGATCGGCGGCGTCCACGTCGTGGTCGGCGATGAAGTGCTGGACACCTCGGTGCGCGCCAAGCTGCAACAGATGCGTGTTGCGCTAGTGTCGTAACACCGCTGAGCACCGCCGGCCAGACAGACCAATCCCCTCGCGCAAGCTGAGAGAAACACTTTTAGGAGTTAGTATGCAACTCAACCCATCTGAAATCAGCGAGTTGATCAAGAGCCGGATCCAAGGTCTTGACGGCGGCGCTGAAGTGCGTAACCAAGGCACGGTTATTTCCGTCGCCGACGGCATTTGCCGCATCCACGGTTTGTCGGACGTGATGCAAGGCGAAATGCTGGAATTCCCGGGCAATACCTTCGGCCTGGCCATGAACTTGGAACGCGACTCGGTCGGCGCCGTGATTCTGGGCGCCTACGAGCACATTTCCGAAGGCGACACGGTGAAATGCACCGGCCGCATTCTGGAAGTGCCGGTCGGTCCTGAACTGTGCGGCCGCGTGGTCAACGCGCTGGGCCAGCCGATCGACGGCAAGGGCGCCATCGACGCCAAGCTGACTTCGCCGATCGAAAAAATCGCGCCCGGCGTGATCGCCCGCGAATCGGTGTCGCAACCGATGCAAACCGGCTTGAAATCGATCGACGCCATGGTGCCGATCGGACGCGGTCAACGCGAATTGATCATCGGCGACCGCCAAACCGGCAAGTCGGCCGTGGCGGTGGACGCGATCATCAATCAAAAAGGTCAGGGCATGACCTGTATCTATGTCGCGATCGGTCAAAAAGCCTCGACCATCAAAAACATCGTCCGCTCGCTGGAACAGCACGGCGCGCTGGAATACACCATCGTCGTGGCCGCTTCAGCCGCCGAATCGGCCGCCATGCAATACATCTCGGCCTACTCCGGTTGCGCCATGGGCGAATACTTCCGCGACCGCGGCCAGGACGCGCTGATCATTTACGACGATTTGTCGAAACAAGCCGTCGCTTACCGTCAAATTTCGCTGCTGCTGCGCCGTCCACCGGGCCGCGAAGCGTATCCGGGCGACGTGTTCTACCTCCACAGCCGCTTGCTCGAACGCGCGGCCCGCGTCAACGCCGATTACGTCGAAGCCTTCACCAAGGGCGCCGTCAAAGGCAAGACCGGTTCCTTGACCGCTTTGCCGATCATCGAAACGCAAGCGGGCGACGTGTCGGCCTTCGTGCCGACCAACGTGATTTCGATCACCGACGGCCAAATCTTCTTGGAAACGTCGCTGTTCAACTCGGGCGTGCGCCCGGCCATTAACGCCGGTATCTCGGTGTCGCGCGTCGGCGGCGCCGCTCAGACCAAGGTCATCAAAAACCTGTCGGGCGGTATCCGGACCGACTTGGCCCAGTACCGCGAGTTGGCCGCGTTCGCGCAGTTCGCTTCCGACCTGGACGAATCGACCCGCAAACAGCTCGACCGTGGCGCGCGCGTGACGGAATTGCTCAAGCAAGCCCAGTATTCGCCCCTGTCGATTTCCCTGATGGCTTCCTCGCTGTTCGCCGTCAACAAGGGTTTCCTGGACGATGTGCCAGTGAAGAAAGTCTTGCCGTTCGAAGCCGGTCTGCATGCTTACCTGAAAACCAAGCAAGCCGCCTTGCTGGCCAAGATCGAAGAGACCAAGCAATTGGACAAAGACGGCGAAGCAACGCTGTCGGCCGCCATTGCCGACTTCAAGAAATCCGGCGCATTTTAAGCGTTCCGGCGCCCCCCGACACGGAGGGCGCCTTGACGCGCAGAAGGAGTAAGGACTCATGGCAGTAGGCAAAGAGATACGTGGCAAGATCAAGAGCGTAGAAAATACGAAGAAGATCACCAAGGCGATGGAAATGGTCGCCGCATCCAAAATGCGCAAGGCGCAGGACCGGATGCGCGCCGCCCGTCCCTACAGTGACAAGATTCGCAATATCGCCGCCAATCTGGCAAACGCCAATCCGGAATACACCCACCCGTTCCTCGCTGAAGAGCAGGGCACGAAGGCCAAGGCTGCGGGGTTCATCGTCGTCACGACCGACAAGGGTCTGTGCGGCGGCTTGAACACCAATATCTTGCGCCTGGTGACAGCCAAGTCGCGCGAATTGGAAGCGGCCGGTAACAGGATTGAAGCGGTTGCCATCGGTAACAAAGGTTTGGGATTCTTAAATCGCGTGGGCGTGCCGGTCGTGGCGCAAGTGACGCAGATCGGCGACACGCCGCACCTGGATAAATTGATCGGACCCGTCAAGGTCATGCTCGAAAAATTCCAGAACGGCGAGATCGACGCGGTCTACCTGTGTTACACCAAGTTTATCAACACGATGAAGCAAGAGCCGATGGTGGAGCAATTGCTGCCGCTGCCGGCCGCCAAGAAATTGGCCGATAAAGGTAATCACACCTGGGATTACATTTACGAGCCGGATGCGGCCACCGTGATCGATGAATTGCTGGAGCGCTATATCGAAGCGCTGGTGTACCAGGCCGTGGCGGAAAATCTGGCGTCCGAGCAATCGGCGCGGATGGTGGCGATGAAGGCGGCCAGCGACAACGCCGGCAGCGTGATCGGTGAACTCAAGCTGATCTACAACAAAACCCGTCAAGCCGCGATTACCAAAGAACTCTCCGAAATCGTTGCCGGTGCGGCTGCGGTTTAAACGAATTTAACTATATTTGAAGGAACGAACATGGCTGATGGCAAAATCGTTCAGTGTATCGGTGCTGTGGTGGACGTTGAGTTTCCGCGCAACGCGATGCCCAAGGTATTCGATGCCTTGAAAATGGCGGGCTCCGAACTGACCCTGGAAGTACAACAACAGCTGGGCGACGGCGTGGTCCGTACCATTGCTCTGGGTTCGTCCGACGGCTTGCGCCGCGGCATGATGATCCAGAACACCGGCAAGCCGATCATGGTGCCGGTCGGTAAGGCCACCCTGGGCCGCATCATGGACGTGCTGGGCAACCCGATCGACGAATGCGGCCCCGTGTCGCACGCGCAAACCGCGTCGATCCACCGCACGCCACCGGCTTACGACGAACTGTCGCCATCGCAAGAACTGCTGGAAACCGGCATCAAGGTGATCGATCTGGTGTGTCCGTTCGCCAAGGGCGGTAAAGTCGGCCTGTTCGGCGGCGCGGGCGTGGGCAAGACCGTCAACATGATGGAATTGATCAACAACATCGCCAAGGCCCACTCGGGCGTGTCCGTGTTCGCCGGCGTGGGCGAGCGTACCCGCGAGGGTAACGACTTCTACCACGAGATGGCCGATGCCAAAGTGGTCGATCTGGAGAATCCGGAAAATTCCAAAGTGGCCATGGTCTACGGTCAGATGAATGAACCGCCGGGTAACCGTCTGCGCGTGGCGCTGACCGGTTTGACCATCGCCGAATCGTTCCGCGACGAAGGCAAGGACGTGCTCTTCTTCGTCGACAATATTTACCGCTTCACCCTGGCCGGCACCGAAGTGTCGGCGCTGCTGGGTCGTATGCCATCGGCCGTGGGTTATCAGCCTACCCTGGCCGAAGAGATGGGTCGCTTGCAAGAGCGCATCACCTCGACCAAGACCGGTTCGATCACCTCGATCCAAGCCGTGTATGTGCCAGCCGATGATTACACCGATCCATCGCCGGCGACCACTTTCGGCCATCTGGATTCGACCGTCGCCTTGTCGCGTGACATCGCCTCGCTCGGTATTTACCCGGCCGTCGATCCGCTCGACTCGACCTCGCGTCAGCTCGACCCGCTGGTGGTCGGCCAGGAACATTACGACACCGCCCGCGCGGTGCAAATGACCCTGCAACGCTATAAGGAATTGCGCGACATTATCGCGATTCTGGGCATGGACGAATTGGCGCCGGAAGACAAACTGCTGGTGGCGCGCGCGCGTAAGATGCAGCGTTTCCTGTCCCAGCCTTTCCACGTCGCCGAAGTGTTTACCGGTTCGCCAGGTAAATACGTGTCGCTCAAGGATACGATCAAGGGTTTCAAAATGATCGCCTCGGGCGAACTCGATCACCTGCCGGAACAAGCGTTTTACATGGTCGGCACGATCGAAGAAGCAATCGAAAAAGCCAAGAAACTCAACTAATCATGGCGTTTGGGCCTGACCCCGCCTTCGGGCGGGGTACTTCAACCCGATAGGATAGACATGGCAAACACAATTCACGTCGACGTGGTCTCCGCTGAAGAACTGATTTTTT
>JAYVUV010000460.1:0-2308 GCA_043787615.1 Janthinobacterium sp. | reverse complement strand
CAGCGGCAGGCGCGCGGCCAGGGCCGCCACCGTGCGCAAGTCGAGTTGCTCGGCGCGCAGTTCGCCGCGCTCGGCCCGGCCGGCGCCGCCCGCCACCAGGCGCGCCGCCAGCGTGGTCGGCGCCAGGCTCAGGCCATCGCGCATGGCCAGCGAAAAGTCGCTCAAGGTGAGGCTGCGCTCGCGTAGGGCGGCGTCGGTGGCGCCGGCGAATTCCTGTTTCAAGCTGAGCCGGCCTTCGACGCGCACGATGTCGAGCGGCGCCGGCGCGTCGCCCAGGCTGGCCGCCACGTCGGCCAGCGCCAAGTCGGCCGTCACCCCGGTCGGTCGGCCATGGTCGAGCGCGACCCAGGCCCGCAGCGCGCCTTCGCCGCCCTGGAGCGCGAACGGATAGTCGAAATAGGTTTTCCAGGCCGCCAGATCGACGCGCTTCAGGTCGGCATACACTTCGCCCTTCCAGCGCTTCAAGTCGGACACGGTGGCGAAGGGGGGATGGGTGAAGCGGGCGCGCACGTCGAGCGGGGCGGCCAGCGCGGCCGGCGGCACCGCCTGCAGGGCGAATTGGTGCTCGCGCCAATGGTTGCGCAACACCAGATTGAGCTGGCCCAGCACCAGCTCGGCGCCGCCGCGCTGAGCGTCCACCCAGTGCAGGCGGCCGTTGCGGATCACGATTTCGCGCTGCGACAACAACCAGTCGGCGCCACGGCTGTCTGAACCGGGCCGCTCGGGATTGAGCAACATGCCGGCCGCGTACAGCTTGCCGTCCGCCTCGCGCCGCAATTCCAGCGCCGGGCCGAGAATTTCGAGCGACTCGAAACGGACCCCGGCCGTCAGCACGCTCCACCACGACAAGGTGGCCGACACGCTCGGCAAACTCAGCACTTGTTGACCTCTGGCGTCGCGCAGGCTGACATCGCCCAAAAACAGATTCGGCCGCAAGCCGCGCCAGGACGCGTACACCCGCTCGATCCGGACCGGATTGCCCAGCGCCTTGCTGGCCAGCCGCTCCAAGTCGCCTTTGTAATAATCGATATTGGGCAAAATGGCGTAGCGCAGCACCAGGAACAGGATGACGAAGGCGAAATAGCACAACAGCGCCAGCTTCCAGGTCAGGCCCAGCAGGTGGCAAGTGGCCAGGTTCGCGGTCCGATAGACGGCGCGCAGGCGCCGGCCGCGCCCGGGCGCGGTGGCGATCCCGGTCCCGGTCCCGGTCCCGGTCCCGATCCCGGCCCCGGCCGGGGTGGCGGTCGCGCTGTCGGCTGGCGGTTTTTGCATCGATAAGCTAATAAACGGCCCGGTGTAAAATGGTGGCGAACAGGGGCGGCGATACCGGCGCTCACCTGTGGAGCGGCTCCGGCCTGACGCGCCAGCGCTGGGTATTCGGCCCGGTAATCGCGCCAAGCATGCAACTCTGTATTAAACTCGCTGGCAAGTCCGGGCGGCGCGAGCCCCACCGCGCCGGCGATTTGCCACAATTCTACCGCATCCCCGTGGCGGCCCCGTCTTCGTTACACAGCTTGACGGCCCGCCGCCGGTCTATCATTGAGCGATGGCGATGCCGTCGCCCCCTTACCGCGCGCCGACATGAACCCACTCCCCGCCCTTTCCGCCTCCGACCCCGCCTCCGCCTCGCGCTTTTACCAACGCTGGCTGAGCGCCGATCCGGACCGCGCCGCCCAGGTGGCGCGGCTGGCGCGCCACAGTTGCGCCGCGCTCGATCTGGCCGCGCTGCTGGCCGCGCAGGCCGGCCCGGGCGGCGCCGCCCTGCCGCTGGGGCGCGCCATGCGGCGCCTGCGCAACCTGGTGGTGGCGACCCTGATCGAACGCGATTTATCGGGCCGGGCCGACCTGGCCGAGGTGCTCGACTGCATGACCGCCCTGGCCGACTTCGCCATCCTGACCCATTTGGCGGCCTTGATGGACGAGCTGGTGGCCGCGCACGGCATGCCGACCGGGCACGAATCGGGCTTGCCGCAAGCGCTGATGGTGCTGGCGATGGGCAAACAGGGCGGCGGCGAATTGAATGTCTCGTCCGACATCGACCTCATTTTCGTCTATCCCGAGGATGGCGACACGGTCGCCGGGCCGGGCCGGCGCGGCTTGTCGAACCACGAGTTTTTCACCCGCCTGGGCAAAAAGCTGATCGCCGCCCTGTCGGAAGTGATCGAGGACGGCTTCGTGTTCCGGGTCGACATGGCGCTGCGCCCGAACGGCGGCTCGGGGCCGCTGGCGGCCAGCTTGAACATGGTCGAACAATATTTGATCGTGCAAGGCCGCGAGTGGGAGCGCTACGCCTGGGTCAAGGCGCGCG
>JAYVUV010000459.1:0-2653 GCA_043787615.1 Janthinobacterium sp. | reverse complement strand
TCCAGACCAAGGATAAAAATAATGAACCTAGCTGCAAAATTCCCCCCCGCGCGGGGCAAAGTGACAGCCCTGATGAGCGCACTGCTGGTGTTGAGTTTAGCCGCCTGCGGTGGCGGCAGCGGCGACAGCGCGCTGCCAGCCACCGGCAGCAGCCCGGCGGCGACCATCCCGGCCGCAGCCCCTACCGCCGCCGCGCCGTCCGCCACGCCGACCGGCGCCAGCGCCGCGCCGGGCAGCGACACCGGCGTTGGCAGCGCCCCCGTCTCGAGCACCCCGGTGAGCGTGCCCGTCACCGACAGCGCGTCGAGCGGCGCGCTGGCGCCGACCCCGGCCGGCGCCAGCCCGGTCGCCGGTGCCACCGACACGACGGCCAGCACGCCGGCCATCGACACGACCGTCGCCACGCCGAGCGCGACCGCGACCGCGTCAGCCGCGCCCGCCACCGGCACCGCCGTGACGGCGGCCACCGGCAGCGCGGCCGCCGCGGTCGACGGGCGCAGCAAAAAACGCGGCCTGGCCTATGGCGGCCATTCAGCGGCCGACATGCAAGCGCTTTCGGCCGGCGTGACCTGGTGGTACAACTGGTCGCCCAAGCTGGACGCGGGCGTGGTCAACACCTATCAGGCGGCCGGCGAAGAGTTCGTGCCGATGATCTGGGGCGGCAACCCGACGGCCGACGACATCGCCGCGCAAGTGCCGAACGGCGCCAAGTACCTGCTGGGTTTTAACGAGCCGAACTTCAAATCGCAATCGAACAAGACACCGCGTCAAGCGGCCGCCCTGTGGCCCGTGTTGCAAGAAGTGGCACGCCGCAAAAATCTGCAAATCGGCGCGCCGGCCCTCAATTTCTGCGGCGACTGCGTGACCGACGTCGACTTCAACTCCAGCGATCCGGTGGTCTATATGGACGCCTTCCTGGCCGCCTGCAAGGATTGCAAGATCGACTTCATCCCGGTGCATTGGTATAACTGCGACTTGAGCTCCTTGCAGTGGTACATCGGCAAATTCAAAAAGTACAACAAGCCGATCTGGCTGACCGAATTTTCTTGCGCCAATACGCCCGACATCACCCTGGCCAAGCAAAAAGCCTACATCACGGAAGCGGTGAAGTATCTGGAAAACGAGCCGACCATCGCCCGCTATTCCTGGTTCTCGGGCCGCAATAACGAAATTCCATTCATCAATCTGCTGGCCCCGCAAAGCGGCGTGCTGACCGAACTGGGCAAGTTGTATATCAGCTTGCCGGGCGCCACCACCAGCACCGGCGGCGCCTGGTCGACCCAGATCGAAGCGGAAAGCTACGCCAACATGCAGGGCGTGCAAGTCGAAGGTTCGTCCGAAGGCGGCAGCGACGTCGGCTGGATCGATACCGGCGACTGGATGATCTGGAACCTCACCACCCCATCGGCCGGCAACTACAAGGTCGAATACCGTGTGGCCAGCCCGAACGGCGGCACCATCCGTCTGGAAAAAGCCGGCGGCGGCACCACCTACGGCACCATCGGCGTGCCGAACACCGGAGGCTGGCAGAATTGGCAAACCATCAGCCAGGTGGTGAGCTTGCCGGCCGGCCAGCAGCAAGTGGCGATCGCGGTGCCCGCCGGCGGTTACAACTTGAACTGGTTGAAATTCACCAAGCAATAACGACAGGGGCGCGCGGCTTGCCGCGCGCCGGCTTCGGGATGCGTATCGAGCCGCAAGCGCCTGCTTGCCGCTCGATTTTTTTTGGCCGCGCCACACCGCCGACGCGCGCGCTCAAGACAGGTGAAACCCGCGGGTGCCGAAGATGCCAACCACCCCGATCACGATCAAATACAAAGCAATAATATAGTTGAGTAACTTGGGCATCACCAGGATGAGTATGCCGGCGATCAGGGAAACCACGGGCACGACGGACAGATGAATGTTCATGAAGGCTAACTCCTGTGATGGTTCAATCGACGTTTGCCGGGCCGCCCTCGTCACGAGATTGGTGCACAGCAACACCGGGCGATTGTACCAGCCGCATCGCCATCACAGCGGGGCCGCCCGCGCCGGCACGCGCCGCGCGATGGGCGTCGAGCCCCCACGCGATGACCCGCCCACCAAGCGGCGCGCCTCCTGGCGATCGCTTCTGCCATAAAAATATTGTCGCCGCGATCAGTAAGGTTAGCGCGCAATACCGCGACCAAGCTACAAGACAGGGCAGCGCAGACCCGCGCACAGATCACGCGCCAGTGAGCGCGACGGACCGCCACGCTCGACATCGTCCCCGCCGAGTCCCGTAACGCTTTCCAACCCATGACTAGGAGATTCACATGAAGCCTTCCATTCGCCAGTATGGCGCCGGCCTCGCGCTGGTGTTGCTGACATCGTTATGCGCCGCCAGCCAAGCCGCCAGCGCCGCCACGCTCAAGAGCCAGGGCCAGGCGCCCGAATTTGCCGAGCTGGGCAACTGGATCAACTCGGCGCCGCTGACCCTGGCCGGCTTGCGCGGCAAGGTGGTGCTGGTCGACTTTTGGACCTATGCCTGCTACAACTGCGCCAATACCCTGCCCTACGTGGTCAAATGGCATGAGAAATACAAGGACAAGGGCTTGGTGGTGATCGGCATCCACACACCCGAATTCGGCTATGAACATGTGACCAGCAATGTGCAAGCCGCGGTCAAGCG
>JAYVUV010000458.1:0-14662 GCA_043787615.1 Janthinobacterium sp. | reverse complement strand
GGCCGCCGCGTTGCTGGTCGCTGGCGTGGTGCCGGAACTGCCGCCGCCGCAGGCGGCCAATAAGGCGCCGCTTAATAAACTTACCGCTAGAGATCGAATCAATTGTTTCATCTTGGTCCTTCTGGGAAATGTTTAGAAATTTTATTTTTATATAACCCCGGCGCTATATTACTTCATTGCAATAGGCTTGCGCGCATTCCGAAAAAGGATTTCCGATACTAATTTGTTACATGGCCGGTGCCGGTCCGGCGGCGCGGGCCAGCGTCATATAATGTTGGAATATGTTGACACTCACCTTTTTAGGCACGTCTTCCGGTGTGCCCACCAAACAACGCAATGTGACGGCGCTGGCGCTGGAAACCGGTGTACACCGCGATTGGTGGTTGATCGATTGCGGCGAAGCCACCCAGCACCGCTTGCTGCGCGTCCCGCTGTCGGTGCACCATCTGGCCGGCGTGTGCATCACCCATGCGCATGGCGATCACAGCTATGGACTGCCCGGCTTGCTGGCCAGCGCTTCCATGGGCGGGCGCACCCGTCCTTTGATCCTGGCGGCGCCGCCGGCGATCCGGGCTTGGCTGGAAGCGACCATCCGGCACACCGAGTTGTTCCTCACCTTTGCGCTGATTCATATCGACGTCGCCGCCGCGCGCCAGGTGCATCGCGAAACCGGTTTGTGCATCGAACGGTTTCCCTTGTCGCACCGCGCGCCCAGCGTCGGCTTTCGCTTCGAGGTGGAACGCGCGAGCTGGCAGCTCGACAAGGACACTTTGCGCGCGCACGGCGTCGCGCCCGGTCCCGCCTGGGGGCGCTTGTTGGCCGGCGAGGACGTGCGCTTGGACGATGGCGGTCTTTTGTCGGCCGCCGCGTTCCGTCGCGCGCGGCGCGAGCGGGTCGCCGTGGTGATCGGCGGCGACAACGATACACCCGCGCTGTTGGCCGAGGCCTGCGCCGGCGCCCAATTGCTGGTGCACGAAGCCACCTACACCGAGGCCATGCTGCAAAAAATCGGTCCCGGCCCCACCCACAGTTCGGTGCAAAGGGTGGCCCAGTTCGCCGCCGAGGCCGCGCTACCGAACTTGATCCTGACCCATTTCAGCGCGCGCTATCATCATCCGGCCGGCATGGCCGAGTTGGAGCGGGAGGCGCGCCGGAGTTATGCGGGCCGCTTATTTTTGGCGCAAGACCTGGCCAGTTACACCGTGGACGCCGAGGGCGTGGCGCGTCTGGTCGGCGCTTTGGAGCAATGAGGAACCTATGGATGTACAGGCGGTCAAACTATTATGCGCGCGCTATCCGGGCGCCGACGTGTCCACCCCCAGCTTTCCGGGCAACATTCTGGCCTATACCATCGGCGACAAGAAATTCGCCTATTTCAAGACCAGCGAGCCGGAACGATGGCGTTTCAGCCTGCGCGTCACGCCCGAGCGTTTTCTGGAATTGACCGGCATGCCCGGCATCAAGCCGGCGCGCTACATGGGGCGCTTTCACTGGGTCACGATCGTCGATGTCCGCAGCGTGCCGGAAGATTATCTGCAAGAATTGATCGCCTGGTCCTACGCCAAGGCCTTTGGCGCGCTGACCAAGGCGGGGCGGCGCGACAGCGGCGGGCGCATGCCGTCATAGGCGCGCCGCGCGCCTCAGCAGACCCGGTCGCGGCCGAGCCGCTTTCCCTGGTACAGGCGCTCGTCGGCGCGCTTGATGGTGTCGTGCAAGGGCTCGTTGCCCACGCGCTGCATGGTGCCCAGCGTGAGCGTCACGCGCGGCGCGGCGCCGGCCAGGTCGAGCTCCTCGAAACAGGTGGCCGCCACCAGCGCGCGGATGCGCTCGGCCGTGTCGGCCACATGATCGACCGTGCCGCCCGGTAGCAAGATCAAAAATTCCTCGCCGCCCCAGCGCGCCACGCAATCGTTTTGCCGCACGCAGGCGCCGATCGCGCCGGCCACCTTGCGCAGCACCAGGTCGCCGCCATCGTGGCCGAAGCGGTCGTTGATGGATTTGAAGTGGTCGATATCGGCCATGATCACCGCCAGCGGCGGCGCGCCCGGGTCGGCGTCGTGTTCGGCGATCACGCCCTCCATATAGCGCCGGTTCGCCAATCCCGTCAGCGGGTCGGAACTGGCCCAGGTGCGCAATTGCTTTTCCGACGAGACCACCCGCTTGCGGTAAAAGGCGGCCAGATAACTGAGCATGCCGACGAACACGGTCACGTTGAAGTAGCGCACGATGGCCAGATTGGCGGGTGACAAGCGCTCGATCGGCCCGACCGCGTGCACGTAGGCGTCCAGCGCCACATAAATGACCAGCACGCACAGGGCCGGCAGGTAAGCCTTGCGCGGCGGCGCGCCCAGGAACAGGGTGGGGAAAAACAGCAAGAAATAATATTGGGCCGCGCCGTCGGGGCCGGCCACCAGGATGCCGAAACCGGCGTGCACGATGACCTCGGTCCACATCAAGCCGATCGCGAACCGGTTTTTGCGGCGCAGCAGGCACAGGTAGGCGATCACGTAGATCAGCATGCTGCCCACGCTTAAAAGCGCCAGCGACTTCAGCTGGACCCAGTAAAAGATGATCAACATGACCAGGTTGACCCAGCCGGCCACCACCACGCAGCGGCGTTGCATGTCCCAATAGGCGCGGCCGCCGCGCTGTTGGCGCGCGCTGTTATCGGGAGCCGCCTGTGCCGATCCATGCATGATGCTTGAACTTTCAATCGAGACCGGCCGCCGCGCGGCGCGGTCGCCACCGTCGTGTCGCACCAGTCTAAAAGTTTCGCCTGTGAATTTGGTTGTTTTCAGGAACATCCATCCGGGGCGCGCGGGCTGGCCGCTTCGACCGGCGTCCAAGCCGCTTGAGGGCCGCTATCGTCCGCTTGGGAACATTCTATTTTCGCGCGGCCGGATCTGGCTACCATGACCGTGGACGATACGCCTGGTGGCGCGATCGGCACGGCGACCGGGTGTCGTCACACGAGCGATGTAATTTTGGAGAGCGCGATGCAAAAAAACACGATGGGCCTGGGGCTGGTGACGCTGTTGATATCGATATGGGGGCCGCCAGCGGCGTGGGGGGCCGCGCCGCTCAAAGTGCCGCTGAGCGCGCCTGGCTGGGAGGTGACGGGGGAAGTCGAATTTTCCAGCATGGAGGGTTTCCCGCAGGGCTTGTTGAGCATTAAAAGCGCCGCCGCCAAGGTGCTGCTCAAACAAGCCGCGTTTGGCGACGGCACCATCGAATACGATGTGAAGGCCATCGGCGACGGCATTCCCGGCTTGAAGTTTCACCGGCGCGACGACGACACGGCGGAGCAATTTTACATCCGTCCCAATAGCGATTGCCCGGCCTCGAACGATTGCATCCAATATACGCCTCAGACGCACGGCAATATGTTGTGGGACGCCTATCCGCAATATCAATCCAAGGCCCCGGTGCGGGACAAGGACTGGAACCATGTCAAGCTGGTCATGTCCGGGCGCCGCATGCTGGTGTATATCAACGACGCGGTCGCCCCCACGCTGACGGTGGGCAATCTGGAAGGCGATGTGGCGCAAGGCGGTTTGCAATTGATGGGGCCGGCGACCTTCGCCAATTTGACGCTCGCGCCCGGCGCGGTGGAAGGATTGCCGCCCGAACCGCTGGCCGACCCGGCCGACCGGCATCCGGGCATCGTGCGCCACTGGTTGGTCACGCCGCCGCGGCCGTATGCGGCCGGCGGCGCCGCGCCCGGGCCGGCGGCGGACCCCGGGTTGACATGGAAAAAACTCGACGCCGAGCATGGCGGCTTGCTTAACCTCAGCCGCGAATACGGCCGTCCGCTCAACAAAGCCACCGCCGTGGTGCACCTGAAAACGGTGGTCGAGGCCGAGACCGCGCAAGACAAGCAAGTGGCGCTGGGCTGGGCGCGCGATGTCTGGGTCTACCTCAACGGCAAGTTGGTCTTTTCCGACCAGAACCATTATTATCCAGAGGCCGAGCGCCGTTTTCCCGATGGACGGCTGGCGCTCGACAACGGGGCTTTTCGCTTGCCGCTGAAACAAGGCCGCAACGAGATCGAAATCGTGGTCGGCAACGTTTTCAGGGACAAGGGTAGCGCCTATGGCTGGGGCGCGATGATGCGGCTCGATGATGTGCGCGCGGTACGGTTGGCCGGCGAGCCCGAGATCGCGCGGCTCGACGCGGCACTGCGGGAACCGGGGCGGCCATAATCGACCACGACGGCCACGGATGGATGGCGAAAGGAGGGACGGTGACTGCACGCAGGGATTTTGCCGGCCAGCTCGGCCCTCTTGGCCAGCTCGGCCGCGCCGGCCTGCCTTGGGCGCGCCGGATCGGCCTGGCCTGGCTGTTCTGGACCTTGGTGGCGCTGCTGTTCGCCCTGCCGCGCCTGTCGTTCGGCGAGCATGGGCGCGACACCTTGCTCGGCTCGCTAGCGCAATGGTGGTCCTGGGGCGTGTTCGCGCCGCTGGTGCTGTCGATCGACCGTCGCTTGCCGTTCGGCCGCCGTCAAGCCGGGCGCCGGATCGCCGCCCACGCGCTGGCCGGCATGCTGGTGACGGCCTGGTTTGTCGTGCTGTACGCGCTGCTGCGTACCCTGCTGGGGCTGGAACCGTGGTCGCGCTTGAGCGGGGCCAGCCTGGTGGCGGACGCACGCGAAGGCTTGTATTTGTGGAGTTTCCTGGTGTATTGCCTGATCGCCGGCGTGGCCCAGGCCAGCCGCTCGCATCGCGAATACCTGTCGGCCGAATTGCGCATGGTGCGGCTGGAACGCGCGTTTACCGAAGCCCGCTTGCACGCCTTGCGCAGCCAGCTCGACCCGCATTTTTTGTTTAACGCGCTCAACACCATCTCGTCCCAACTCGAGCGCGAGCCGAAGCTGGCGCGCGCCATGATCGAGCACCTGGGCGATTTGTTGCGCGCCTCCCTGGCCTCGCACAGCCGGCCGGAAATCACGCTGGCCGAGGAGCTGGCGCTGCTCGACCATTACCTGGCGATACAGCGCATCCGCTTCGGCGCCAGCCTGCGCGTCGATTTCCATATCGCGCCCGGCGCGCGCGACGCCGCCGTGCCCAATCTGTTCTTGCAACCGCTGGTGGAAAACGCGATTCGGCACGGCATCGCGCCGCGCGCGGGCGGCGGCCATATCGTGGTCGGCGCCAGCGTGGACGGCGCCCGGCTGGTGGTGACCGTCACGGACGACGGGGTCGGCTTGCCGCCCGGCTGGTCCGACGCCGTTCCGGGCGGGGTGGGGCTGTCGGTCACGCGCGAGCGGCTCGCCACCTTGCACGGCGACGCCGGCCGGTTCGCGCTGGCGCGCCGCGCCGGCGGCGGCACGGCGCTGACGTTGTCGTTTCCCTACCGTTGCCTGGAGACGCGATGAACTTGCCCGAGGCGCGCCTGGCCGTGCTGGTGGTCGACGACGAAGCGCCGGCGCGTCAGCGCTTGACCGATTTGTTGCGGCGCGACCCGGAGATCGACACCCTGCTGGAAGCGAGCGATGGCCGCATGGCGGTCGAGACCATCGTGCGCGAGCGGCCCGATCTGGTCTTGCTCGATATTCAAATGCCGGAATTGTCGGGCTTGGACGTGGTCGAGGCGATCGGTCCCGCGCGGATGCCCTTGACCATCTTTGTCAGCGCCTACGATCAGCACGCGATCCGCGCCTTCGAAGCGCACGCGCTCGATTATGTGCTCAAGCCCTATGGAGACGAGCGCCTGGAAGCGGCCGTCGCGCGCGCGAAAGTCCGCCTGGCCAGCGATCGCCTGGGGCGTTTGGCGGGCCAGTTCGGGCGCCAGATGATGCAGATGATGGCCGCCCGCGCCGCCGACGATGCCGGGCCTGGCCCTGGCCTCGCCCCAGCCCAGGCGCGCTATCTGGACCGGTTGGCCGTCAAGAGCGCCGGCCTGACCCAGCTGGTGCGCGTGGCCGAGATCGACTGGATCGACGCCGCCGGCGTGTACGTCAACTTGCATGTGGGCGGCAAGCTGTTGCTGTATCGCGCCTCCCTGAACGACTTGAGCGAGCGGCTGGACCCGGCCCAGTTCCTGCGCGTGCACCGTTCCACCATTTTAAATGTGGACAGCATCGTGCGGCTCGAATCGCTGTCGCATGGAGAATTCGAGGTCTTGCTCAGGGACGGCGCCCGGACCCGGGTCAGCCGCACCTACCGCGCGCAACTGGAGCAGCGGCTGGGGCAAGCCTTGTGAATCGGGGATGCGCTCGCGGCACCTCGGCCAGCGACCATTTCAAGGGCGCGCCGGCGCTGTCGGCGATCTTGCTCGTCTCGTTGTCGATGCGGGCCCGGCCCGGCCCGGCAAGCGCATGAGGTTGAGCTTGCCGACCATGTGGTCGCCGTTGAGAAAGCGCGAGAACGGATAGCTCAAGGTAAGCTTGCCGCGTTCGCGTACAGCGCCGACAGCTTCATCCACATCGGCTGCGCGGCGGACGAACCGGGGCCGCCCATGGCGAGCACGGCGGCGATAATCAATCCGGCCGGAGCGAACATAAAGCCTTTGCGCAGGCTTGTATCGCGGATTGATATTATCGCCATATCCGAACGAGGTTTCATCAGTATGCTGCGGCGGCGTCATTCCGGCGGCTTGCTTGGTTCGGATCGCGCGGGTGGGGACGGGTGTGGCGGGCCGGAAGGGAAGGGTGGCGTGCGTGGCGTGTGGCGAAGAGATGGGACGCGGCCGGCGGCCACGATGGCACGCGCATGGCGCATTCCCCCCCCGCAAGCCGCGATGGCGGCCCGAGCGGGGGATACCGTTCAGGTCGTTAACGCAAATAAAAGAACGGCGCTTCCGGGGCCGGCGGAGCGCCGCGCCGGCGCTGCGGTTCGGACAGCACCCGCGCCATCACCTTCAAACTCACGCCGTGCTTGCGCAGATAGGCGGCGGCATAATCGCGGCCGTGGGTCTTTTGCATGGAAATACCGGTTTCGACAATGCCCGCCAGCGATCCGTCCGGACGCGACTGGGTCGGTTCGAATTCGTTTTGTTGTCCCATCACCCACCCCCATAGTGGCCCGTCGTAACGCAACAAGGCGAACAACGGGCTGTTCATGCGCCCCACAGCCGGAGCGCCAGGATAGTAATTTATCATGTTTGTTGTCTTTCATGAAGTATATGTTATTAAAAACGCACTGCGACCACCATCGTGTTGTATGCACGAAACGGTGGCGGTTGCCGGCGTGTACCGGACTGTCGACGGCGCGCGAGCGCGGCCGCCGACAGGTTGACCCACTACTACTACTACGACTGCTTACAAAGGGACGTTCGGGCCGCGCCGTTCGGCGTACTGTTCCATCACTTCGGGCGAATACACCTTGCCGTGAATTAAGCCGGTGAACACTTCGGCGACGAATTCATCGTTCGCGTGGGCGGTCGGTTCGACCCGCTCGGCGATACCGTCCGCGCTCCACAGGACGGGCGGTTTCAGTTTCGCCGAGTAATCGGTGGTCTTGTGGGCATGAATCAGATACGACAATTCATGCACGATGAAACGGGTGGCCTTGGCGGCGCTTTTACTCTGGCCTTGCAGCAGGGCCGGGGTTTGCTCGGCCATCGCGGCGCGCTTGCCTTTGAGGCCGGCGCCGCCGCCTTGCGACATCAAACGGTCGCCCAGGAACAGGAAGGCGTTGCTGTGCGGGCTGGTCGGCGCCCACACCAGTTCGCAGTTCACTTTGCTGCCGAAAAAGACTTCGAGCGCTTGCATGCCTTTGAACGCGCCCGGCGCCTTTTCCGAAATCATATGCAGCGCTTCGCGCAGGCAAGCTTGTTTCTCGGCCAGTTGCTGGACGCTGGCGTCGGTGGTGATGGCCACCTTCAAGCCGGAAATCGTTTCCGGTTCAGCCATGGAGAGCGGCAAGGTCAACAAGCTCAGATTCGATTCGACCTGGTTGCCTGGACGATAGCCGATGGACGGCGAAATCAAATCGCGGTGCGCGGGATGGACTCTGACGGGCGCGGCGGTGGCTTGGAAACGGCGCGCGGGCGCCGCGTCGGTCGAGGCGGGATAAGCGAAACCCCGATAGGGATTGGAAATCACGGACTGGGCTACCGCTGGGCTGGCATTCATTATAAACATCCTTTTTTCAACACGAACATATCTATATGGTCGACCCTGTTCAGATCGCGGCTCCTCTCCTGATCGATTTCCGTGCTTCGGCTGTCAAGATGTGAAGGATCGTTGATTGGTGGCCCCGTCATTTGAATAGTTCCGCCATAGGCCCGGGATGAACGAGATTATTCTATTAATATTCCAGCCGCGCGAGCAATACGCGGCGCCGGATGTCCGGACGCGGGAAGACGGGTGGATGAGTGCGGCGGAAAGCGGAAACGGTTCCGTGAAAAAAACCGGCCGCGCGCTCGCGCGGCCGGTGCGGCGTTTAAAAACCTGCCAGCACCAGCTTGCCTTTCGCGCCATTGGTTTCGATTAAGGCGTGCGCGCGGATCAAGTTGGCCGCGTTTGCTCACGTCGAGCCGGCCGGATCGCCGATCAGCGCCAACTTGCCTTGCGGCGCCCTCAGCGCGACGATGTCGTCGACATGGCGCGCGCTTTCGTTCAAGCTGGCCACGTCATGCGCCGGCGGCAATCCCAGACGCCGGATTTCCTCCGCCAACGGCTGGCCGTGGTCGATCACATGATGGGCGCCCAGCCGCGTCACCCGCGCGCGGGTGGCCGGGCGCGAGGTGGGGCCCGTCAAGCGGTCATCGACCAGATGACATTGGCTGTTGGTGCCGGGACGCGTGATCGCGCCGGCGTACCAGACCTTGTCGCCCGGCTTGAACAGGGTGACGCCGGCGCCGACCGCGGCGACCAAGCCGGCCGCGTCCCAGCCCAGCACGCCGACTTCGCCCTCGGCCGGCGCGCGCTGCTGGCCGATCTTGGTGTCGACCGGATTGACGGAGACGGCCTTGACTTTGACCAGCGGATCGCGACCCTCGGCCACCGGGGCCGGCAACTCGATATCGATCAGGGCGTCGGTCCGGTGTATGGCCAGCGGCGCGCGCTAGCAGCCTGTCGGACTTGGGCTCGTCGGCTGCAAAATGCGCTGGGACGGTCCATATTTCGCCGCTTTCTCGGCCCATAGCTCGCTATTGGCACTGCGAAATCGTCAAAATCTGGCCTCGTCCAGCGCATTTCTCGCTTCGACTCCCCAAGTCCGACAGGCTGCTAGGCCACGGCTTTCATGCGACGCTGCGCAGTTTGGTGAGGGCGATCTCGACCAGGGGGCCGTGCTCGGCGATGAAGCGTCGCAGATGCGGGGTGGCGTCGTGCCGATCGAGCGCGGCCTGGTCGGCCCATTCCTCGAGCATGACAAAGCGCTCGGGACGTTGTAGATCGACATGCAAATCGTAACGCAGGCAGCCGGCTTCGGGCCGGCTGGCCGCGCCCAATGCGCGTAAAGCGTGGCCGACTTGTTCGGCGTGTTGCGCTTGGCAATGGATGGTGGCGATCGCTACCAATGGTTCTGACATGCCGGATCCCCGGTGCGGGGAGCGGCACGGTGCGCGCTCCGTGACCCATCATCACGCTTCGGATCGCAAAGAAAAAGACCGGGAATACGGAAACAATTTCAGCGCAAACGTGAAAGCGGGCGCGCCGCCGCGCCCGCCGCGTTCAATGCGCCTTCGACAGGATCAGCAGCCAGCGCCGCATCAGCAACACTTCCACATGGCCGGGCTCGATGCCGGTATCGCATTCGATGAAAGGGTTGACGGTGTAGAAGCGCTTGCGGAAGTCGCGGCACACCAGCATTTCACGTTTGCCCATGCGTACCAAGAACGAGGTCGGCGCGTATTCCAGACCGAAACGCGAGCCAAAACGGCTGTTTAATGATGCCATGACGAAGATCCTTTGTAGGGAGATGCGTTTAACCAGGCTCAAGCTTAGCACAACTACTGTACAAATACACAGTAGCTGTATGAATAAACAGTGTTTGTGCCAAAGTGCGCCCGATCGTGTCGTCGCCGCGTGCCCGGATGCGGTATGCTGACCGACCTTTTCGCCCTGGATACCCATGCCCCCGCTTCGTTTGGTCCGACTGAGAAACTTCATCGCCGCGCGCTTTTCGCCCGAACAAGAGTTGGGCTTGCATCTGACGCTGGGGGTGGCCGTGATGACGCTGGCGGTGTGGCTGTTCGGTGAACTGGCCGAGGCGGTCGTGGCCGGGCGCCGCTTGACCGAGCTCGACCTGGCTGTGGCGCGCTACTTGCACGCCCATGCCACGGCCGGCCTGAACTTGTTCATGCTGGCGCTGACCCACTTGCACAGCCAGATCGGCATGAGCGTGCTGGGCGCCATGCTGGGCTGGTATTTTCATTTGCGGCGGGCGCCGTACTGGCTGCTGACCCTGGCGGTGGCCGTCCCCGGCGGCATGCTTTTAAATGTGCTGCTAAAGTATGTGTATATGCGGGCGCGGCCGAGTTTTGTCGATCCGCTGCTCACGCTCGACACCTACAGTTTTCCCAGCGGCCATACGGCGGCGGCCACCTTGTTTTACGGCATTTTGGCCGCTTATGTGCTGTGCCTGCGCCCGCGACCGGCGTGGCGCCACGCGGCGCTGGCCGGCGCGGCCCTGATGGTGCCGCTGGTGGGCCTGAGCCGCATGTATTTGGGCGTGCATTACCTGAGCGATGTGCTGGCCGCCATGCTGGAAAGCTGCGCCTGGCTGGCCGTGTGCATCACCGCCAGCTCGACCCTGCGGCGGCGCCGCGCCGCCCGTCCCCAACAATAATGGAGAACCATCCTGATTCCTATCGCCGTCATCATCAACGCCAGCGCCGGGGCCGGCTACCTGGCCGAGTATGCCCAACAATTGCACGATAAATTCCTGGCCCACGATTTCGACGCCGCCGTCACCCTGGCCGAAAGCGGCGCCGAGATGATCGACACGGCCAAGGCGGCCCTGGCGCGCGGGGTCGGCATCGTGGTGGCCGGCGGCGGCGACGGCACCATCAACGCGGTGGCCTCGGTGCTGGCCGGCAGCGGGGTGGTTTTCGGCGTGCTGCCGCTGGGGACCTTGAACCATTTCGCCAAGGACTTGGGCATTCCGCTGACGCTGGACGCGGCCATCGCCAACGTGGCCGGCGGGGTGCGCGCCAAGGTGGACGTGGGCGAGGTGAACGGGCGTATTTTTTTAAACAATTCCAGCCTGGGCTTGTATCCCGACATCGTGCGCGACCGCGAAAAGCAGCAGCGCCGGCTCGGCCGCGGCAAGTGGCTGGCGTTTTGCTGGGCCAGCATGGCGGCGCTGCGCCGCTATCCTTTCCTCAGCGTGCGCTTGAAGGTGAACGGCGAGCAGCACGCGCGCCGCACCCCCTTCGTTTTCATCGGCAACAATGAATACCGGATGCAGGGTTTGACCATCGGCGAGCGCGCCCGGCTCGACGGCGGCACGCTGAGCCTGTACGTGGCGCAGCGCCCCGGCCGGCTGGGCTTGGTGCGCCTGGCCTTCCACGCGCTGCTGGGACAGCTGGCCCGGCAAAAAGACTTCGACGTATTGCTGGCCAAGCAGCTCGATATCGAGACCCGGCACAAGCGCTTGCGCGTGGCCACCGACGGCGAGGTGACGGTGATGAACACGCCGCTCAATTACCGCATCCGCGCCGCGGCGCTCACCGTCATCGTCCCCGCCGTTTAAGGAGCATGCATGCGCACCATCGTTCATTTATCCGATTTGCATTTCGGCCGGGTCGACGCGGCCTTGCTGGCCCCCTTGCGCGCGCTGGTGGCGCGGCTGGCGCCCGATCTGGTGGTGGTCTCGGGCGACCTGACCCAGCGCGCGCGCAGCGAAGAATTTCAGGAGGCGCGTGCCTTTTTGGATAGCTTGCCGGGGCCGCAAATGGTGGTGCCGGGCAATCACGACGTGCCGCTCTACAATGTGTTCACGCGTTTCCTGACGCCGCTGCGCAAGTTTCGGCGCTATATCACGGCCGATTTGCAACCGGAATATGTGGACGGGGAGATGGTGGTGCTGGGTATCAATACCGCGCGCTCGCTGACCTTCAAGGATGGCCGCGTGAGCCACGAGCAAGTCGATCACTTGCGCCAGCGTTTGGCCGGCCTGGACCAGAACTTGATCCGCGTCATCGTCACGCACCACCCGTTCGACTTGCCGGACAATTTCAAGGAAGACGATCTGGTCGATCGGGCGCCGATGGCGATGGACATGTTCGCCCGGGCCGGGGTCGATCTGTTACTGGCCGGCCATCTGCATGCCAGCCACGCCGGCAGCACCGCGCACCGCTACAAGTTTCCCGGTTACGCGGCCTTGATGGTGCAGGCCGGCACCGCCACCTCCACCCGCGGGCGCGGCGAATCGAATTCCTTCAACGTGATCCGGGTCGAGCCGGACACCATCGAGGTGGAGCGCTACAGCTGGCAGGAAGCCGGCGCCGCGTTCGAGTCGGCCAGCACCGAAACGTTCGAGCGGCGCGGCGACATCTGGGCCAGCACCCGGCCCGCTACAGCCAGTAATCCATGAAGCGGGCGGCCCATTCCTTGACCCGGTCGGCCAGCGGCCGCTTGGCCCAGCTTTCGCGGGTCACCGGTTCGGAGTCGCGCAAGTCTTCCTGAAACGCGTTTTCCATTTCGCCGCCGAAACCGTCGCCCAGCACCACCACATTGAGTTCGCTGTTATGCAGGAAGCTGCGCATGTCGATATTGGTCGAGCCCACGGTCGACCAGGCGCCGTCGATCACCGCCGTCTTGGCGTGCAGCACGGCCAGCTTCAAGTGGTAGATCTTGACCCCGCCTTCCAGCAATTCGCGGTACACGGCATGCCCGGCATGGAACACCAAGCCGCTGTCTGACACGCCCGGCAACACCACCTTGACATCGACCCCGCGCCGGGCGGCGGCGGTCAGCGCGTCCAGGGTTTGCTGGTCCGGCACGAAGTAGGCCGAGGTGATGTGGATGCTGCGCTTGGCTTCCTGGATCGCCAGGATATACGCCTTGTAAATCTCGAAGCCGCCGCCCGGTTCGCTGGCCACCACCCGCACCAGCTTGTCGCCGGCCTCGGTCAGCGGCGGGAAATACACGGCTTCGGACAGGTCGGCCGCGTCTTGCCCGGCCCAGCTTTCCACGAACATCCACTGGAAGGCCGCCACCGCCGGTCCCTCGACCTTGACGTGGGTGTCGCGCCAGCCCACGTCGGCGCGCTCGGTCGGTTTGGACTTGGAGCGGAACAGGGAACTCTTGGCGTAGGTGGAACTGATATTAATTCCGCCCGTGAAGGCGATCTTGCCATCGACGATGAGCACCTTGCGGTGGTCGCGGTTATTGATTTTCCATTCGTCGCCGCGCAGCTTGGCCGGATTGATCGGATTGAAGGCCACCAGGTGAATGCCGGCGGCGCGCATGCGCTCGAAAAACGCTTGCGGCACGCCGATGGTGCCCACGCTGTCGTACAAAATGTTGACCGTGACGCCGGCTTGCTGTTTCTCGATCAAGGTGTCGGCGAATTTGAGGCCCAGCTCGTCCTGGTCGAAGATATAGGTTTCCAGATTGATATTGTTTTTGGCGCCGGCGATGGCCTTGAGCATTTCGGCCATGGTTTGCGGGCCGTCGAACAACAGGGTCACCTTGTTGCCGGCGATCAGAGGCACGCCCGTGGCCGCTTCTTCGAGCGCGGCCTGGGTGGCCAGGTCCATGCCCGATTTAAACCAGCGCTTGGCCAGCAGCGCGCGGGTGTTTTTCGGCGCCAGCGGCTGGCCCTTGGCGTTGTTGATCACCGCTTGCTGGTTTGGCTCCAGGCTGGCGCCCAGGTTGCGCACGTCCGGCAGCGCGGCGCAGCCGGCCAGGCTCCAGCCGAGGAGGAGAAGGGCCAAGCGGCGCGCGCGTCGAACAGTCATTTGATTGCCTTGTTGGTCAAAGTCGGTTCCTTGCCCAGGCCGGAAGGCAGGGGCGACTTGGAACCGAAGAAAAAGTCGATCGGCGCGCTGGTGAAACGCCGGCCCAAAGCCTTGAGCAAACGCCAGCCATGTTTGAAACGCACCTGGCGCGAGCGCAGCGCCACCCATAAGGCCAGGCCGAAACTGACCACCAGGTTGACCGTGCCGATCGAGAGAAAGCCGGCGATCGAGGTCAATGCCAGTTGCCAACTCATATTGTGATCGAGTCCCACTAATGCTGTCGCGAAATTGGCGGCCGAGAAGGTGACGTGGCGTATATCGAGCGGCAAACCGACCAGATCGCCCACCGTGCCGATGGTGCCGAGCAGGATGCCGAAATAGAAATTGCCCATCAAGCCGCCCAGATTGTTTTCCATGTACAGGCCAAGCCGCTTCAAGCGTTGCTGGCCGATCACCCGGCCCAGGCCGCGTAACTGGGCGATGCGCTGGGCCCAGCGCGTGTACAAGGCTTGATTGTCGTAATAGCCGGAAATGAGGCCGGCCAGAAACAGGCAGGTGCCGGCGATCATGGCGTAGATCAGGGCGGGGCTGCCGATCGGATCGATATCGTGCAGCATGTGCATGGCCTTGGCCGGCGACACCAAGTGGTGGCCGCTTAGCTTGCGGTAGGCCAGGGCGATGCCGTAGGCGGTCGGAATGGCGGTCGCCAGGTTGCCGAACACGGCCATGAGCTGGGTGCGGAACACCTGGTTGATCAGCGCGGCCATGCTGTCGAGATCGATATTGCGGCCATCCTTGCTGTGCAGGC
>JAYVUV010000457.1:0-3990 GCA_043787615.1 Janthinobacterium sp. | reverse complement strand
CTCGGCCAATAGCTCGCTATTGGCACTGCGAAATCGTCAAAATCTGGCCTCGCCCAGCGCATTTCTCGCTTCGACTCCCCAAGTCCGACAGCCTGCTAGCGGGGCCAGCAAATGAGGATAGGGCGCGGTGGTCATGGCGGATGGCTCGTGGTGGACGGCCGGCGCGGGCGCGCGCGGCCCAGGCATTACAACTTATTTCGCTAGATCCGGGCTCTAAAGACCGCCGGGAACCGATTTGTAACGAGTGTGTGCCGAGCTTGTATTCTGACATTGTTTCCCGTAGTCTGGCCGCATGAAATCATTCATTCTCTGTCTGCTGGTGGCGGGTACGGCGAGCGCCGGCGCGCAGGGGATGGCGTCGGAGCCGGCCAGGCCGGAGTCGCCCAAGCTGGAGGTGTCGGTCAAGCGGGTCGAGCTCGACGCCTTGCATATGTACGAGGTGGAGTCGAGCGGCACGGTGCAGGCGGCGCCAGCGGCGGTGTGGAAGGTGCTCACCAATTACGAGCGCATGAACGAATTCGTGCCGGACCTGGAGTCGTGCAAGGTCTTGTCGCGCAACGGCAATGAGGCCATCGTCGAGCAGTTCGGCACGGCGCGCTTCCTGTTCATGGCCAAGTCGATCCACTTGATCGTGCGCGCCACCGAAACGCCGATGTCGTCGATCGACATCGCCCTGATCTCGGGCGACATGAAGCACTACGAATCGCACTGGGAGCTGGTGCCGGTGCCGGAAACGGGTGGCACCCGCATCCTCTACAGCGGCAAGCTGATTCCCGATTTTTACGTACCCGGCATGCTGGGTGCGAAAATGATCAAGGCCGATATCCAGCGCATGATGGGCGCGGTGCTGGTCCGGCTGGACAACCGCCAGGACCCGTGAGCCACGGCCGCCGGCCCGCTCCCGGGCTCAGGCCAGATAGGTGTCGCGGTCGCGCAGCTCGGCGTAGTTTTCCAGGTTGCCGATCTTGACCACCACCGGATTGAGGCTGGCCTGTTGCTGCATCGAGCGCCAGGCGAATTGCCATTCCTGTTCGTTGGCCTCGGCGGCGGTTTTGGTGAAGGCCACGCCCAGGGCGGCGCGGGCGCCGTATTCGATGGCGCCGTCGATCCCCGCCCAGCTGGGCAAGGCGCGCTGCACGGCGCGGTGCAGGCGCTCGCCGAATTCTTCCGTGTTATGGATGATCAGGCAGCTGTCGGCCTCGAACAAGTCGAACAGCTGGCGGTCCCAGGCCTGCGAAAAACTCAGGATCAGGCAGTTCGAGGCCGGGGTCAGGCGGAACTGGCCCAGCGTGAGCGCCAGTTCGAGTTCGGCCCGCTTGCCATAGCGGTGCAGGGTCGGAGGGCGTTGGTAATCGTGCATACGGGACTCGATAGGTGAAGGGGCGCGAAGCGCGATTTAAGACTGGACCCGGACGTGGCGTCGCACGTGCATGCTCTTGGAGGCGATGAAGATCTCGCGCAGCAGGTAGACGAAGCTGCCGATCAGGGACAGCATCGCCAGCACGAACAAGCCGGCGATGTACTGGTCCAGGGTCAGCGAGGTGGTGTCGCCCAAGAACAGCAGGGCGATCACCAGGCAGATGAGCAAGCCGCACAAGGTGCTCAGGGCGATCGAATAATTGATCAAGTGGCCGCGCCGGAACAGGATATCGAGTTCGTTCATATAGCCCTCGTTGCGGGCCAGGTCGAGCCGGTCTTCCAGCACGCGGGTGCGGTCGATGATGCGCCCCAGCCGGTTGGTTAGCACCAACAGGCTGGTGCACACGCCGGTGAGCAAAAACACCGGCGCGATCGCCAGTTGAATAATATGGCCTATGTCGCCGAGTTGAATATTCATGCATTCTTATGGTGAGCGCCGCGGCGGGCGCCCACGCGCGCCCGTCCAGACAGGCCACAGTGTAGCAGCCCGCGCGCGGCCGGCGCCAGTCACGCGAAATGACGCAGGCGCTTGAATTGCTCGGTGGCCGACACCAGGGCCGAGGCGATGCCCGGTTCGAGCGCGCCGTGGCCGGCGTCCGGGATCATCTTGAGCAGCGATCCGGGCCAGGCTTGATGCAGGCGGTGGGCCGACAGGGGCGGGCAGATCACGTCGTAGCGGCCCTGCACGATCACGGCCGGCAGATGGGCGATGCGGCCGACGTCGCGCAGCAGTTGATCGTCCTCGAAAAAGCCGCGGTTGACCATGTAGTGCGCTTCGAGCCGGCCCACGCACAGGTCGAGCGCGTCGTCGGGCGCCTCGTCCGGCTGCGGCAGCAGATACACGCGGCGCCCCTCGAAATGGCTCCAGGCCCGCACCGCCGGCGCATACAGGGCCGGGTCGGCGCTGAGGATGCGGCGCGCGTAGGCCGCCAGCAGGTCGGCCCGCTCGGCCGGCGGGATGGGCGCGGCGAAGGCGTCGTATAACTCGGGATAAAACCAGCGCACGCCGTCGATGAACCAGTCGATTTCGGCCGGGGTGCACAGGAAAATCCCGCGCAGCACGAAGCCCAGGCAAGCCTCGGGATGGGCCTGGCCGTAAGCGAGCGCCAGGGTCGAGCCCCAGGAACCGCCGAACACCAGCCATTGCTCGACGCCGAATTGGCGCCGCAGGCGCTCGATGTCGGCCACCAGCAATGGGGTGGTGTTGTGGCGCCATTCGCCATGCGGAGTCGATTTACCGGCACCGCGCTGGTCGAACAGGATCACGCGGTAATGGCGCGGATCGAAAAAACGCCGGTGCTGGGGCGACAGGCCGGCGCCGGGGCCGCCGTGCAGGAACAGCACCGGCACCCCGTCCGGATTGCCGCACTCCTCCCAATAAATGGTGTGCAGCTCGTCCACCGCCAGCATGCCGTGCCGGTTGGGCGAGACGGGGGGAAACAGTGGCATGAGAGCGTCCGGCATGGCGATCCTTTCAATGGTAAGGGCCGATTATACGAGCGCCCGGCGCGGCGCGGCCGGCGGCGGCGCAAAAAAAACACCGCCCGCGGGCGGTGCTGTCCATCACACGCGGCCGGGCGTCACGACATGTGCTGGCCGCCGTTGATCGAGATGTTGGCGCCGGTCACAAAGGCCGCCTCGTCCGACGCCAGGTAGGCGACCAGGCCGGCCACCTCTTCCGGCTTGCCCAGGCGCGCCATCGGTATTTGCGGGATGATTTTGGTGTCCAGCACTTCCTGGGGGATCGCCATCACCATCTTGGTGCCGATGTAACCGGGCGAGATGGTGTTGACGGTCACGTTCTTGCGCGCCACTTCCAGCGCCAGCGACTTGGTGAAGCCGTGCATGCCGGCCTTGGCGGCCGAGTAGTTGGTTTGGCCGAAGGCGCCCTTCTGGCCGTTGACCGAAGAGATGTTGATGATGCGGCCCCAGCCCCGTTCGACCATGCCGTCGCACACCGGCTTGGTCATGTTGAACACGGAATCGAGGTTGGTGCCCATCACGGCGTCCCAGTCCGGCTTGCCCATCTTTTTGAAGGTCATGTCGCGCGTGATGCCGGCGTTGTTGACCAGCACGTCGACCGGGCCGATTTCCTGTTCCACCGTGCGCACGCAAGCCTGGGCCGACTCGTAGTCGGACACGTCGCAGGGATAGGCCTTGAAATCGAAGCCCATGTCGCGCGTCGTGGCCAGCCACTCGGCGACCTTGGTGTTGCCCGGTGAATGGGTGGTGACGACCCGATACCCGAGCGCGGCCAATTTGATGCACACCGCTTCGCCCAGACCGCCCATCCCGCCCGTTACTAATGCCACTCTTGCCATGTTATGTCCCCTCTTATTGTCGTTCCACTACAAAAATCGTCGCCGATCGCTGCTTATCGCTTATCGCTTATTAATCGCTGCTTATCTCTTATTAATCGCGTTCGATCGCCAGCGCCACGCCCATGCCGCCGCCGATACACAGGGCGGCCAAGCCTTTTTTGGCGTCGCGCCGTATCATTTCATGGATCAAGGTGACCAGGATGCGGGCGCCGGAGGCGCCGATCGGGTGGCCCAGCGCGATGGCGCCGCC
>JAYVUV010000456.1:0-2372 GCA_043787615.1 Janthinobacterium sp. | reverse complement strand
CTCGGCCAATAGCTCGCTATTGGCACTGCGAAATCGTCAAAATCTGGCCTCGTCCAGCGCATTTCTCGCTTCGACTCCCCAAGTCCGACAGGCTGCTAGTGCGGACGGCTGTTGGCGGTCGTCGTTTGCCAGCCGTGCGCGCACGCGTCGACCGAGCAACTGAGCCACTTCCACTGGGCGTCGGTGGCCGCGCGCGCGCGGTCGGCCTGGGTGCCCATGGCGTACATGGCGCCGCCGAGCAGCAAGCGCAGCGGCGGCTCGGGCAGCAGCGCCACCTTGAGCACCGCCTCGGCGATGCGCGCCGAATCGCCGAGCGAGGCCGTCAATTCGGGCGCGCCGATCGTCTTCAGCGCCGGCCCCACGCCCGCGTCGTCGGCCGCTTGAGCGGGCAACATGGCCAAGCGGGCCTGGCCGGCGCGCGTGGCGTCCGATTCGAGCACCGTCACCTTGATGCCCAGCGGCCCCACCTCTTGCGCCAGCGCGTCGAGAAAACCGGCCAGCGCCGATTGCGAGGCGCAATAGGCAGCCACGCCGGCGTGGGCGATCCGGTCGCTGAAGCACGCCATTTGCAGGATGCGCCCCGCCCCCTGCCGGCGCATGTGCGGCAAAACGGCCTTGATCACCCGGATGCTACCCATCACGTTGGTGTCGAATTGGGCCGCGATGGCCTCCATCGGCATGTCTTCCACCGCGCCGGCGCTGGCGCGGCCGGCGTTGTTGATCAGCACATCGATCGCGCCGAACGTGCGCACGCCCCGCTCGACCGCGGCGCCCACCTGGTCGGCCACGCCGACGTCGAGTTGGAGCGGCAAAATCCGGTCACCGTAGCGTTGCACCAAAGCTTGCAAGCGCTCGGGCCGGCGCGCGGTGGCGATCAAGCGATGGCCGGCCGCCAGAATGGCTTCGGCCATGCCGCGCCCCAGACCGCGCGCGCTACCGGTCAGGAAAAAGGTCTTCGTCATGGATCGCTCAAAAGAATATGGACGGTCGTATTATATCGGACCAGGGCTCGCCACGTGACGACCCGGCCCGTGACGGCGCCCTGAACGCTTGTCAATAAGTACGGCTTATCATCTTTACACGCCGGGTGATGCGAGGCATCATCTTACCTGGCGGCGCAAGCTTGGCGCCGCGCCCTACCCTGCCCGTGGTGTTGCACCGGTAATCGCTGGACCAGGAGCGACCGATCTTGAACGAACTCGACTTTACTTTAACCTCCATCCCCTGGGCCACGCCGGCGGCCGCGCAGCGCCTGCTCGGCTTGACCATCTTGTGGCATCCGCAACCCGAGCGTATCGGCGAACAATGCATCGCGACCGATGGCAAGGGCACCGAACTGAGCCGCTTCACCCCTTTGTTCCGCCGCTTCGGCGCCCACGGCGAAGCGGCCCCGCTGGGCGAGCGCGGCATCACGCGGGCGCCGCTGACCATCCGGCGCGACGCGGCCGACCATCTGACCATCACCGCGCCGGACAGCCGCATGCTGGTCGAATGCGACGGCGTGCCGCTGGCCGAATCGGTACGCCTCGACAGCGGCCAAGTCGAGCGTGGAGTGGTGCTGGGGCTGGGCGGGGTGATCCTGGTCTGCCTGCACTGGATGGCCAGCTTGCCGCGCGGCGAAGGCGGCGCGGGCGGCGCCGGCTTGACGGGCGTGGGCGGGGCCGCCATCAAATTGCGCGAACTGGTGCGGCAAGCGGCGGCCACCGATTTGAGCGTGCTCCTGCTGGGCGAATCCGGCAGCGGCAAGGAAGTGGCGGCGCAAGCCATCCACGCGGCCAGCGCGCGCGCCGGCGCGGCCCTGGTGGCGGTCAACATGGCGGCCCTGAACGAATCGCTGGCGGCGGCCGACCTGTTCGGCGCCGCCAAGGGCGCCTACACCGGCGCCCAGACGGTGCGCAACGGTTACTTCGCCGAGGCCGACGGCGGTACCCTGTTTCTCGACGAAATAGGCGACACCCCGACCGCGATCCAACCGATGCTGCTGCGGGTGCTGGAGACGGGCGAATACCGGCCGCTGGGCGCGGCCGCCAACCGGCGCAGCACGGCGCGCCTGATCGCCGCCACCGACCAGGATATCGAGACCCGCCCCTTCAATCAACCGCTGCTGCGGCGCCTGGAAGCGTTCGTGATCCGCGTGCCGCCCCTGCGCGAGCGGCGCGAGGACATCGGCCTGCTGATCGTGCAGGTGCTGGACCAGTGGAGCCGCCAATCGGGCCGGCGGGTCGAGGTGCCGGCCGCCGTGGTCAGCCAGCTGTGTCTCTACGATTGGCCGGGCAACATTCGCCAACTGGGCAATGTGGTGCGGCGCATGTGCATCGCCCTGGACGCGGACGACACCGACGCGGCGCGCTTCGAGGCGCTGGTGCCGCGTC
>JAYVUV010000455.1:0-4962 GCA_043787615.1 Janthinobacterium sp. | reverse complement strand
GCCCTCAGCCCGGCGCAACTGGGCTTGATGACCAGCGCCTTCTTTTTTTCCTTCGCCCTGGTGCAACTACCGGTCGGCATCGCGCTCGACCGTTACGGGCCGCGCAAGGTGCAATTGGTGCTGATGAGTTTAGCGGCCGGCGGCATCCTGCTGTTTAGCCGCGGCCACGATTTCGCCGACTTGATGCTGGCGCGCGCCATCATGGGCCTGGGACTGGGCGGCTGTTTCATGTCGGCTGTGAAAGCGATCTCGACCTGGATCGCGCCGGCCAAACTGCCCTCGGTGCACGGCTACCTGATCGCGGTGGGCGGCATGGGCGCGGCCTCGGCCACCTTGCCCGTCAAGCTGGCGCTGCAATTCACCGATTGGCGCGGCCTGTTCGTCGACCTGGCCGCCGCCGTGCTGGTGATCGGCTTGCTGATCTTTCTGCTCACGCCAGCGCCGCCCGCGCCGGCCGCGCGCAAGAGCGTCACCTTGCAAGATTTGCGCATGGTCTACACCCACCCCGCCTTTCGCGAAACCATCTCGCTGGTGTTGATACCGCACACCGTCTTTTTCGGTCTGCAAGGCTTGTGGATAGGTAAATGGCTGAGCGACGTGGCCAGGTTTCCGGACGGCGCGGTGGCCTATCTGCTGTATATGAGCATGGCGGCCCTGATCTTCGGCGCGATCGGCTTCGGCATGCTGGCCGAATGGGCCGGCCGCCACGGCGTGCGCCCGCTGAGCGTGGCCGCCGGCGGCATCGCCGTGTTCATCGGCGTGCAGTTCGCCATCGTGTGCAACCACGCGCCCAGCTTTCAATTGCTGTCGGTGCTGTTTACGCTGATCGGCACCATCACCGGCCTGGAATACGCGATCGTGACGCAGAGCATGCCGGCCGCCCTGACCGGCCGCGCCGCCACCTGCCTCAATCTGCTCATCTTCGTGGGCGCCTTCATCGTGCAGGCCGGCTTCGGCATGATACTCAATTGCTGGCAGCCCAATGCCTCGCATCAGTATCCGGTGATGGCGTATCGGGTCGCGTTCGGCGTGCTGATGGCGCTGCAATTGCCCGGCCTGCTGCTATTTCTGGTGCGGCAACGCCACACCTTGCGGCGTCTGGCGTGCATGGCGCTGCATCAGGAACCGGGCGGGCGCAGCGGCAATTCGTGCTGAGCGGCGCGACGCGCGCCGTCCGTTCTCCATCCTTTTCCGTCGCCCGCCATCGCCGCCATGCCATCGGCGCCGCGCGATGCAGTAGAATTCGCCGATCACACCGAACCACTACCGCATCGCGAAGGATATTCATGAAATTGGTCCGCTACGGCCGCCCCGGCAAAGAAAAACCAGGCTTGATCGACGAGGAGGGCAAGCTGCGCGATCTGTCGGGCGTGATCGCCGATATCGACGCCGAGCACCTGTCCGACAAAGCCTTGCGCAAGCTGGCCAAGATCGAGCAAGCCAGCCTGCCGCTGGTGCGCGGCAATCCGCGCCACGGCGTGCCGCTGGCCCGGGTCGGCAAATTGATCGGCGTGCGCAACAATTACCGCGATGCCCTGGCCGGCGCCCCGATTCCAGCCGAGCCGCAACTATTCAACAAGGCGATCAGTTGCCTGGCCGGCCCGGACGACGCGCTGACGCTGCCGAAGGGATCGAAAAAAACCGATTGGGAAGTCGAACTGGGGGTCGTCATCGGTACCCGCGCGCGCCATGTCGACGAGGCCGACGCGCTGCTGCACGTGGCCGGCTACTGCGTGCTCAACGACCTCACCGAGCGCGCGTTCCAGCAAGAGCGCGGCAGCGACTTGGGCAAGGGCTGCGACGGCTTCGGCCCGATCGGCCCCTGGCTGGTCACGCGCGACGAGGTGTTCGACGTGCAGTATCTCGATCTCTACCTCGACGTGAACGGCAAGCGCATGCAGACCGGGAACACCGACACCATGATTTTTTCGGTCGCCTACCTGGTCAGCTATCTGTCGCGCTTCATGACCCTGGAGCCGGGCGACGTGATCGCCACCGGCACCCCGCCCGGCACCGGCCTGCAGCGCAAGCCGCAGCGCTTCTTGAAGGCTGGCGACACCCTACGCCTGGGTATCGCCGGCTTGGGCGAACAGCAGCAGGAAGTGCTGGCCTGGCAAGGTTGATCGCGCGCCGGCCGCGGCGCCGTCAGTGGACCTCGGCCAGCGCGGCGGCCAGCGCCTCATGCAGGCGCGAGACGATCTCCGACAAATCGGCCTCGCCGGCGATGAAGGGCGGCGCCAGCAAAATATGATCGCCATGCTGGCCGTCGATGGTGCCGCCCATCGGGTACACCATCAAGCCGCGCGCCATGGCTTGCCGCTTGACGGCCGCGTGCAGCTTGCACTCCGGCGCGAACGGCCGCTTGCTGGCCCGCTCGCGCACCAGCTCCACCCCCAGGAACAAGCCGCGGCCGCGAATATCGCCTACGTGTGGATGGTCGTCGAAGGCTTGGTGCAGACGCCGTTTGAGCGAGGCGCCGCGCGCCGTCACCGCCTCCAGCAAGCCGTCGCGCGCGATCACCTGCTGCACCGCCAGCGCCGCCGCCGCCGCCACCGGATGGCCCATGTAGGTGTGGCCGTGCTGGAAGGCGCCGCTGCCGTCGCGCAGCCGCTCCACGATGTGCCGGCGCGCGATCACCGCGCCGATCGGCTGGTAGCCGGCGCCCAGGCCCTTGCCCAGCGCGACCAGGTCCGGCACCACGTCCTCCTGTTCGATGGCGTACAGGGTGCCGGTGCGGCCCATGCCGCACAAGACTTCATCGGCGATGAACAATATCCCGTACCGGTCGCACAGCGTCCGCACCGCCTTGAAGTAACCCGGCGTGGGCGGCACCGCGCCGCCGGTGGCGCCCACCACCGGCTCGGCGCAAAAGCCGATCACCCGTTCCGGCCCGGTCTCGATGATTTTCGCCTCCAGCTCTGCGATCAAGCCGGCGGTGTAATCGGCGCGGCTCTGGCCGGGCGCGCGGTCGCGGTATTCGTAGCAGGGCGCCACCCGTGGCACCTCGATCAGCAGCGGCGTGAACTGCTTGCGGCGCCACTCGTTGCCGCCCAGGGCCAGCGCGCCCAGCGTGTTGCCGTGATAGCTTTGACGGCGCGCGATGAACACGCTGCGCTCCGGCTGGCCCGCCTCCACAAAATACTGGCGCGCCAGCTTGAGCGCCGTTTCGATCGCCTCAGAGCCGCCCGACAGCAGGTAGACCTGGTCCAAATCGCCCGGCGCGTCGGCCGCCAGGCGGGCCGCCAACTGCTCGGCCGGCGCGGTGGTGAAAAAGCCGGTGTGGGCGTAGGCGTTGCTGTCGATCTGGCGGTGCATGGCCGCCAGGATGTCGGGATGGGCGTGCCCGAGCGAGGAGACGGCGGCGCCGCCGCTGGCGTCGAGGTAGGCTTTGCCGGCGCTGTCGAATACATACATGCCGTGGGCGCCGACGGCCAGCGGGGGCGCCTGGCGCAGATTGCGGTGGATAATATGGGTCATGGCCTTCTCATCGATTGGTGGTGGCGACAATTGACAATAAGCGCGTAGCGCGCGGATTCTTTTGATTTTTGCCGCAAGCTATGCGAATATTTTTATGCGGCAACAATTTGGCGCGCCGACGACCGCTCGTCGGCGAACCGATTGGTATTGCGCCCACAGCGGCCGGCGACCATCGGCTTGACGCGACCACGCGATCCCCACCTCAAGGAGCCCTGCTTATGCGAAAACTGATGTCCTGCCTTTTCATCTCGTTGGACGGCGTGGTCGAGGCGCCTGACACCTTCGTCCGGCCGAATCTGTACCAGGACTTTCCCGAGATAATTCGCGACACCATCGACGAGCAAGACACCGTGCTGCTGGGCCGCAAGATGTATCAAGAATGGTCGCAATTTTGGCCCGACTCGAAGATCGAGCCGTTCGCCTCTTTTATCAATGGCCGGCCGAAAATCGTTGTGAGCCGCACCTTGCGCGATCTGACGTGGCGCCATTCGACGCTGCTCGACGGCGAGCTCGCGGGCGCGATAGCCGACCTCAAAGCGCGCCCCGGCAAAACCATCGGCGTCCATGGCAGCATCGGCCTGGTTCAATCGCTGCTGCTGGCCGGCTTGTTGGACGAGCTGCGCTTGATTGTTTGTCCGGTCATCGCGGGACACGGGCGCCGCCTGTTCGACCATCAAGGCGCCGCGCTGCAACTCGACCTGCGGCAGGCGCGCACCACGCCCACCGGGCTACAATATTCGGTCTACACGCCGCGATCGTAAATCATCGCTGTTTCCACCTTTCTTGCCGCCGATTCCCATGACCGATCGCCTTCCTCCGCTCGCATTCGACCAATTGAGCACGACCCAAAAAACGGCGGCCCGCGCCATCATCGAGGGGCCGCGCGGCGCGCTGTACGGCCCTTTCGTGCCGCTGGTGCGCAGCCCCGAATTGATGGAGGCGGTCCAGCGCGTGGGCGAATACCTGCGCTACCGCAGCGCGATCGGCGCCCGCTTGACCGAATTGGCCATCCTGGTCACGGCGCGCCAATGGAGCCAGCAAGTGGAGTGGGCCATCCATGCGCCGCTGGCCGCCCGCGAAGGCATCGACCAGCATGTGATCGACGCCATCGCCGCGCGCCGCCGGCCACGCGACATGCCGCCCGACGAGGCGCTGGTATATGATTTTTGCATCGAGCTGCATCAAACGCGCCGGGTCGGCGACGCCACCTACGACGCCGCGCTGGCGCGTTTCGGCGAGCAGGGCGTGGTCGACCTGATGGGCATCAACGGCTATTACACCATGCTGTCGATGGTGATGAACGCGGCCCGCACCGCCGCGCCGCCGTCGCCGGCCGCGCCGCTGCCGGCGTAGCGCGGCGCGCCGTCAGCTATTGACGCCCTCTAGGTGTCGGGACCCGTGGGATCATGTACCCTTCCGTAGTTGGCCGCTCTTCAAAGCCAGACACGTTTTGCGTACACTGCTCATCAACGACAACTGACTGCC
>JAYVUV010000454.1:0-4516 GCA_043787615.1 Janthinobacterium sp. | reverse complement strand
CCGTATTGCCGGCCCGGCAGGGTGCCGCCGTCCGGGCCGGCGCGGTCCAACTGATCGCGCACTCCGGTGGCCGCGTAGCCCGGGCGGAAGTCGGCGGTGCCGAACAGGATATCCCACACCGGCAGCAGCACCGCGAAATTGCAGCCTCCCAAAGTGCCGGCGCCATGCGATTCATGCCCGACCCCGATCGCGTGGTGGCGCCGGTGGAAACGGGGCGACACCAGCAAACGCTCGCCGACCCGGCCGAAATGCAGGCGCACGTTCGCGTGCTGCAAACTTTGCAGCATGCGCGAAATCGACACCAGCAACACATACTGGCTGGGCGGCACGCCGATGGCCAGCGCGATCAAGGCCATATAGATATCGCGCAGCACATCGTCGAGCAAGTGGTTGCGGTCGTCGCTCCACAAATTCATATTTTGCTGGCTGTGGTGCAAGCTGTGCAATCCCCACCACCAATTGAAATGGTGCGAGGCCCGGTGATACCAATAATCGAAAAAGTCCAGCACCACGAAATACAGGGCGAAACTGGCGATCGGGCTGATGTCCGGCCACAGCGATTCGAGATTGATGGGATGCAAACCGTCCAGCCGCAACCAGGCGCTCACGCCATCCATCAAGGGATCGAGGGTGAAAAAAATCAGCAGCGAAAACAAGCCTACACGTTGGAGCACGGTGTACACGAAATCGTTCCAGCGCGCGCGCGGATCGCTGAACGGGTGCACCGGCAGCAAAGCTTCAAGCGGGCGCAGCACGATAAACAGCAGCGCCAGCTCGCACACCCCCACCAGCAACCACTCGGTGCCCTCGAACGCCTCTTCCACGAAGGCGCCGAAGCCGAGCTGGAACACCAGCGGCTGGATCACGGTTTCAAACAACCAGCCCTGGGCCGCGCCGAACCAATCGGCCACCAATTGCATCATGGGCGGGTGGCGGCGGCCACCAGGCCTGGGTGCTCGCGCAGGGTGGCGAAACAAAACCCTTTTTGCTGAAGGCCAACGATCAGCGGCTCCAGATTGGCCGGCGCCCACGGGTCCTTGCGCGACCAGATGCCCATGTGGGCCATGAAGATGTCGCCATCCTTCAGATTGTCCAGCGCGCCTTGCAGCAGGCTGGCGTTCGAGTAGGTTTCGCTGGGCAATTCATCGCCCGAAAAGCCGGCCTTGGCCCAGCCCACGTGGGCATAACCGCAACTCTTGGCCACCGCCAGGGTGCGCGGCGACACCTTGCCGCCCGGCGCGCGCCAGATCGGGTCGAGATGGGTGCCCGTCATCACCTCGAAACGCTGATCGACGCGGCGCAATTCCTCGCAAAAGCGCTGGGCCGGCCAATACACTTTTTTGCCCGCGTCCTTGCCGAACTGCGGTTTGACCTGGATCAAGCCATGCGCCGCGTCGCGTTGCCAGTAAGCGTGGTCGAAGGTATGGCTGCCGAAGGCGTGACCCTGGGCCACCAGGGCTTTCCAGTACGGCCCCCAGGACACGTCGAGCGAATAATTGCCGCGCGCCGTTTTTTCATTGGCCAGAAAAAAAGTGGCCTTGACCTGATGCTTGGCCAGCATTTGGGCGATCAATTCGGCTTGCGATTGATTACCCGTGTCGAAAGTCAGATAAATAGTGCCTTGGCAAGAAGGAGCCGGGGCGGCCCAGACCGGCGCACCGGCCCACAGGGGCAGCGCCAGGCCGACCGCCGCCACGGCGGCGACGCGAGAAAGAGTGGACATGAATGAAAACTCAATTGCTACGTGGTGAATGATTAGCGAAATATATACCATGCGGCGAGCGGCCGACCGGGATCAGCTTGATGACCTTACGCGTGGCAAGGTCAATCACGGCCACTTTCTTAATCCAGCGCAGCGTCACCCACATGGTTTTGCCGTCCGCCGTCACTTCCATGCAATCCGGTCCGCCCGGCACATTGATGGTGCCCACGTTTTCCAGGGTTTGCTGGTCGATGATATTGATCGTGTTCGAGACCCGGTTCGACACGAAGGTATAGCGCTTGTCGCCCAGGGCGCGGAAATTATGCGTGCCGGCGCCGGCCTTGATGCGTTTCACCGTGGTATGCGTGCGCCAGTCGATGACCTCGACATAATCGCTGCCCATGATGCCCACCAGCAGATACTTGTCGTCCGGCGTCATGGCGATACCGGCCGGCAGCTTGCCCACCGGGATGGTCCATTTGACGGTCTGGGTCGCCAAGTCGATGCCGCTGACCTGGTCGCTGCCCTGCTGGGTGATGAAGACCATGGTGCTGGCCGCGTTGAAAGCCATGTGGCTGGGCAGCTTGGCCAGTTCGATGCGCTTGGCCACGGTCAGCTTGCCGCCCTCGTTGCGGTACAGGTCGACCCGGTCCAGGCGCAGCGAGTTCGACACGAACCATTTCTGATCGGGCGAAAAACCGATTTGATACGGATCGAGGATATCCTTGACGCGACGCTGCAACTGGCCGGTTTTCGGGTCCAGGAAGATCAACTCGTTGCCCACCGAACTGGCCACGATCACCGACTTGCCGTCCGGCGTTTCCATCAAATGATGCGGCTCTTTGCCGACCGAAAATTTGGACAGCTCGGCGTAGGTGGACTGGTCCAGCAACTGGACCGTGGCGTCGCGCGAATTAAGGACCACCACCACATTCGCGTGGGCGGCGGCGCTGACAAGCAGGCAGATCAAAGGTAAAACAAGACGACGGAGACTGCGCATTATGAAGTGATTCGCTTGAGGGGACGAAACACGTATTTTACGTGGAAACGGCGGCCGGCTCGTTTAAATTGACGACATTTGCTGACCAGCTCGCCACACTTTTTTCGATTCTTGCCAGACAGGCACGCGCATGGCGCTTTGCCGGCGCTTGCACTACAATCGAGGTCCCGCGGGCGGACCGGCGGCGCAGCGCCCCGAACACGCCCCCACTCTCATCTATTAAGGAAACCATGTCCATCATCACCACCCCATCCGGCCTGCAATACGAAGACAGCGTCGTCGGCGAAGGCGCCGAAGCCACCGCGGGTCAAAACGTCGTGGTGCATTACACCGGCTGGCTGCGCAACGAAGACGGCAGCGCCGGCAACAAGTTCGACTCCAGCAAGGACCGCAACGATCCTTTCGAGTTTCCGCTCGGCGCAGGCCGCGTCATCAAGGGCTGGGATGAAGGCGTGCAAGGCATGAAAGTGGGCGGCAAGCGCCAGTTGATCATTCCAGCGGCGCTGGGCTATGGCGCGCGCGGCGCCGGCGGCGCGATTCCACCGAACGCCACCCTGATTTTCGACGTGGAACTGCTGGGCGTCTAAGATGACACGGCCCGTTGCGCCGACCCGCGCGCGATCGCCGGCGACCACGCTGGCCGGCCGGCTGGCGGCGGGCTTGCTGCTGGCGTTGGCCAGCGGCTGCACCGTCATCGCCGTCACCTCGGCCGTGGTCAGCACCGGCGTCACGGTGGCCGGCACGGCCGTCGGCGCCGCCGTCGCGGTCGGCAAGGGCGTGGTCAACGTCGGTGCCGCGGTGCTGGGCGCCGACGACAAACCGGTGGCCGCCGCCGATTAGCGGCCCCGCCGCCCCGCCCGTGCGGCGGCGCGCGGCGTGATGGCGGCCCCGGCCGCCTTCCGGCTCAGCGTTGCCAGCCTCGGCGCACCGCTTCCTGTTCCGTCTTGCCGTCCAACGGTTGACCATTAATGCGCTGATCGACCGCGTCGCGCACCGGCGCCGGCGATCCCGGCGCGGCGCCGGAGCGCCCGTCCTGCGCGACCAAAGGCAATTTCCACTCCTGGCCGCTGCGGCACGCCAGTCCGGCCAGATAGTGGCCGGGCCTGCCCACACTGAACGTGCGGCAGTATTGCCCCTCCATCGACACGAAACTGAGCCCGATCCGGGCTCCGCCCTGGGTGGGCGGGGCGGCGCCGGACAGTTGCTGCGACAAGGCCGCGGCCAGCGCGCCCTGGGCCAGCAAACCGCCGTCGCGGCCGCCGATCGGGGTGGCGCCGCGCTCCTCGGCGTGCCACTGGGCCGAAAAGAAGGCCCCGGCCAGCAAGCCGAACACCAGACTCAAGCACAGCGCGGTCCATTCCAGCCACGCCCAGCGCCGCTCGGGCTCGGCCGGCGCGGCCTGGGCGTGGCTGGCGGCGCGGCTGGCGCGCACGGCGTCGAGCTGCACCACCGTGCCGCGCGACACCACCGCGCGCAGGGGCGGCTTGCGGCGCGGCGGCGCGCCCTCGGCCGGGCCGAATGTAGCGAACACGTCGCTGCGCTGCTCCGGCCGCGCCTTGTACTGGGCCACCCGGCGCGCGAGCGCCTGGTCTTCGCGCATCGCGTCCTCGACCGCGCGCCGGGTCGCCTCGTCGAGTTCGCCCTCGGCGAACGCCATCAGAATCTGGTCCGAAAAATGCATCATACGGTCCTCGCTCGATCCGATCAGCACCCGTGCGGTAGCGGGTGCGGCTACGTGACACCGCCGCCCGGTCGGCCCTAGCAGCCTGTCGGACTTGGGATCGTCGGCTGCAAAATGCGCTGGGACGGTCCAT
>JAYVUV010000453.1:0-8011 GCA_043787615.1 Janthinobacterium sp. | reverse complement strand
TGTCGCATTCCTGGAAGGCGTCGGTGCCGATCAAGTCGCTCGCCACCTGTCCGCTGATGCACAGCACCGGCACCGAGTCGCACAGCGCGTCGAGCAAGCCCGAGATGGTGTTGGCCACGCCAGGGCCGGAGGTCACCAACACCACGCCCAGCTTGCCGGTGGAGCGGGCATACCCCTCGGCGGCATGCACGGCGGCTTGTTCGTGACGCACCAGAACGTGGCGCAGCCGGCCTTCCTCGTGGAGCGCGTCGTAGAGCGGCAGCACGGCTCCGCCAGGGTAGCCGAAAATGGTGTCCACGCCGTGCGCCACCAGGGTGTCGATGAGTAGATGGGCGGCGCTGTACAAGCGGGTTGGTCGGCCGGGGCGCGGGTCGGAAGGGGGGAGGGTGGTGGCATGCATGGGCTCTAGTCTAGGCCAGGGAGCGCAGAAAAGGTGTCCGCTATTTCCATTAAAATCGGCATAATCGGAAAAATTTTCTTCCAAATGGACTTGAAAAAGAATGGCTATCGATAAATTCGATGTGGCGATCCTGGCCGCGCTGCAACGCGACGCCCGCGCCAGCTTGCACGAAATCAGCGCCAGCGTGGGGCTGTCGTCGACGCCCTGCTGGAACCGCATCAAGCGTCTGGAAGAGAGCGGCGTGATTCTGGGCTACACGCTGCGCATGGACCCGGACCGGATCGGCCTGCGCGACACCGTCATCTTGCAGGTGACGCTGGAGAGCCACAGCGAGCAAACGCTGTACGACTTCGGCAAGGCGCTGGAAGACATCCCCGAGGTGCTGGAAGCCTTCCTGGTGTCGGGCGACTACGATTACTACATCAAGATCGCGGTGCGCGACACGCGCGACTACGAACGCATATTGCGCGAGCGCCTGTACCAGATCCCCGGCATCCGCCACAGCAAATCGAGCTTCGTGCTGCGCACCTTGAAAAGCGGCATGTTACCCCTGTCGTTGCCGGACCCGGCTTGAGCCGCCCGCGCGGCCCGCGCGGCTCGCCTCGCCGCACCGCGCCGCACCACACCGGACCGTAACAGGATAGACTGCGGCCTCGACTCTCCTCATCGCGCCAGACCGGCGGGCATCCCTACCTATGTATCACGGCGAAAAATTTAACAGCATCAGCCACGCGGCCGGCGCCTTGCTGGCGGCGGGCGGCGGCATGTGGCTGATGGTGCTGGCGGCGCGCGCGGGCGACCCGTGGAAAATCGTCAGCTTCGGCATCTACGGCGCGGCCCTGCTCATTTTGTATCTCACCTCGACCCTGTACCATGGCGTGCGCGACGGCGCCGCCAAGGATGTCTTGCGCAAGCTCGATCATTGCGCGATCTATCTGCTCATCGCCGGCACCTACACCCCGTTCAGCCTGGTCACCCTGCGCGGCCCCTGGGGCTGGTCGCTGTTCGGCGTGGTGTGGACGCTGGCGCTGGCGGGCATCGTCCAGGAGCTGTGGATCGCCAAGGGCGCGCGCGTGCTGTCGCTGGTGATCTACCTGCTGATGGGCTGGCTGGCCCTGGCCGGGGTCCAACCCTTGATCGCCGCCTTGGGCTGGCATGGCTTTCTGTGGCTGGCGGGCGGCGGTTTGTTCTACACCCTGGGCATCGTGTTTTACGCCACCGATCACAAACTGCGCCACGGCCACGGCGTATGGCATTTGTTCGTGCTGGGCGGCAGCGTCTGCCATTACTTGGCCGTGCTGTGGCACGTGGCGTGAGCGTGGTTTCCACTTTTTCCGGCTGAGCGATGGATATCCACTCCGACGACTTGAAACTTTTCCTGGCCGTGGTCGACAGCGGCAGCCTGAGCGCCGCCTCGGTCCACCTGGGCCAGACCACCTCCGGCGTCAGCCGCGCCTTGTCGCGCCTGGAAGAAAAACTGGCCACCTCGCTGCTCACGCGCACCACCCGGCGCATGGAATTGACGGAAGAGGGTCAGCTGTTGCTGGTCAAGGCGCGCGCGATCCTGGGCGCGATGGAAGAAGCCGAAGAGGCGATCAAGATGCGCCGCCAGCAACCGGCCGGCCGCCTGTGCGTGGACGCCGCCTCGCCCTTCATGCTCCATTGCGTGGTGCCGCACGTGGCTGAATTTCGCGCCGCCTATCCCGCCATCCGGCTCGAATTGAGCAGCAACGACCGAATCGCCGACCTGCTCGAACACCGCACCGACATCGCCATCCGCATCGGGCCGCTCACCGATTCGACCCTGCACGCGCGGCCCCTGAGCGCCAGCCCGCTGCATCTGCTGGCCAGTCCGGCCTATCTGGCGCGGCACGGCACCCCGGCCGCACCGGAACACTTGGCCGACCACCAGCTGCTCGGCTTTTCGCATTACGAGGCCGGCAACGTCTGGCCGCTGCGCCACGCGGGCGGCGACAGCTTGCCGATCACGCCGGGCTTGAGCGCCAGCAGCGGCGAGACCTTGCGTCAGTTGGCACTGCACGGCCAGGGCATCGTGTGCCTGGCCGACTTCATGACCCGCGCCGACCTCGCCGCCGGCCGGCTGGTGAAAATCCTGGCGCCGTTCGACACCGGCTACCGGCAGCAGATTCATGCCGTCTACTACCGCAACACCCAGCTGGCGCAACGCATCGCCTGCTTCCTCGAATTTCTTCAGCAAAAGCTCTGACTATTGAGCGCCACGCAAGATTGATTTGTCGCGCGCCCCCTGGATGGGCGCCGGCGGCGCGCCCATACTGCCTGTTTTCACCGAACGGGAGTCACCCATGCATGTATTCGTCACCGGCGCGGCCGGCTTCATCGGCGGTGCCGTCGCCGCCGGCCTGGTGCGCGCCGGCCATCGCGTCACCGGTCTGGCACGCCAAGCCCAACAAGCCGATGAACTGGCCGCCATCGGCGTGCGCGCCGTGATCGGCGGTCTGGACGACGGCGCCTTGTTGACGGCGCAGGCGCGCGCCGCCGACGCCGTCATCAACGCCGCCAGCAGCGACCATCGCGGCGCGGTCGAAGCCATCCTGGCCGGCCTGGCCGGCTCCGGCAAAGTCTTCCTGCACACCAGTGGCTCGAGCATCGTCGGCGACGCCTCCGGCGGCGAGGGCGGCGGCCTCATCTATCAGGAGGATGCCTTGCCCGCGCCGACCGCCGACAAGGCGGCCCGGATGGCGATCGACGCGCTGGTGCAAGCCGGCGCCGCCCAGGGCATCCGCACGGCGGTGCTGTGCAACACCCTGATCTACGGCCACAACGCGCTGGGGCGCGACAGTGTGCAGTTGCCGCGCTTGTTGAAGCAGGCGCGCAAGAGCGGGGTGGTGCGCCATGTCGGACCGGGCCGCAATATCTGGTCCAACGTGCACATCGACGATGTGGTCGACCTGTATCTGCTGGCGCTGGAAAAAACCCCGGCTGGCGTTTTTTACTTCGTGGAAAACGGCGAAGCCTCGTTCGGCGACATGAGCGCCGCCATCGCCCGCGCGCTGCGTCTGGGGCCGCCGCAAGACTGGCCGCTCGAGCAAGCCATCGCCGAATGGGGCTATGAGATGGCGTGCTACGCACTGGGCTCGAACAGCCGGGTGCGCGGCCGGCGCGCGCACGACCTGCTCGGTTGGCAACCGAGCCGGCCGGCGGTGCTGGAGTGGATCGCCGACGCGATGCTGCCGGCGTCGGCTTGATCGACTACGCGCAACAGCGCGCTAATGTGCGATATCGAACGGTGAAAATCAGGTCGCGGCGATATGATGTGTCTGCGTGGTTGAAGCGCAGCGCCGAGCAGCTTTCGGCAGGTCCGCTCACCAGCAGGTAAGCCGGTCGCCTCAAGGATCGGCACCAAACACGCGCCGGTGGCGTCGCCACGCTGGCACATGGAAGTTGATTAACTGCTGCGAGGTCATCATGACACAAGCGAATCACCCTTCGAAGCATGCCATCCGCGCCTATCTGGAACGGCGCTCGCACGAGGCCAAACCGCCGCCGTCGCCGGAAGAAATTCGGCGTCAGCTGGGTTGGGGCTTGTTGCTGTGCGAGGCCAAAATGGGCGCGGCGAGCCGCTCGTGAATCGAGACCGGCGCCAGCCCGACCACCGTTTTTAGCAGCACCGCTTGCCGGCATAGGCATATATTTCAAGGAGAATGGCATGACGAATCGCATCGGTAACAAAGACGTCGCTCAACATCGCAGCAAGGATGAAAAAAAGCGCATCAAGAACGAAAACATCGCGCGCGAAGCGCTGAAGAAACTGGCCGCCAAAGCCAAATATCGCAACGCCGTCAAAGGTCAAGCGAACTCGCCGGCCGCGTAATTCGCGCCCGCTCGGCTGCCCGGCCCGCCCTTCACGGCGGGCTTTTTTGCGTGCGCGCCCATCGCGTAGGCGCGCGTGCAACGGGGGGGGGGGCGTGGCGGCGTCGCGCGCGATGCAGGGGCGCCGACGACGGGCGGCGCCGGCCGCGCGACTTTATTCGCGCCGAGCAGGGAACCGGCCGCCGCGCGCGGCCACTCACTGCACATGTCCGGGGGCGCGCGCGCCGTCCTCGTCATGTCCGCCACTTTCTCGGGTCACATCATGCAATCAAGTTTACCACCGCGTTCGCGCTCCCTGTCCTGGCCAGCGGACGGCACCGTCTCGTCCCCCTCGACCACGACCCCGCGCGACGGCGCGCCCCAGCTTCCTTCCGTCGTCACGCCCAAGCCGGCCGCCACGCCGCCCGAGCGCGCGCGACGCCATTCCATGCCGGCCAACCTGCGCCAGAGCGTGGCCGCGATGCAGCGGCCCGAGCGCCAGCCGGCCGGCCAGCTGGTCCAGACCGCCGCAGTCGCCGCAGTGGCCGACATCGCGCCGGCGGCCGGGGCCGCCGACCTGGAAGCGGCGCGGCCCGCCGGCGCCAGCGAGGCCCATCTGGCGCGGCTGGCCCTGGAGGCGCCATCGCGCTTCAAGCGCGGGCTGGACCGATTTTGCGCGGCGATCGACTTGACCGGCGCCATCATGCAGTTCAATAACAAGGCGTTTCTCGACGCGCTGCGTCAACCCGCCTTGCGCGACGCCGACGGCAACCCCAGCGTCAGCCTGGCCGATCTGCACGCCCAGCTCACGGCGTTTCACGCCCTGCTCGAGCGCGCGCCCGCCGGCAGCAAGGAAGATCAAGCGGCCGTGCGCCAGCTCAAGCGCCTGACCGGCGCGGTATTGAAGGACATCCATAATTTGCGGCATGGCGTGAAAGGCGGCCAACGCCTGGCGACCGCGCTGGCCAGTTTGGCGCTGTATCCGCTGCCGTTTTTGACCGCCTATTTCCAACACGAAGAACAATATCTGACCCTGGTGTGCGCCGCCTACGCCAAGACGGCGGCGCTGGCGATCGGCTATGTGCGCAACGATACGGCCGACTTCAAGCTGTTCCTGCACCATTTGAAGGGGCGCCACTCGGTCTTCCTGTACCCGGCCGCGGCCTACGCGATTCCCGCCTTCGTCAAGGCGGCCAACGGTTTGCAAACCAGTATTCCGTACGGCCTGGGCGCCGGCTTGTTCACGGCGCTGGCCCTGGTGGCGACCTTTTATCAAGCGGAAGTAACCGGGGTGTACCAGCGCGTCGCGGGCACGCTCGAGAATAAAGGCAAGCTGCCCGAAATGGTGCAAACCGAGCTGCTGAACTTGATGACGGCGTTGGAGGAAAACGAGGTCGGCGTGGGGCAACTACGCCAGGGCGTGGAACGGCACATCGGGCCGATCAGCGACCATATGAGTACGCAGATGAGCTTTTTCGGCGAGGATAGCCAAGCTTTGCACAAGCAATGCCATCAGTTTCTGACTCCCGAACAACAAGGCGAGAGCGACGGCGCCGGGCCGCGCATCGGCAAACGCAGCAATCCCGACCTGGGCGAGAAGCTGGCGTTCGACGTGACGGCGGCGATCGTCACCTTTGCCGTCGCCGCCCTCAGTTTTCCCGAGCTGCTGGGCACCGTCGATCTGGGCATCGACGCCTTGTTCGTGTCGATCCTGATGCTGCATCTGGCCTTGAATCCGGCCAAAACCAAACAGGACGCGCTGAGCGAATTCAAGACCTTCGCCGGCTTGAGCACGGCCGCGCTGGCCTTCACCGGCATCAACAAGGCGACCGGATTTCTCGACAAGGAGGGCGCGTTCGGGCCCGGCGTGGCCGGCATCACGGCGGCCAACTTGCTGCTGTCCGGGCCGCTGGCCAGCGGCTTGGCCAATGGCTTGATGGCCTTGTCGAACGGCGCCGGCTCGGCCTGGAGCTATCTGCGCCCGGCCCCGGCCACCGAGCCGGACCTGGAAATGGACCAAGGCGGGTTTGTCGAGGAGTTACCTGACGATCAAGATGGCGCGCCGCCGGCCCTCGCGTCCTCCTCCGCGCCCGCGCTTGCGGCGCCCCGGCCGCTGGCGATCGCGGCCGCCTGACCGGGCCGCGCGCCGTCAGCCGACCCGCCACCAGGCCGGCAGCAGCGCGCGCACCTCGGCGCGGTCGAAGCGGTCGTCGATCAGGTGCACCACGCCCAGGTCGGACTCGGTGCGGATCACGCGGCCGGCCGCCTGCACCACTTTTTGCAGGCCGGGATAGAGATAGGTGTAGTCGTAGCCGGCGCCGAAAAGCGTGTCCATGCGCTGGCGGATTTGCTCGTTGACTGGGTTCATTTGCGGCAAGCCCAGGGTGGCGATGAAGGCGCCGATCAAGCGTTCGCCCGGCAAGTCGATGCCTTCGCCGAACGCGCCGCCCAGCACGGCGAAACCGATGCCGCGCCCGCCCGCGTGGAAGCGGTCCAGAAATCGTTGGCGCGCCGCGTCGTCCATGCGGCGCTCCTGGCGCCACTGGGGCAGCGCCGGATGGCGCTCGGCCAACAGCGCGGCCACTTGTTCCAGGTAGTCGAAGCTGCTGAAAAAAGCCAGGTAATTGCCGGCCGTTTGCGCGTATTGTCGCGCGATCAAGTCGGCGATCGGCGCCAGCGACGCGTCGCGGTGTTGGTAGCGTGTCGAGATGCGCGCGGCCACCTTCACCGACAGTTGGCCGGCGTGAAACGGCGACGCGACATCGACCCAGGCCGTCCCGTCCGGCATGCCCAGCATATCGTTGTAATAATTCCAGGGACTCAGGGTGGCCGAGAACAGCGCGGTGCTGTGGCTGGCCGCGAAACGGGGCCGTAAAAACGGCGCCGGCACGATATTGCGCACGCACAGCAGCGAGCCGCCCGGGTCGAGCGTGGCGTCGAACAGCGAATGGTCGCCGAAGCTGTCGGCCAGGCGCGTAAAGTGCAGCAAGTCGAAGTAAAAGCGCTGCAACTCCGGCTGCGCGACGGCGGCGTGCTCGGCCAGGTACTCGCCGATCTCGCCGGCCGCGCCGTTCAAGGCGGCCATCAATTTTTCGGGCGGCGCGGGGTGGACCCGGTAGCCGTCGGTCTGGCTTTCGCGCTGTTCTTTTTCGAGTTGGCGCCATTGACGGTGGGCCCGGTCGAGCGTCTTTTTCAAGGCCGCCGGCGCGCTCTTGCGCAGCGCGCGCAAGGCGCCATGATCGAGTTCCGCCGAATACATCTTGCGCGCGCGCGCCACCATGTTGTGGGCTTCGTCGACCAGGATGCCGACCTTCCACTCATTGGCCAAGGTCAAGCCGTGCAGCATGGCGCTGGCGTCGAAATAATAGTTGTAGTCGCCCACCACCACGTCGCACCAGCGTGTCAATTCGGCCGCCAGGTAATACGGACACACTTGATGGGCCAGCGCCACTTCGCGCAGGGCGGCCTTGTCCAACAGCGGCGCCAGCAGGGCGGCGGCGCGCGCGGCCGGCAGGCGGTCGTAAAAGCCGCGCGCCAGTGGACACGACTGGCCGTGGCAAGCCTTGTCGGGATGCTCGCAGGCGCTGGTCTTGGCGCTCAATTCCAGTACCCGCAGCGGCAGGCCGGACGGGCCGCCGCGCAGCAGGGCACAGGCGTCGAGCGCCAGACGGCGCCCCGAGGTTTTGGCGGCGAGGAAAAATATCTTGTCCAAGCCATGTTCGGCGCCGGCCTTGAGCAGCGGGAACAGGGTGCCGACCGTCTTGCCGATCCCGGTGGGCG
>JAYVUV010000452.1:0-3284 GCA_043787615.1 Janthinobacterium sp. | reverse complement strand
TCGCGCGCGTGCGCCAGCGCGCGCGCCAGGGCCGGGCCGAATTGGGCGCTGGTGTCGACCACTTCGCCGTGGGCGCCGTAAGCCCGCGCCAGCGCCGCGAAATCCGGATTGTGCAAGGTGGTGCCGGACACCCGGCCCGGGTAGTCGCGCTCCTGGTGCATGCGGATGGTGCCGAACATCTGATTATTAAACACGATCACCACCAGTCCCGCCCCGTACTGCACGGCGGTGGCCAGCTCCTGTCCGTTCATCATGTATTCGCCGTCGCCGGCGAAGGTGATCACGGTGCGCTCGGGGTGCACGACCTTGGCCGCCACCCCGGCCGGCACGCCGTAACCCATGGCGCCGTTGGTCGGCGCCAGTTGCGTGCGCAGGCCGCGGTAGCGGTAGAAGCGGTGCGCCCAGGAGGCGTAATTGCCGGCGCCGTTGGTGATGATGGTGTCGGCCGGCACCTGCGCCATGATGGTCTGCACCACCTGCCACAGGTCGAGCGGCGCGGCGCCGTCGCGGAACACGGGCGGCCGCTCTTGGAAGCGCGCCAGCTCGACCCTGGCCTCGGCCGCCGTGTGGCGCCAGGCGCCGGCGTCCACCGGCTCCATCGCCGCCAGCATCGCGGCCGCCTGCGGCATGCCGCTGTTGATCATCAACTCGGCCTGGTACACGCTGCCCAGTTCATCGGGGTCGGGATGGAAGTGGACCAGGCGCTGTCGCGGCACCGGGGCGCTGAGCAGGGTGTAGCCGCCGGTGGTCATCTCGCCCAGGCGGGGGCCGAGGGCGATCAGCAGGTCGGCTTGTTTGACGCGCGCGGCCAGCGCCGGGTTGATGCCGATGCCGACGTCGCCCACGTAGTTAGGGTGGGTATTGTCGAGCAAATCCTGGAAGCGGAAGGCGCAGGCCACCGGCAGCGCGTTAGCCTCGGCGAAGCGGCGCAGGTCGGCGCAGGCGGCCGCGTTCCAGGTGGCGCCGCCCAGCAGGACCAGGGGCCGCTCGGCCGATGCCAGCAGGGCGCGCAATTGCGCGATTTGCGCGGCCGAGGGCGAACCCTGCACCGGCCGGTAGGGCGCGGTGTCGGCCACGCTGGCGCGCGAGACCAGCATGTCTTCCGGCAGGGCCAGCACCACCGGTCCGGGCCGGCCGCTGGTGGCGACCTGGAAGGCACGCGCCAGGTATTCGGGAATCCGGTCGGCGCGGTCGATCTGCGCCACCCATTTGGCCATCTGGCCGTACATGCGCCGGTAGTCGATCTCCTGGAACGCCTCGCGGTCGGTGAAGTCGTTGCCGACCTGACCGATGAACAGGATCAGCGGGGTCGAATCCTGATACGCCGTGTGCACCCCGATGGCGGCGTTGGTGGCGCCCGGGCCGCGCGTGACGAAGCAGATGCCGGGTTGGCCGGTCAGTTTGCCGTAGGCTTCGGCCATGAAGGCGGCGCCGCCTTCCTGGCGGTTGATGATGAAGCGGATGCCCGAATCGTGCAGCGCGTCGAGCACGTCGAGATAGCTTTCGCCGGGCACGCCGAAGGCGGTGTCGACACCGTGGACTTGCAGGGCGTCGACCAGAATCTGGCCGCCGGTGCGGGAGGAAGAGGTCATGGGAGCTTTGGTAGTGGATCGGGCGAAAAGACCCTGCCATTCTAAGCGAGCTGTTTTGGCGCCGCTTGTCTAATGGCGACACCGAATTTCAGATTTGGCCGGCCGGCGCGCGCGTCGTTTGCCGCCCCGGGCCGCGGCGCGGTACAATGCGGGTGAAGCAAGCCAGACAGCCGCTGGCCGGCGCAGCGATGCGCGGGCGGGAGGAAGGTCCGGACTCCATAGAGCGGGGTGACGGTTAACGGCCGTCCGCCGAAAGCCGACCGGCGCGAGCCGGGGAGTATAAGGCGAGGAATAGGGCCACAGAGACGAGCGTATTTAGTTACGGTGAAACGCGGTAACCTCCACTCGGTGCAATTCCAAATAGGCACGCGATGATGCTGCTCGCGGAGCGTGCGGGTAGGAAGCTTGAGCGCCGGAGTAATTCGGCGCCTAGAGGAATGGCTGTCATAGCGCGACCTTGCGAGAGGGCGCGCCGTAACAAAATCCGGCCTATCGGCTTGCTTCACTTAATTCTTCGGCGCCCAGGCGCCCACCCCGGCCCGCCGATGGCGCGCGCGGCCGCCTGACCGGTCCCGTTGCGCGCGTTCCCGCCGCCCGCGCGCCGACACTTTCCCCCATAAACCGTCGCATCGCCGCGACGAACTTGTTATTTTTTCACAATCAATGTAATTTTTTTAATGTCTGTTGCCGCCCCGGCTGCGCGCCGATCGGGCGGCAAACACATGTGTGGAAGTGAAGTAGCACATGCAGTGTCACGCATAAGTGTCTAATTCCTCGATATATTTTAATTGAGCACTTTTTCAAGTAACGGCGCTAAGTCCTTCATTTCATTAATAAAATCGCGCTTTCGCCAGACCGAAAGCGCTTGACCACCCTGATTGCTTACTCTAAAGTGGGCAACTGTGTAAAAAAGTGTGTTTTTGTGGGAAATTTGACCAGATTCACGCTACGCTCTCTCCCCTTACTCATACTCAGGTTAAAAAAGGTCTTCCGTGTTTCAAGGCGCCTCAGCGATCAATCTCGATGCCAAGGGCAGGATGTCTATTCCCGCCAAGCACCGTGACGCGCTCTCGATCCAATGCGAAGGCCGCCTGACCTTGACCAAACACCCGGACGGCTGCCTGTTGTTTTTTCCGCGGCCCGTGTGGGAAAACCACCGCGAGCAGATCGCCGCCTGGCCCATGTCGGCCCGGGCCTGGCAACGCATCTTCCTCGGCAACGCCTGCGATGTCGAGCTCGACTCGGCCGGACGGGTCCTGATCTCGCCCGAGTTGCGCCAGACGGCCGGCCTGTCGCGCGAAGTGATGATGATCGGCATGGGCAGCCATTTTGAAATCTGGGATGCGGCCAGCCTGGCTGAAAAAGAACAGCAGGCGATCGATGCCGGCACCCCCGATGTGCTTTCCAATTTTTCATTTTAAGGCTGTGATGACCCCATTATCGATGCCGCAATTTCAGCATCGTACGGTGCTGCTGGACGAAGCGGTCGACGCGCTCGATCTGGCCGGCCCGCGCGCCGACGGCATTTACATTGACGGCACTTTCGGGCGCGGCGGCCATAGCCGCCTGATTCTGTCGCGCCTGGGTGCCGGGGCGCGCCTGCTCGCCTTCGATAAGGACCCGATGGCCATTGCCACGGCCGACACCATCGACGATCGGCGCTTCCAGATCGTGCACGACAGCTTTGCCACC
>JAYVUV010000451.1:0-7578 GCA_043787615.1 Janthinobacterium sp. | reverse complement strand
CCGTCCTCGAACTGGATCGTCAGCGAGCCGTACACGACCAGGAACAGCTCGTCTTCCTCGGCGTGATCGTGCCAAGCCAGCTCGCCTTTGACCTTGGCGACCTTGATGTATTGATCGTTGACCCGCCCGATCACGCGCGGTGTCCAGTATTCGGTGACCGCTTCCAGCGCGGCGGCGAAGTTGATGCCCGGTGGGACCATGTTGCGCTCCTTGAAAAAGAGCAACCAGCGTAACGCTTGATTGACCGGCGCGCTATCGAATAGATACAATGCTTTCCATTAGAAACCTTAATGGACAGCCATGGCCCGCAATCTGGACATCAGTCTGCTGAGAACCTTCATCCACGTGGTCGAGTCCGAAAGCATGACGGTGGCCGCCAACCGCTTGCACATGACGCAAGGCGCCGTGAGCCAGCAAATCAAGCGCCTGGAAGAAGCGTTCGGCCTGACCGTGCTCGAACGCGGCCGGCAGGGCGTGCGCTTGACGCCCGAGGGCCGCCGGCTGCTGGGCAAGGCCAAAAAAATGGTGGCGTTGAACGATGAAATCTGGGCCGACATGCGCGCGCCCGAAATCAGCGGCCAGGTAAGGCTGGGCATTCCCTACGACTTGCTCGGCACCCACTTGCCGCCCATCTTGCGCGCGTACGCGCAAGCCTATCCGAACGTGGATATCTCTCTCACTTCGGCTTCCTCGCCGGAATTGGCCGAAGCTTTGGCCGCCGGCAAGATCGATCTGGCGCTGGTGGAAGAGGTGCTGGGGCCGAGCGGCGGCGAAAGGCTATCGGCCGAGCGCCTGGTGTGGGTGACGCAGCGCGCCGGCATCGCCCACGCCAAGCGGCCGCTGCCGATTTGCCTGGTGTCGGAAACTTGCGTCTTTCGCGACGCCATTTTCGACGCGCTGGAGCAGCATGGCATCGCGTGGCGCGTGTTGTTCGACAATGCCAGCATCGAGGCCACCAGCGCCATCGTGCGCACCGATTTGGCGGTCACCGCTTGGCTGGCCTCGACCGTGCCGGCCGACCTGGACATTCTCGATTCCAGCGCCGGCCTGCCGGCCCTGCCCGACTACGCCATCAATCTGTATTTGCCCGGCAGCGGCGCCAGCGCCGCCTGCCTGGCGATGGCGGCCGGCATCCGCGACGCCTATCGCCTGCGCGAAGTGAACAAAGCCGCTTGAGCCAACTTAACCGAAAGGCACGTCGGTGCGCGCACCGGCCGCGCACACGATGCTCACGCAAGGTTCCCCGGCCGCCGTGCGGGCGCCCGCGATCACCGTGAGCAAGTCGCCCTCCGGATGGGTATCCGGGCGCGTCACTTCCCGAATCCGGAAATATTCTTCCTCGCCATCGCGCTCGATGAAGGCGATGTCGGCGAAGTAGGCCGGGTTATGCAGGCCCAAAAACGCCAGTTCGATCTGGCCCAGTGCGTTGACCGACACATCCTTGGCGCCGCTGCGCGCGCGCATGCCGCGCGCGCCGCCGGCCGGATGGCTCAGGCAAATCTTTTTCGGGCCGAGCGCGTCGGGCGCCGCGTCGGCGAACGCTTGCAGCTGCCTGGGCAGGCGGCCGGACAGGTAGCGCCGCGTATATTGTTGTGCGATCTCGGCCAGCAAGGCGGGCTGGCGTTCCAGCGCGAACGCGCGTTCCGCCCGCGCCAAGACTTGCCCGGTTTCCAGCACCGGATACTGCGCGTCGATGGCCAGGCACAGCGCTTCCTTTTTGTGCGCGAGCACCAGCTTGAAGTGGGCCGCCGCCAGTCGTACCTCGGCCGAGTCGTCGTACGCTCGCATGCCGGCCACGATCTGGCGCCCCCATTCCAGCGCGCCGGCCCGCACGTCGGCGGAAAAGTGCGCCGGGATCGCGTTTTGCCGGCGGCACTCGCGCAGCGCCTCGCGCGCCGCCGCAATATATTGCTCCACCCGCGCCAGCAGCGCGGCCAGCGCCGCCGGGTCCATGTCGGGCGCGAGTTGGCCGCCATCGGCCAACGGGATAGCACGTTTCCAGGTCGCCAAATTGCAGGCGATGACAGCGCCGATGCCGTCCAGCACCAGCGGATACGGCGCGGCCAGCGGCTGGTTCATCAAGGTCAGGATCGCTTGCGCGGCCAGGTCGCCGTGCTGTCGCAGCCTGGCCTGGAACGCGCGCGACAAACCCTGCGAATAGGCCGGCGGCATGGCGCCGAACAGGCGCAAACGCAACTGGCCGGCGCCCACGTCGGGGTCGTTGCACAGATATGCCCGCGGCCCCTGCGCCAAGCCGTCGAGCAGGCGCACGATGGCGTCCGGCTCCAGCTGCGCCAGCCGATGCGACAAAAACGGTCCGCTGGCCTGGTTCAAGCCATGCAACAGCACTTTCGCCGGCCAGTACGCGGCGCCGTGCGGGTGGCGCGCCGCGTCCCTGAGCGCGGCGCTCAATTCGAAGAAGCGCTTTTCGCGCAAAGCTTCGACCGGATCGCGCACCGACGCGCGGGCCACGGCGTCCACGTTTTTCAAGCGCGCGACGCGCTCGGACGGGTCGCCGGCCGCCGCCACCGCCGCCTCGATATAACGCGCCTTCGTGGCGATGAATTCCGGGCTGCGTTCGAGGTCGATGGCACCCGACCAGTGCCCGGCTTCGGCCACGATGGCGTCCACCCGTTCCCTGGCGTCGTCCATGAAAGCGAGAAAATTTTGCTGGGCCGCTTGCAGCAGCGGCCGCTGGCGATACCAGGCCGGCGCGTCGTGCGATCCGGCGCGCCCCGCCGTGTGCGCCGGACGGGGTGGATCGGATAAGGTCGGGCTGGAGGTGGGCATGGTGACGGCTCGTGACGTGTAGCGCTTGACGAGATTGTCTTGCGTACAAATGTGTGACCAAAAGCAATATAAAGTTCCATGCCGAATGATCGGCATCGGCCCCGCGAATTGCATCAAAATCAATAGCACGGTCGTTTTATTCATCGGCTAAAATAGGCGGCGCGGCGCGCGCGACATCGCCGCCGAATAAAAACAGGAGGAGACGATGTACGAGGAATTCATGGGCACCAAACCGGTGTCCGAACGCCAGAAATTCGACGTGGCGGCGCTGGCCGCTTATTTGCGCGCGCATGTCGAGGCTTACCCTGCCGATCCGCTGGTGCCGTTGCGGGTCGAGCAGTTCAAGGGTGGCCAGTCCAACCCCACCTTCAAGCTCACGCTCGCCGGCCCGGACGGGATCGACCGGCATTATGTGTTGCGCACCAAACCGGGGCCAGCCGCCAAGCTGCTACCCTCGGCCCACGCCATCGAGCGCGAATTTCGCGTCATGGACGCCTTGCAAAAGGCCGGTTTTCCGGCCGCCCGCCAGTACGCGCTGTGCGTCGACGAGGGCGTGATCGGGCGCGCTTTCTACATCATGGAATTCGTCGAAGGCCGGGTGCTGTGGGACCAGTCGCTGCCCGGCATGACGCCGGCCGAGCGCGGCGCCATCTACGACGAGTTGAACCGGGTCATCGCGCTGCTGCACGGCATCGATTACACCGTCCTGGGCTTGGCCGACTTCGGCAAGCCGGGCAATTATTTCGCGCGTCAGATCGAACGCTGGAGCAAGCAATACCAGGCTTCGGCCACGGAAACCATCGCGTCCATGGAACAGCTGATGGCATGGCTGCCCGGCCATATTCCGCCCGGCGACGACACCAGCATCGTGCATGGCGACTTCCGCCTGGACAACATCATCTTCCACCCCAGCGAGCCGCGCATCCTGGCCGTGCTGGACTGGGAGCTGTCGACCCTGGGCCACCCCTTCGCCGATTTTTCCTACCACTGCATGAGCTGGCATATCGAGCCGGGCCGGTTTCGCGGCATCGCCGGCTTGGACCTGCCGGCGCTAGGCATCCCCTCGCAGCAAGAATACATCCGCCGTTACGCCGAGCGCACCGGCAAGACCATCCGCCTGGAAGACTTCAACTTTTACCTCGCCTTTAATATGTTCCGCCTGGCCAGCATCATGCAAGGCATCATGAAACGCTATGTGGACGGCACCGCCGCCAGCGCCCAGGCGCTCGAATCGGGCAAGCTGGCGCGCGGCATGGCCGACATGGGCTGGGCTTACGCCAGCGGAAAAGCACTGTAAACATCCCGGAGGAGACACCATGAATTTCGATTATTCGGAACGCTGCAAAGACTTGCAGGCGAGCTTGCTGGCCTTTATGGACCAGCACATCTATCCCAACGAAACGGCTTTCAAGCAGGAAGTGGACCGCAACGGCACCGAGCACGGCAACCGCTGGATACCGACCCGCCTGATCGAGCGCTTGAAACCGCTGGCGCGCGAGCAGGGGCTGTGGAATTTGTTTCTGCCGCGCTCGGCGCGCGCGCCCGAGGGCTTGTCCAATCTCGATTACGCGCCCCTGTGCGAAATCATGGGCCGGGTGGGCTGGGCGCCGGAAGTGTTCAATTGCGCCGCGCCCGACACCGGCAATATGGAAACCATCGAACGCTACGGCAGCGAGCAGCACAAGCGCGACTGGCTCGAACCGCTCTTGCGTGGCGAAATCCGCTCGGCCTTCGCCATGACCGAGCCGGGCGTGGCCTCGTCGGACGCCACCAATATCGCCACCCGCATCGAACGCGACGGCGACGAGTATGTGATCGACGGTCACAAGTGGTGGATCTCGGGCGCGGGCGACCCGCGCTGCAAGATTTTCATCGTGATGGGCAAGACCGACTTCGGCGCCGCCCGCCATGTGCAGCAATCGATGCTGCTGGTGCCGGCCGACACGCCCGGCATCACCATCGTGCGCCCGCTGCCGGTGTTCGGCTACGACGACGCCCCGCACGGCCACTGCGAAATCCGCTTCGAGCGGGTGCGGGTACCGGCCGCCAATTTGCTGCTGGGCGAGGGACGCGGTTTCGAGATCGCCCAGGGCCGGCTGGGGCCGGGCCGCATCCACCACTGCATGCGCGCCATCGGGGTGGCCGAGCGGGCCCTGGAATTGATGTGCCGGCGCTTGAACCAGCGCACCGCCTTCGGCAAGAAAATCGCCGAACAAGGCGTGTGGCGCGAGCGGATCGCCGAGTCGCGCATCGGGATCGACACCGCGCGCCTGCTCACGCTCAAGACGGCGGCCTTGATGGATACGGTGGGCAACAAGCACGCCCAGGCCGAAATCGCCATGATCAAGGTGCTCGCGCCCAATGTGGCCCAACAAGTGCTGGACTGGTCGATCCAGGCCCACGGCGCGGCCGGCGTGTCGGACGACTTTCCGCTGGCCGCGCAATGGGCCGGCAACCGCACCTTGCGCCTGGCCGACGGCCCGGACGAGGTGCACCGCAACGCGATCGCCAAACTCGAATTGGCGCGCCACGGCGCCGCGGGCGAGGACTTGGCGCCACCGGTCGCGCGCGGCTGAGCCTCCCGGCCGGGCCGGCGCACAAAACTATTGCCAAATTTGCACTTGCACGCTACAGTGCTTGAGCGAAAAATCGGCGGCCGCCGCGCCCGCTCCTGGCTGGCCGGCCCGGACCGTGGCGGCGCCGTTGCCGCCACGCCGCACGCCGGGTTCGGCGGCGAAAACAGTGCTTTGACGAAATACCCGGCTCGGCTACTATCAAGCTGCCACCTTTACTATTGATGCGCGGCCGGCTACAGCAAGCCGGCCTCAACCAGGGGGTTACGCAGTGCGCGAGGTCTCAGGTTTCACCCTGCCGTCGATACGGTCCCGGATTGCCATGCTGGTGCTGGTGTGCGCCCTGCCCAGCGCGATCGGCTTCGCCGCCCTGGTGCAGCATTTCTATCAGCGCGAGCGCGCCCAGATCGCCCTGAACGCGCTGCACACCGCGCGCGCGCTGTCGGCCGCGCTCGACCGCGACCTGGGCAACAGCGAGATGGCGGTGCGCGTGCTGGCCATGTCACCCTACCTGCTGCAAGGCGACATGGCCGCTTTTTACGCCCAGGCCGGCGCCATGCTGCGCCCCCAGGACAAGGACGCCACCGTCATCTTGAGCGACCGCGACGGCAAACAGTTGCTCAACACCAAAGTGCCGTATGGCCAGGCGCTGCCGCCGCGCGCCAATCATGCGCAGCTCGGCCCCGTGTTCGAGAAGGGGCAAACCGTCATTTCCGATTTGTTCTACGGCCGGGTGCTGCGCCAAAACGTGCTCAGCGTGGACGTGCCGGTCCAGCGCGACGGCCGCACCATTTACAGCCTGGGCACCGCTTTCGTGCCGGCCCGCCTGACCCGGCTGCTGGTGGAACAACAACTGCCATCCTATCTGCTGGCCAGTTTCATCGACGCCAAGGGCGTGATCGTGGCGCGCTCCCACCGGGCCGAGCAATTCGTCGGCAAGCCGGTGCCGGACGAGTTGCTGCTGCGCTTGCGCTCCGGCATGGAAGGCAGTTTCGACACCGTCACGCGCGACGGCGTGCCCGTCACCGCCAGTTACATCCGCTCGCCCCATACCGGTTGGTCGGTGATCATCGGCGTGCCGCGCGACACCATCCTGCATGAATTGCTCGGTTCGGTGGCCGCCATTTCGGCCGCCCTGGCCGTGCTATTGCTGGCCGGCTTCGCCCTGGCCTGGCGCTTAGGCGGCCGGCTGAGCGGCTCGATCAGCGAGCTGACGGTGCCGGCCCGCCAACTGGCCGCCGATCTGCCGCTGCGCATGCCCGTGGCCACTTTCCGCGAAGCGCAGGAAGTGGTCAGCGCCTTCGCCGACATGGCCGAGCGCATCCAAAAACACCGGCGCGAAATGCAAACCCTGGTCACCGAGCGCACCGTGCAACTGGAAAAATCGAACGGCTTGCTTGAAATCGTGTACGCCAACGCGCCGGTCGGCCTGTGCCTGCTGGACCAGGATTTGCGCCTGCAAATGGTCAACCCCTACCTGGCCGAGCTGGCGGCCCGCCCGGCCGAGGAACAACTGGGGCGGCGCATGAGCGAGTTGCTGGGCGAAATAGGCTTGGCCATCGACCAGGCTTGCCGCCAGGCTTACGATAGCGGCCTGCCGGTGATCAATCTGGCGCTGTCCGGCTCCGTGCCGGCGTCGCCGCGCGAAGTGCGCCACCTGAGCGCCAGTTATTATCCCGTGTTCGACCAGGACCGGCGCGTGATCGGCTTGACCGGCATGCTGCTCGACGTGAGCGACCAAAAGCGGCTCGAGGCGCGCCTGCGCGACAACGAGGAATACTTCCGCGTGCTCTACGAATCGTCCCACGACGCCCACATGCTCACCACCCTGGGCGCCGGCTTCGTGGGCGCCAATCAAGCGGCCGCCAAGCTGTTCGGCTGCCGCGACATCGAGCAATTGACCAATATGTCACCGGCCACTTGCTCGCCCGAATTCCAGCCCGATGGTCAGCGCTCCGCCGACAAGGCGCAAACCATGATGCGCCTTGCGCTGGAACAAGGCGGCCACGTCTTCGAGTGGTTGCACCAGCGGGTGGACGGCAGCGAGTTTCACGCCGACGTGCTGCTCAGCCGCCTCGACATCGGCGGCCACGGCATCATGCAGGCCACCGTGCGCGACATCAGCGCGCGCAAGCAAACCGAACTGGCGCTGAGCGAATCGCGCCGCCTGCTCACCTCGATCCTGGAAAACATGCCGGCCATGGTGTTCGTCAAG
>JAYVUV010000450.1:0-8728 GCA_043787615.1 Janthinobacterium sp. | reverse complement strand
GTAGCTCAGTCGGTAGAGCAGAGGATTGAAAATCCTTGTGTCGGTGGTTCGATTCCGCCCCGGGCCACCAAGAACAAACAAAAACGCCACCTTCGGGTGGCGTTTTTGTTGTCAGTTCCGCACTCTACGTTCCCGATAATTTCTGCTCACGCCAATCGACGCTCTGGCACTCTGACACCTGTTAAGCAAGCGCATTCACAAACACACGCCCGCGCCTTTGCGGGTCACCGCTTGCACGAAAATAGATCGCACAGCGCCGTTTTATGCTTGCTTGAGTATCTCCACCAGCCACTTTCTGGCCGGGCCGAGCGGAAGCTTGGCACAATAAATGAGATGCAGCGGCATGCTCAGCGTGCGCGGATCACGTTCGGCCAGATTCAGCTCGACCAGCCGCGCATGTTCCAAGTCTTCCGCCACCATCTCGCGCGGCATATAACCCCAACCCAGCCCGGCTTGCAACATGGCCCGCTTCGAGCCCAGGTCCGCCGTCAGAATACGCTGATCGCTCACCACCGAATACAAGCGCCCCAGGGTACGTTTCCTGTGATCGGTGAGAACGATCTGAGTCTGCTCGCGCAAGGCGGTTTGCGAGATGGCGCGCTGGCCGCTGAGCGGATGGCTTCCCGCGGCGACCGGGACCAGCGCGATCTGCTGCAATACATGGCTGACCAAGCCGGGCGCGATATCGGGTAGCGAGCCTTGGATGCCCAAGTCATATTCGCCGGAGAGCACCTTTTCCGGCACACCGCCCAAGACCTCGGTGCATAGCCGCAGCGCCACCCTGGGAAAGGTCTGCCGAAAACTCGCCACCAGGCGCACCAATTGCGCCATCGGATACATGATATCGACCACCAGCGACACTTCCGCCTCCAGCCCCTGCGCGATTTCCTGGGCGCGCGCCTTGAATTGATCCGCACGCGCGAGCACGGCGCGCGCATCAATCAGCAGCGCCTGCCCGCTCGCGGTCAATTGCGGTTTCCAGCCGCTGCGGTCGAATAAGCTCACGCCCAGCGCGCTTTCCAAATTCACGATGGCATTGCTCATCGCCGACTGCGCGCGGCGCAATTGGCGCGACGCGGCCGAGAAGCTGCCGTGATCGGCGACGGCGATAAACACGCGCAACTGATCCAAACTGAGCGACTCCAACATAATCTTCTTTCAAGATAGACTCCATCTGAATTTTATCCTTTTTACAGATCAATCCGCAACCGTACAATGGCGCCCGACCACGGCCGCGCTCCCCGAAAAACCGCGTTCGCCGACGGCCCGTCCTTCTTATTCATCCATACATCAGCTGGAGCTACCTATGCAGAGCATCCTCAGGATCATGGCCATCGCGGCCGCCTGCCTCCCTTGTCACTTCGCCACGGCAGGCGATAACGGCGTGCCGGTCGACTTGTCGCCTTACGCCAACCGTCCCACACTCAAGGATTTCACCGCCGAGCCATGCCCGGACAATCCGCGCGACTTGGTTCAAGTCAAGGACAATCTTTACCGGCACACCACCGGCGCGGGCTTGGCGGTGCATAGCGGCCTGGTACTGATCACCAAGGAGGGTGCGCTGGTGATCGACCCGGCCATGACTTGCACCGCCACTTGGCTGCGTGACGAAATCAAGCATCGCTTCCACGTATCGGTGAAGTACCTGATCTACACCCACGCGCATACCGACCATATCAGCGGCGGACAAGTATTCCAACAAGATGGCGCGATCGTGGTGGCCAATGAACGGGCGCTCGAGCCGATCGTCGGCGAAAAACTGCCAACCGCCTTGCCCGACAAAGTCTTCGATACCGACATGCGCATCACCCTGGGCGGCGAAACGGTACTGCTCCATCGCGTGGCGCCCAGCCACTCGGACAGCATGACCATGGTGCTTTTCCCGAAATACAAGGCGCTGCAATGCACCGACGTGTGTGAAAGCAAGACGATGCCTTACAACGATTTGCTCGACTTTTATTATCCAGGCTGGATAGAAACCCTGGACTGGGTGCTCAAGCAGGATGTGGAAGTGATCGACGTCGGCCATTATTGGCCGGCGACCAAGAACGACGAAGCGGCCTTGCGCGCTTATTTGATCGACCTACACCAACAAGTGCTCGATTTGGTGCGCGCGGGTCAGCCATGGGATCAGCTTTACCGCGCGGTGACCTTCAGCGACCAAGTACAGCATTGGACGGCGTTCGGCACAATGAAAACCCTGAATATCCTGGGTATGTACCGATGGGTATCGGACCACCGGCGCGGCGAATGGTAGGCAAATCGAGCGGCCAAGCCACGGCCTTGAATCGATCTTCCTGCGGTCGGCCGGCCCGCAGGAAGACACGCGGCCTTTGACGCCGGCCGGCGCCACCTAAGCGAGCGGCGCGAAAATCGCCGTCAAATCGTCTTGCGTAATGTGCGCGCCCTAGGCCGCGTCGTCGCCGAGCACGGCGGCGGCCAGCGCGGCTTTGCCCCGCCGCATCTCCTGGATTTTTTCTTCCAGCGTGGTCTTGGCGATGAGCTTGTAGACGAAAACCGGCTTGTCCTGGCCGATGTGCCGGGCGCGGTCGGTGGCTTGATTTTCCACCGCCGGATTCCGCCACGGATCGTAATGGACCACGGTGTCGGCCGCCGACGCCACCGGCCTTCAAACTGATCAGAAATACCGGCACCTTGCCGCTTTGGAAGGACGCCACTTGGGCGGCGCGGTCCCGGGTTTCGCCGGTGAGCAAGGCATAGGCGATATCGCGCGCGCGCAATTCATCCTCGATCAGCGCCAGCATGCCGGTGACTGAGAAAACACCAGGATTTCCTGCCCTCCTCCAGCAACGCCTCCAACATGCCGGTCAGCTCGGCCAGCTTGGCCGAGGGCGCGCGGCTTCTCGCCGCCCATCCAGCGCAAGCGGGCGCCGGCTTCCAGCTCGGCCAGGCGGGCCGCGTCCAGGCCGAGCAAACGAATCGCGTCGCCGATGCGCTCCAGGAAAGCCACCGCTTCCGATATTCACAAGCTCACAAGCTATCCAGATCGGCCAACATCGTGCGCGCTTGCTGTTGAAACGCCGCGATCGTTTCCGCATCCATTTTTTCCAATTGCCGGTACACCATGCCAATGCGGGGATGGTTCGACAAGCTCGCCGCGTTGCGATGAAAAAAATCCCAATACAGCGCGTTGTAGGGACAGGCGCGTTCGCCGACACGGGCTTTTTTATCGTAGTGGCAGCCCTTGCAATAATCGCTCATCCGGTCGATATAGGCGGCGCTGGAGACGTACGGTTTGGTGGCCAACAAGCCGCCGTCGGCGAACTGGCTCATGCCGAGCGTGTTGGGCAGTTCCACCCATTCGAACGCATCGATGTAGATTCCTAAATACCAGCGGTGCACGGGGGCCGGATCGAGGCCGGCCAGCAGCGCGAAATTACCGATCACCATCAAGCGCTGAATATGGTGCGCGTGCGCCCGCTCCAGCGATTGCGTGATCGCCTGCGAAACGCAACGCATCTTGGTGCGGCCGTCCCAAAACCAGCGCGGCAGCGGGCGCGTATGCTTGAAAAAATTCTTTTCGGCGTAGCCGGGCATGTTGGCCCAATACACCCCGCGCACATATTCGCGCCAACCCAGGATTTGCCGGATAAAACCTTCCACGGCGGCCAGCGGCGCGTCGCCCGCGTGATAGGCCGCCTCGGCCCGGGCCACGACTTCGCGCGGGTTCAACATTTTGACGTTCAGCGCGAACGACAGCAGCGAATGAAACAAGCGCCACGCCGCGCCGCTCATGGCGTCTTGAAAATCGCCGAAATGCGGCAAGGCGTGGCGCACGAACGCGTCCAATTGATGCAAGGCCTCGTCCCGGTTCAGGGGCCAGGCGGATTGGTCCGCCCGGGGCGCGCCGAAGCTGTTCACGCCCGCCTCCACGATCGTTTTCCACAAGCCGGAATGGTCATGCGCGGTGCGCGCATCGGGCGGCTCGGCGGGCGTGCCGCGCCAGGGTTTGCGGTTGTCGTGATCATAATTCCACTGGCCGCCGAGCGGGGTTGTCGCGTCCGCCATCAATACCTGGTGCTCCACTCGCAGCTGGCGGTAGAAAAACTCCATCAGCCATTGTTTTCGCGCGCCGAAAATGTCGGCCACCCGTTCGCGCGTGGTATAAAAATGGTCGCTGTCGACCATGATCCAGGGAATCGGCGCGCCCCGTCCATGCCGATACAACTGTTCATCGAGCCGCCATTCATCCGGCGCCTGATATTCAAACACGGCCGCCTGGTACAGCGCCGTCAGGGCGTCGATATTGTCGGGAATCGACTGTTTATTGGACGGGTCGTCGATGGCGAGATAATGCACCCGGTGACCGCGCTGGCGCAGTTGGCGCGCCAGATCGCGCATCGCCGCGAAAATCGCCAGGATTTTTTGCGCGTGATGGAGCACATAATCGGTTTCTTGCCGCACTTCCATCATGACATACATGGTGGCGGCGTCGGTCTCGCCGAACCAGCGATGGCGGGGATCGAGCTGGTCGCCCAGGATCAGGCGCAGCGTGGGTCCGGCTCGGCGTGTGCTTGTGGCCATCGTCATTCTCCCGCTTCGTCAGCGATTCAACACCGCCATCATCCGCTTTTTCACCGGCGCGGTGGGAAGGTTCGCGCAATAGTGCGCTAGGCATGGCGAATCGGAAGCCGGCGCGCCTACTCGGTCTTGACGGCGAAGGCCGCTCGCAGCCAGAACGCGGCGGCGGCGCCGATCAGCACCAGGGCGATCAAGGACGCTTCCACCCCGAACCCGCCGCCGGTCAGCCAGGCATCGCCGGCCAGCCGTCCGCGCAGCAAGCCGTCGCTGGCGGCGTGGCCCGACACGGTCGACGAAAACACTTGGCCGAGGCCATAGTTCCACGCGATGTGGGTACCCATGCACACCCACAAGCGGCGCGTCTTCATGTATAGCGCGGCCTGCAACACGCCGTAAGCGGCGAGCACGGCGAAAGCCATCAGCGACACGCCCTCGTTGGGCAGGTGGGCCGCGCCGAACAGCAACGCCGAGATCGGGATGGCCACCCTGGCGCCCAGCGCCCGCTCGACGACGCCGAAAATCACGCCGCGAAACACCATCTCCTCGGCCATGGCGACCAGCGCCAGTTCGGCCAGCGGCGCCAGGATCATCGGGCCGACGGCGTTGATCCCGTCGACGTGGTAGGCGCCCAGCGCCGCCAGCACCGCGAACGTGAGCGCCAGCAGCCCGGCCCCGAGCGACAAGCCGCCGCCCAGCTCGCGCGCCATGCCGCGCGTGGCCAGCTCGGTCGGTTGGCGCTTTTCGATGCGGCGCACATACAGGCGATAGCCGAACCAGACCAGCACGGCGGCCAGCAATTGCGGCCACACCAGGCGGTGAGGCTTGGCCACCAGCTTGGAGGCCAGGATCATGACGAACGGGATGGCGCCGAAAGTGAGCACAATGCCGAGCACGATACGCATCAAAGGGGTGGTCATCAAGCGCGCCGCTAGGCCGGCCGGTTTGCTTGGCATAGTCAGTGTGGTTTCCATTGTGTTCCCGTAGTGGTTGGTGTTATTCGATGGGCGGTGCGCCGGCCTCGCCGATGCGCTGGCCGAAGGAGCGCCGCTCCAGCGCGGCGATGGCTTGCGCCAGGCAAGCCGACAAGGGAAATGCCAGGTCCGCGTCCAGGCTGTCGGCCGCGCGCCCGGTGGCTTGCCAGCAGGCTTGGAGACGCGGCAGCATCGCCTCGCCCTGTCCGCTCAGGCGCACCACCCGCTGCCGCCCGTCCTCGCCGCCGGCGGCCACCAGCAGCAAGCCTTCTTTCTTCATCAGCGCCACCGTTTGGGTGGCCGCCGGCTGCGTGATGCCCGCCCATTCGGCCAACTGGCCGACGGTCGCGCTGCCCCGCAGCGCCAGCGCCCGCATCACCGGGGTGTAGCGCGGCCGGTAGGCCAGGCCGGCGTCCACGTAGGCTTGCTGGACCGCGCCGTCCAGCAATTCGATCAAATGGCGCAATTGGGTACCGAGTCCTTGTTTCATGTCGCCATCATAACAGGATTTATATAAGCGCTTATATAAATATTTAAGCGGCGTACGGCGGCCCTCGTTTGACATCCCGGCGCCGCCGGCTTATATTAAACCTATTAGTTAATTAAACGATGGGTTTAGCCAATGCAAGACCAGCTCAGCCAGACTTTTTCCGCCCTCGCCGACCCGACCCGGCGTGCCATGCTGGCGCGCCTGTCGGCCGGCGAGGCGAACGTGTCCGACCTGGCCCGGCCGTTTCTGGGCGAGATGAGCTTGCCGGCCGTCACCAAGCATCTCCAGGTGCTCGAAAAGGCCGGCCTGATCACCAAAACGCGCAAGGCCCAATGGCGCTCTTGCAAAATCAAGGGCGAGGCGCTCAAGGACGCGGCCGACTGGATGCGACCCTACCGCGTGTTCTGGGAAGAAAGCTTCGACCGCCTCGACGCCTACCTGAAAACCGTCACCCCACCCGCCGCACCACAAGGAGATGAACATGAGTGAGACAAGCGAATCGCAGGAAATCCCGCAGGAAATCCACATCGCGCGTATCTACGACGCGCCCGTCCAAGCCGTCTGGGACGCCTGGACCGACCCGGCCCAGGTAGCGCGGTGGTGGGGCCCGCGCGGCTTCACCCTGACCACCCACAGCAAGGACTTGCGCACCGGCGGCGGCTGGGTCTATACCATGCACGGTCCGGACGGCACCGATTACCCCAACAAGACGGTTTACCTGGAAGTGGTGCCGCTGGCCAGGCTGGTGTACGACCACGGCGGCAACGACGAGCGCCCGCCCATGTTCCGCGTCACGGTCGAATTCGCCGAGCGCGACGGCCAGACCCACATGGCTATGCGCATGCGTTTGCCCAGCGCGGAGGCGGCGGCGCAAACCCGCCAATTCATCAAGCAGGCCGGCGGCGACGCCACCTGGGACCGGCTGGCCGAGTACCTGTCGGCGCGCGACATCTTCGTCATCAACCGCAGCTTCGACGCACCCCAGGCGCTGATGTTCGCGATGTGGACCGATCCGCGCCACATCGCCAACTGGCTGGCGCCGACCGGTTTCGAGACGCGCTTCATCCGGGCCGACATCCGCGCCGGCGGCGGCACCTTTTACGCGATGACGGGCCACGGCATGACCATGCACGGGCGCGTTCATTACGAGGAAATCCGCAGCCCGGACCGGCTGGTCTATACCCAGCAGTTTTGCGACGAGCACGAAAACATCGCGCGCCATCCGGGCGCGCCGGTGTGGCCGGAAACCATGCGCAGCACCGTGCAATTTCACGCCGAAGGAGCGCGCCGCACGCGCGTGACGGTCACCTGGGAGGCGGCCGGCGCCGCCACGGCGCAGGAGCTGGCCGCCTTCATCAAAGAGCGCGCCGGCATGACGCAAGGCTGGACCGGCTCCTTCGACAAGCTCGAAGCGGTGCTCGCGCAGGCTTGACGCCGCAAGGCGCCATCGACGCCGCCCCGACCGCCGGGGTGGCGCGGCGCGCCCGCCGTTCCACACGCCGACCGGCCCCGGTCGGCGTTGTTGTTTGTGGCGAGCGCGTTGCGCCGGACCGCCCAATATGAAGTTAACAAATATTTAAACTTGCCTTATTATTCATGCGCACCACGTCTCGCCGAATCCTGCCACCATCCACCACCGGGAAGCCACCATGAAAACGCGCACCGCGCTCGCCTCGAAACGCCCCCTCTCCGCCCTTGGCCTCACCCTCGCTCTCGTCATCACCACTGCGCCCGCTTTCGCCGCCGCGCCCGAGCCGGTGCCCGGCTTCACCACCCGCACCGTCGCCGCGCAGGACGGCGCCACCCTCTTCGTGCGCTCGGGCGGCAGCGGCCCGGCCGTGGTGCTGATCCACGGCTTCGGCGACACCGGCGACATGTGGGGACCGCTGGCGGCCCGACTGGCCAAGATCCACACCGTGATCGTGCCCGATCTGCGCGGCATGGGCCGCTCGTCCCGGGCCGCCGCCGGCTACGATAAAAAATCGCAGGCCGGCGATATCCGCGCCGTCGTGACGGCGCTGGGCCAGGACCACGCCGCCGTGGTCGGCCACGACATCGGCACCATGGTCGCCTACGCCTACGCGGCCAGCTATCCCGACAAGGTCGACAAGCTGGTGGTGATGGACGCGCCGGTGCCGGGCGTGGCGCCCTGGAACCAGATCGTGCTCAGCCCGCAGCTATGGCATTTCAACTTCGCCGGCAAGGATGCCGAACGGTTGGTCGCCGGGCGCGAACGGATTTATCTGGACCGCTTCTGGAACGAGTTCGCCGGCGACCCGGCCAAGATCGACGAGGCGACCCGCGCCTACTACGCCAAGCAATACGCGCAGCCGGGCGCGATGCGGGCGGCGTTCGCCCAGTTCACCGCCATCGCCGCGCACGACGTGGCCGACAATATCGTCTTCGCCGAGCGTCCCCTGCCCATGCCGGTGCTGGCCGTCGGCGGCGAAAAATCGTTCGGCGCGACCATGGCCACCGTCATGCGCAACGCCGCCGGCGACGTCACGCAAGCGGTGGTGCCGAACGCCGGTCATTGGTTGATGGAGGAAAGTCCGGACGCCACGGTGGCCCTGGTGGAGCGCTTCCTCGACCCGCAAAAATAAGGCCGCGCGCGCGGCCGGCCGATCGCTAGCAGCCTGTCGGACTTGGGGAGTCGAAGCGAGAAATGCGCTGGACGAGGCCAGATTTTGACGATTTCGCAGTGCCAATAGCGAGCTATTGGCCG
>JAYVUV010000449.1:0-8115 GCA_043787615.1 Janthinobacterium sp. | reverse complement strand
CGCGCGCGGCCAAGCGGGAGGGCGGCGCCGCGCGCGGCCAAGCGGGAGGGCGGCGGCGCGTGGACCGACCCGAACGGCGGCGACGGCGCGCTCGCTTGGTGGCGTCGAGTCAAAGAACGGCGGACGCGCGCCGGCGACGCGGCGAACGGACGACGCCTACGACGGCGGCGCCCGGCGCGCGCCGGGCCGGCACGGACCTACTGCGCGTGCCAGCCGCCGCCCAGCGATTGAATCAAGGCCACCGCCGTGTTTTGGCGCGCGCCCTGCGACTGCGCCAGCGCGCGCCGGGCCGACAAGGCGGTGGCCTGGGCCGCCACCACGTCGCTGTAGCCAACCTGCCCGGCCCGATAGCGGTTCAGCAGTTGCGCCTCGACCTGATCGGCCGCCTGCGAGGCGACCTTGCGCAAATCCTGCTGCGCGATCAAGGCCCGGGTGGCGGCCAGTTGATCCTCCACATCGGCGAACGCCGCCAGCACCGTTTGCCGGTAGCGCGCCACCGCCGCCGCATGCCCGGCCCGGGCGCCGGCCACGGCCGCCGTGGTGGCGCCGGCGTTGAACAGGTTTTGCGCGGCCGACACCCCGATCGACCACAGGCTGGTGGAGGCCTTGAACAAGTCGGCCACCCGGCTGGCGTTGCCGCCGTACGAGGCCGACAAATTCAAGCTGGGGAAATACGCCGCCCGTGCGATCCCGATCTGCTCGTTGGCCACCGCCACCCGCCGCTCGGCGGCGGCGATGTCGGGGCGGCGTTGCAGCAGGGTCGAAGGCAGGCCGAGCGGAATCTCCGGCACCCCCGCTTGCCAAGGCGCGGCGGGGAGCGTGAAATCGGCCGCCGCCTTGCCCAGCAAAACGGCGATCGCGTGCTCCAACTGCGCGCGCTGGCGCACCAACCCCAGCGCGTCGATCTGGGCGTTGGCCAACTGGGTCTGGGCTTGCAGCACGTCGGACTTGGCGGCCACCCCGGCGTTGAAGCGGTTTTGGGTGATCTCCAGCACGCGTTGATAACCGACGATGGTGGTGGCCAGCAGCGCCTGTTCGGCGTCGGCCTGGCGCAGCGAAAAATAATTGGTCGCCAGCTCGCCTTGGGCCGACAGGCGCGCCGCCGCCAGATCGGCGGCGGAAGCCTGGGCGCTGGCGCCGGCGCTATCGACCCCGGCCCGCAGCCGGCCCCAGATATCGGGTTCCCAGCTGGCGCCCAGGCTGGCGCGGTAGCTGGTGCTGGTCTCGCTGGCGGCGGCCCGCCCGCCGCTGCGGTCGCCGCCGGCCGTCAAGTCGACCGAAGGGAACAGCCCGGCGCGCTGCTGGCTCACCAGCGCGCGCGCCTGCTCGTAGGACGCGGCGGCGGCCGCCACGTTTTGGTTCGAGACCTCGATCCCGGCCGCCAGCCGGTCCAGCACCGGATCGTTGAACAAGCTCCACCACGGACCACGTTCCAGGGTGTCGGCCGGCGCCGCCGCGCTCCAGCCTTCGGCTTCCTTGTACTGCGCCGGGTCGACCGCGGCGGGACGCTGGTAGGCCGGGCCGACGGCGCAACCGCTGGCCACACAGGCGCAGACGGCCAGCGCCAGCGCGCGCAGCGCGGGCGGACGGGGAAAACGGATACGGTCGGATAGGCGCATGGCGTGCTTCATGAAGGAGTGATGGGGGACGCGGCGGCGCCCTGGCCGCCGTGCAGGTGGCTCAGGCGCCGCTCTTCCGGGCCGCGACGGCGCAGCTTGTCGAGCAGGATGTAGACCACCGGCGTGGTCAGCAGGGTCAAGAGCTGGCTGGCGATCAAGCCGCCAATGATGGCCACGCCCAGCGGTTGGCGCAGTTCCGAGCCTTCGCCGAAACCGATCGCCAGGGGTAGCGCGCCCAGCGCGGCGGCCAGGGTCGTCATCAAGATGGGGCGGAAGCGCAGCAGGCAAGCCTCGCGCACCGCGTCGAGCGCGCTCAAGCCGCGCGAGCGCTCCGCCTCCAGCGCGAAGTCGATGATCAGAATGGCGTTTTTCTTGACGATGCCGATCAGCAGAAACACGCCGATCAAGGCGATGATGGAAAACTCCATCTTGAACATCAGCAGCGCCAGCACCGCGCCCACCCCGGCCGACGGCAGGGTCGACAACACGGTAATCGGATGCACCAGGCTCTCATATAAGATACCGAGCACGATGTAGATGACCACGATGGCGGCCAGGATCAGCAAGGGTTGCTGCTTGTTGCTCTCGTCGGCGCTCTTGGCGGTGCCCTGGAAGCTGCCGCGCACATTGTTCGGCATGCCGATGTCGGCCTCCGCCTGGCGCACCGCCGCCTGGCCGTCGCTCAAGCTGGCGCCGGGGTTCAAATTGAACGACACGGTGGTGGCCAGTTCGCCGTCCTGATGGTTGATCGAGGTCGGCGTCGAACTCTCGGCGAAGCTGGCGATGACCGACAGCGGCACCATGGTGGTGACGGCCGTGCTGAGCGCCTGCCCGCTGGACGGATCGCGCAAGGCGGTGGTGTTGGCCGGCGCCGCGCCGGCGGTGGCGGCTGTGCCGGCGGTGGCGGCTGTGCCGGTGGCGGCGGCCGTCGTGGCGGCGCCTGCGCCCTTGGCTGGCACATACACGTCGCGCAGCGCCTCCGGACTCTGGGCGAATTGCGGCGCCACCTCCATGATCACGTGGTACTGATTGAGCTCGCCGTAGATGGCGGCGACCTGGCGCTGGCCGAAGCCGTTGTAGAGCGCGTTGTCGACGTCGCGCACGCCGATCCCCAGCCGCGAGGCGCTATCCTTGTCGATGGTGACGAAGGTCTCGACCCCGTTTTCGGCCTGGTCGGTGTCGATATCGGTCAACACCTTTTGCGCCCGCATGGCGTCGGCCAGTTTGGCGGCCCACAGTTTCAAGTCGGTCCGGTTGTCGCTTTTCAGGGTGTACTGGTAAGTCGAATTACTCTGCCGTCCGCCCATGCGCAAATCCTGCACCGGATTGAGGAACAGCGACACGCCGGTGATCTTGGCCAGCTGCGGCCGCAGACGCGCGATCACGGCCTGGCCGGCCTCGGTGCGCTGCGCGGCCGGCTTTAGGTTGACGAACAAAAAACCGCCGCCGGCGCGCGCGCCGCCCGTGAAGCCGACCACGGTGGCCACCGCCGGGTCGCGCTTGATGATGCCGACCAGTTGGCGCAATTTGCCTTGCATGGCCTGGAAGGAGATGCTCTGGTCGGCCCGGATGCCGCCGCTGATCTGGCCGGTGTCCTGCTGGGGGAAAAAGCCCTTGGGCGCGGCCGCGAACAGGTAGACGTTCAAGCCGACCACGAACACCAGCACCAGCATCACCAGCCAGGCGCTCGACAAGGCCCAGTCCAGGCTATGTTCGTACATCTTGTGGATCGCGTCGAAGCCGCGCTCGAAGCCGCGCGCCACCCGGCCCGGCGGGGTGCGGTCGTGATCGGGCTTCAGCAGCCAGGCGCACATCATCGGCGTGGTGGTGAGCGAAATGAGCAGCGAGATCATGACCGCCGCCGACAAGGTGACGGCGAATTCGCGGAACAGGCGTCCGATCTGGCCGCCCATGAACAGCAGCGGAATGAACACCGCCACCAGCGAGAGGCTGATCGACAGCACCGTGAAGCCAACCTCGCGCGCGCCCAGCAGCGCGGCCTCGAAGCGGTCCATGCCGTTCTCGATATGGCGCGCGGTGTTTTCCAGCACCACGATGGCGTCGTCGACCACGAAGCCGGTGGCCACCGTGAGCGCCATCAGGCTCAAATTATTCAAGCTAAAGCCAAGCAGGTACATCACGCCGAAGGTGCCCAGCAGGGACACCACGGTGGCCACCGCCGGCACGATGGTGGCGCGCACGCTGCGCAAGAACGCGCTCACCACCAGCACCACCAGCACGATGGAAATGAGCAGCGTGACCTCGATTTCACGCAGCGAGGAACGGATCGAATTGGTGCTGTCGGAAGCCACCTCCAGCTTCACGTCCTGCGGCAATTGGGCCTGCAACTGCGGCAGCAGGGCGCGCACTCCATCCACCGTTTCGATCACGTTCGCGCCCGGCTGGCGCGTGATCAGCACGATCACCGCCGGGTCGCCGTTGAACAAACCCAGGGTATTGGCGTTCTCGACGCCGTCGGCCACCTCGGCCACGTCCTGCAGGCGGATCGCGGCGCCGTCGCGCCAGGCCACCACCATGCCACGGTAGTCGGCCGCGCTGCGTCCGCCGGCGGCGGTGCTGGCGGCCGAATAAATTTGCAGGCGCCGGCCATCGCCCTCGATCGCTCCTTTCGGGCGGTTGGCGTTGGTGGCCTGGATCGCGGCGCGCACGTCTTCCATCGACACGCCGTAGCGGTTCAAGGCATACGGCAGCAGCTCGACCCGCACCGCCGGCAGCGAGCCGCCGCCCAGCTCCACGTCGCCCACGCCCGGCACCTGGGCCAGCTTTTGCTGCACCAGGTTCGAAACCGCGTCGTACACCTGGCCCGGAGTGCGGGTTTTGGACGTGAGCGCCAGGATGATCACCGGCGCGTCCGACGGATTGGCCTTGCGGTAGGTCGGGTTGCTGCGCAAGGTGGCCGGCAGGTCGGCCCGGGTCGCGTTGATGGCGGCCTGCACTTCGCGCGCGGCGGCGTCGATCTTGCGATTCAAGTCGAACTGGAGACTGATGCGGGTCGAGCCCGAACTCGAGGACGAGGTCATTTCGTTGACCCCGGCGATCACGCCCAGGCGCCGCTCCAACGGCGTGGCCACGCTGGTGGCCATGGTGTCGGGACTGGCGCCGGGTAGGCTGGCGCTGACCGAAATGGCCGGAAAATCGACCGCCGGCAGCGGCGCGACGGGCAGCACGAAAAAGGCGCCGATGCCCGCCAGCGCGATGCCGACCGTCAGCAGCACCGTGGCCACCGGGCGCCGCACGAAGGGAGCCGACAGGTTCACGGCGCCACCTCCGGGCGGCCGGCGGCCGGCGCGGACGCGCGGCCGGACCAGCGCGCGGCCAGCCGGTCGAAGCCCAGATAAATCACGGGGGTGGTGAACAAGGTCAGCATCTGGCTGACGATCAAGCCGCCGAACATGGCCAGCCCCAAAGGCCGGCGCAACTCGGCGCCCTCGCCCCAGCCGAACATGAGCGGCAGGGCGGAAAACAGGGCCGCCAGGGTGGTCATCAAAATCGGCCGGAAACGCAGCAGCGCGGCTTGGTGGATCGCTTGTTGGGCGGGCATACCCTGCTCGCGATCGGCCTCGATGGCGAAGTCGATCATCATGATGGCGTTTTTCTTGACGATGCCGATCAGGAGGATGATGCCGATGATGCCGATCACGCCCAGATCCTGGCCGCTGATCAGCAGCGCCAGCAAGGCGCCCACGCCGGCCGACGGCAGGGTCGAGAGGATGGTCAGCGGGTGGATATAACTTTCATACAGCACGCCCAGCACGATGTAGACGCACACCACCGCCGCCAGGATCAGCCAAAGCTGGTTCGAGAGCGAATTTTCATAGGCGCCGGCGGCGCCCAGAAAACTCATGCTCAGCGAAGCCGGCAAGCCGATCTCCTTGGCCGCCGCGCGGATCGCGCCGACCGCCGTGCCCAACGCCACGCCGGGCGCGGTGTCGAAGCCGAGCGTGGTGGCCGGGTATTGCGCCACGTGGGTGATTTGCAGCGGGGCCGGTTTTTCGGTCACGCTGGCCACCGCCGACAAGGGAGTGGACTTGCCGGAACCGGTGCGCAATTGCAGCTGGCCGAGCGACTCGGGCGTGCTCAAGGTTCCCGGTTGGGCTTCCAGGATCACGCGGTATTGATTCGTTTCCGTGAAAATGGTGGAAACGATGCGCTGGCCGAAGGCGTTGTACAGCGCGTCGTCGATGGCGGCGGCGGTGATCGACAGGCGCGAGGCGCTGTCGCGGTCGATGCTGATATACGCCGCCGCGCCGGTGGAGCCGGCGTCCGACACCACGTTGCGCAACTCCGGCTTGCTTTGCAGGTGTTCGGTCAACTGCTTGGCCCACTGCGTGACGGTGGCGGTGTCGGCGCCCTCGATCGAGACCCGGTATTGGGTCGGGCCGGTTTCGGCGTCGATGGTCAAGTCCTGGGTCGGCTGGAGATACACGGTCACGCCGGCCACCGCGCCGACGCGCTGGCGCAGGCGTTCCATGGTGTCGGCCTGGGTGGCGCCGCGCGCGCGCTTCAAGTTGATCAGCATGCGGCCGGTGTGCAGCATGGTGTTGTTGGCGGCATCCACCCCGACCAGGGAACTGAGCGACTCGACATCGGGATCGGCCAGAATGGCCTTGGCGGCGGCTTGCTGCAACTCGGCCATGCGCGCGTACGACACCGATTGCGCGGTTTCGATCCGGGCCTGCAACTGGCCCGTGTCCTGGGTCGGGAACAGCCCCTTGGGAATCAGGATATACAACAACACCGTCAAGCCCAGCGTGGCTAGCGCCACCACCAGCGTCAGCGCCTGGCGCGCCAGCACCCAGGTCAGCGCGCTATCGTAATAGCCGATCACGCGGTCGAAAAACGCCTGGCTGCGCCGGGCCAGCGCGCTGTCCTTTTCCTCGCCGTGGCTTTTCAGCCAGCGCGCCGACATCATCGGCACCAGCGTCAAGGAGACCACCGCCGAGATCAGAATGGTGATGGCCAGGGTGACGGCGAATTCGCGGAACAGCCGGCCCACCACGTCGCCCATGAACAGCAGCGGAATGAGCACCGCGATCAGCGAGACCGTCAGCGAGATGATGGTGAAGCCGATCTGCGCGGCGCCCTTGATGGCGGCCGCCATCGGCTGCTCGCCCTCTTCGATATAGCGCGAGATGTTTTCGATCATGACGATCGCGTCGTCCACCACGAAGCCGGTGGCGATGGTGAGCGCCATCAGGCTCAGATTGTTCAAGCTGTAGCCGAGCAGGTACATCACGCCGAAGGTGCCGATCAGCGAAATGGGCACCGCCAGGCTGGCGATGACGGTGGCGCGCACGCTGTGCAGGAAAGCGAAAATGACCAGCACCACCATCAGCACCGCCAGCACCAGTTCGATCTCGACGTGTTCGACCGAGGCGCGGATGCCGGTGGTGCGGTCGCTCAGCACATCGACCCGCAGCGCGGCCGGCAAACCGGCCTGCAACTCGGGCAGACGGGCCTTGATGGCGTCCACCGTGCCGATCACATTGGCGCCCGGCTGGCGCTGCACGTTCAAGATGATGGCCGGTTTCAGGCCGGACCAGGCCCCCAGCTTGACGTTTTCGGCGCTGTCGACCACTTGCGCCACGTTCGACAGGCGCACCGGGGCGCCGTTTTTGTAGGCGACGATCAGGTTTTTATAGTCGGCCGCGGCCAACAACTGGTCGTTGGCGTTGATCGAAAACGAGCGCGTGGGACCGTCGAAACTGCCCTTGGCGCTATTCGCGTTGGCCGCCGAAATGGCGCTGCGCAGGGTGTCCAGGCCCAGGCCATACGAGGCCAGGGCCGAGGTGTCGGCTTGAATCCGCACCGCCGGGCGCTGGCCGCCGCTCAGCGAGACCAATCCGACCCCGGTGACCTGGCTGATTTTGAGCGCCAGGCGCGTGTTGACGATGTTTTGCACCTCGGTCAGCGGCATGCTGTCGGAGGTGATGGCCAGCGTCAGCACCGGCGCGTCGGCCGGGTTGACCTTGGCGTACACCGGCGGCGCCGGCAGATCGGTTGGCAGCAGCGAGCCGCCGGCGTTGATCGCGGCCTGCACTTCCTGCTCGGCCACGTCGAGCGTCTGGCCGAGGGTGAATTGCAGGGTGATGATGGAGACCCCGGAGGCGCTGGTTGAACTCATGCGCTGCAATCCGGCCATCTGGCCGAACTGTCGCTCGAGGGGAGCGGTGACGGTTTGCCCCATCACTTCGGGACTGGCGCCCGGGTACAGGGTCTGCACTTGGATGGTAGGGAAATCGACTTGCGGCAGGGCCGACAAGGGCAGGAACTTGAAGCCCACGATTCCGGCCAGCACGATGGCAAACATCAGCAGCGACGTGGCCACCGGTCGCGCGATGAAGGGACGGGAGGGGCTCATTGGCGCGCCGCCTGGCGCCCGATGATGATCACGGCGTGCCGCCGACAGCCGGGCCGGGCGGCATGCCCGCAGCAGGGGCAGGGGCAGCACCCTCCGTCCGGCGTGGGCGGTGCT
>JAYVUV010000448.1:0-13567 GCA_043787615.1 Janthinobacterium sp. | reverse complement strand
ACCGCCACCATCCCATCGACACCGGAGCCCCACCATGAATGAACAACCGACCCACACCGCGCCGGCGCGCCGCGCCTTGCGCCCGCGCGCCATCGCCGCCGCCATCGCCGTGCTGCTGGCCTGCCTGGCCGGCGGCGCCGTGCTATTGCTGCCCCAGGCCGGCGCCGCGCCGGTCAAGCCGCCCGCGCCGGCGGTGGCCGTGACCAGCGCCAGCGCCCGGATCGAAACCTGGCCGGCCACGCTGGAGGCGTCCGGCGCCATCGCGCCGTGGCAGGAAGCCATCGTCGGCGCCAAGGTCGGCAACCTGGCGCTGGCCGAGGTGACGGTCAATGTCGGCGACAGCGTCCGGCGCGGTCAGGTCCTGGCCCGCTTCGACGCCGCGCTGCTGCGCGCCGACGAGGCGCAATTGCAGGCCGGCTGGCGCCAGGCCGACGCCAACCGCCGCCGCGCCCTGCTGCTCAAGGACAGCGGCGGCATCAGCGAACAAGAAGTGCTGCAATACGTCACCCTGGCCGATACCGCGCGCGCCCAGCTCGACGCCAAGCAGCTGCAATTGGCTTACGCGGTGGTGCTGGCGCCGGACGACGGCATCATCAGCAGCCGCAGCGCCACCCTGGGCGCGGTCGCCGCCGCCGGCCAGGAGCTGTTCCGCATGATCCGCCGCGGCCGACTCGAATGGCGCGGCGAGCTCAATGCCGCGCAAATGGCGCAGATCGCGCCCGGCCAGCACATCGCGCTGGCGCTGCCCGACGGCGCCGCCGCCGGCGCCACGGTGCGCCAGAGCGCGCCCACCTTCGACCCGCAAACCCGGCTCGGCCTGGTGTACGCCGACCTGGACGAAGGCCACGGCAGCGCGCGCGCCGGCATGTACGCCAATGGCCGCATCGTGCTGGCCCGGCGCGACGCCTTGACGCTGCCGGCCGACTGCGTGGTGATCCGCGACGGCCACAGTTATGTGCTCACCCTGCCGCCCACCGGCGCCACCCGCCAGGTCGGGCTGGCCGCCGTCACGGTGGGCCGGCGCCAGGACGCCTCGGTCGAAATCGTGGCCGGCTTGAAGGCGGGCGACACGGTGGTCCGGCAAGGGGCCGGCTTTCTCAATGAGCGTGACACGGTGCGCGTGATGCCTGCCGTCGGCGCCGGCAAGGAGTAAGCCATGAATTTCGCCACTTGGTCGATCCGCAATCCGATTCCTTCCATCCTGCTGTTCCTGGTGCTCAGCGTGGCCGGGCTGCTCGGTTTTCATCAACTGCCGGTGCAAAACCTGCCCGACCTGGACCTGCCCACCATCAGCGTGAGCCTGTCGCAACCGGGCGCCGCGCCGGCCCAACTGGAAACCGAGGTCGCGCGCAAGGTGGAAAATTCGCTGGCCACCCTGGCCGGCTTGAAGCATATCCGCACCTCGATCACCGACGGCCAAGTCACCATCCTGGTCGAATTCGTGCTGGAGAAAAAACTGTCCGACGCCCTGATCGAGACCAAGAACGCGGTCGACCGGGTGCGCTCCGATCTGCCGGGCGACTTGCTGCAACCGACCGTCAGCGCGCTCCAGGTGGGCGGCGAAGCGATGCTGACCTACGCCGTCGCGGCGCCGGCCATGAGCGAAGAAGCGCTATCCTGGCTGGTGGACGACAGCGTGGCCAAGAGCGTGCTGGGGGTGGCCGGGGTGGGCAAATTCGAACGGGTCGGCGGCATCAACCGCCAGGTGCGGGTCGAACTCGACCCGGCCCGCCTGACGGCGCAGGGCGCCACCGCCGCCGACGTGTCGCGCGCGCTGCGCGCCGCGCAGCAGGAATCGTCGGGCGGGCGCGCCCAGCTGGACCACGCCGAACAAGCCATCCGCACCATCGCCACCGCGCGCCAGGCCGGCGAGCTGGCCAATTTGCCGGTCGTGCTGGCCGACGGGCGCCGCTTCGACCTGGGCCAGGTCGCCACCGTCACCGACACCAGCGCCGACCGCACCCAGATCGCCCTGCTGGACGGGCGGCCCGTGGTCGGCTTCAAACTATACCGCGCCAAGGGCTTCGACGAAACCCGCATCGACGACGGCGTCAAGGCCGCCCTGGCCAGCCTGGAAACGGCCCGGCCGGGCCTGCGCTTCACGGCCATCTCCGGCACCGTGGCTTACACCCGCGAGCAGTTCGCCGGCTCGATGGACATGCTGTACGAGGGCGCGCTGCTGGCGGTGCTGGTGGTGTGGTGGTTCCTGCGCGACTGGCGCGCCACCCTGATCTCGGCCTCGGCGCTGCCGCTGTCGATCTTGCCGGCCTTCGCCGTCATGCATTGGCTGGGCTATTCGCTCAACACCCTGACCCTGCTGGCGCTGTCGGTCATCGTCGGCATCCTGGTCGACGACGCCATCGTCGAAATCGAGAACATCGAGCGCCACAGCCGCATGGGCAAGCCGATGCGCCAAGCCGCCGGCGACGCCGTGAGCGAAATCGCGCTGGCCGTCACCGCCACCACCATGACGCTGGTGGTGGTGTTCATGCCGACCGCCATGATGAGCGGCATCGCCGGCCTGTTCTTCCAGCAGTTCGGCTGGACCGCCGTGGTGGCGGTGCTGTCCTCGCTGCTGGTGGCGCGCATACTGACCCCGATGATGGCGGCGTATATGCTCAAGAGCCATCCGGGCGAAGTCCACACCCCGGACGGCGCCCTGATGACGCGCTACCTGGGCTGGGTGCGCTGGTGCCTGCGCCATCGCGGCCTGACCCTGCTGGCCGCCGTCGCCGTCTTCGCCGGTTCGGTGATGCTGGTGCCGCTGCTCAAAACCGGCTTGATACCGGCCCCCGACAAAGGCTACACCAACGTCAATATCGAACTGGCCCCGGGCAGCTCGCTGGCCAGCACCCAAGCCGCCGCCGAAGTGGCGCGCCGCGCGCTGGCGCGCGTGGGCGGGGTGCGAAGCGTGTTTACCACGGTCGGCGTGGCCGCGCCCGTCGGCGGCGGCCAGATCGGCGCCGGCGAGGTGCGCAAGGGCGCGCTGACCCTGGTGCTGACCCCGCGCGCCGGGCGCGCCTCGCAAACCGAGATCGAAAACGCGCTGCGCCCGGTGCTGGCCAACTTGGCCGGCGCGCGCTTCACCATCGGGGTCGGTGGCGCCGGCGAAAAAATGTCGCTGATCCTGGCCAGCGACGACGCCAACGCCTTGAAATTTAGCGGCCAGGCGCTCGAACGCGCCCTGCGCGGCGTGCCGGGGCTGGCCAACATCAGCTCCACCGCCTCGCTGGAGCGGCCCGAGATCATCGTGCGGCCCGACCCGGTGCGGGCCGCAGAACTGGGCGCCAGCAGCGCGGCCATCGGCGAGACGGTGCGCATCGCCACCAGCGGCGATTTCGACACCCAGCTAGCCAAGCTCAATCTGGACAACCGCCAGGTGCCGATCCTGGTGCGCCTGCCGGACGGCCTGCGCCAGGACATGGCGGCGTTGGCCAACCTGCGCGTGCACGGGCGCAGCGGCTTGCTGCCGCTCGACAGCGTGGCGCGCCTGTCGATCGCCAGCGGCGCGGCCCAGATCGACCGCTACGACCGGCGCCGCTACGTCACCGTGAACGCGGACCTGGGCGGCACCTCGCTGGGCGACGCGCTGGCCGCCGCCAAGGCCCTGCCGGCCGTCACCGCCATGCCCTCGACCGTCAAATTGATACAGACCGGGGACGCCGAAATTTTGCAGGAATTGATGGCCAGCTTCGGCCTGGCCGTGGCGATTGGCCTGATGTGCGTGTTTTGCGTGCTGACGCTGCTGTTCCGCGACTTCCTGCAACCGGTCACCATCCTGTCGGCCATTCCGCTGTCGCTGGGCGGCGCCTTCATCGCCCTGCTGCTGACCCGCTCCATGCTCAGCATCCCGTCCATGATCGGCTTGATCATGCTGATGGGGATCGTCACCAAAAACTCGATCCTGCTGGTCGAATACGCGGTGGTGGGCATGGGCGAGCGCGGCTTGTCGCTCGCGGACGCCCTGCTCGACGCCTGCCACAAGCGGGCGCGCCCGATCGTCATGACCACCCTGGCCATGATCGCCGGCATGCTGCCGATCGCGCTCGGGCTGGGGGCCGACGCCAGCTTTCGCCAGCCGATGGCGATCGCCGTCATCGGCGGCCTGCTGACATCGACGGCATTGAGTCTGCTGGTGGTGCCGGTCGCCTTCACCTATGTCGACGGCTTGGAGCGGCGCCTGAAGCGCCTGTTCGGGCGCGGCCACGCGGCGCCGACGCCGACGACGGCCCATGGCGCGCCGCACTTGGCGGCCGTGCCGGCGGCCCGGCAATCCTGACCATGGCCGATGCGCGCGGACGCGAAACGCGCATCGGTCATTCATCGCAATCGAAAACGGTGTATATTTTTCTGCTTTCGCACTCACAAGGCCACGCATGGACCGCACTTCCACAAATTCAACGGCGCGCATGCCGCCGGGCGCGTTGCGCTCGCTGACCATCATGACCGGCCTGGTGACCGCGCTGCACGCCTACATCGGCTGGCGCCTGCTGCCCGCGCTGCAATTGGGCGAGGCCGGCATGGCGCTCGGCATCGCGCTGCTGCTCGCGTCGGCGGTGCTGATGCCGTTCGGGATGCTGGCCCGCTTCGTGGTGGCCGACGAACAGCTGGCCGACCGCTTGAGCTGGGCCGGTTCCCTGTTCATGGGTTTGTTCTCCTCGCTCTTCGTTCTGACCCTGCTGCGCGACATCGCGCTGCTGCTGCCGCATCCGGCCGCGCTGGAACGCGTCAGCGCGGCCGCCGTGGCGGCGCTGGCGCTGCTGGTCACGCTGATCGGCTTTTTCAACGCGCGCCGGGTGGCCGGGGTGGTCCATGTCGACGTGCCGATCGCCGGCCTGGCGCCGGCCCTGGCTGGCTTCGTCATCGTCCAGCTCAGCGACATCCACGTCGGCCCCACCATCAAGCGCGGTTATGTGGACGCCATCGTCCGCCGCGTCAACACCCTGGGCGCCGACCTGGTGGCCATCACCGGCGACGTGGTCGACGGCGGCGTGCCGCAACTGGCGCGCCACACCGCGCCGCTGGGCACCCTGGCCTCGCGCCACGGCACCTTCATCGTCACCGGCAACCACGAATACTACGCCGGCGCGGATGCCTGGATGGCCGAGTTTCGCCGCATCGGCATGCGCTCGCTGATGAACGAACACGTGGTGCTGCGCCACGACGGCGCCGACCTGGTGCTGGCCGGCGTGACCGATTACACGGCCCATCATTTCGACCCGGCCCAGGCCAGCGATCCGCGGCGCGCCATGGACGGCGCGCCGGCCGGCCTGCCCAGCGTGCTGCTGGCGCACCAGCCGCGCTCCGCCGACGCCGCGTCGGCCGCCGGCTTCGACCTGCAACTGTCGGGCCACACCCATGGCGGCCAATTCTGGCCGTGGAACCTGTTCGTGCCGCTGCAACAGACCTACACGGCCGGCCTGCACCGGCTGGCCAAGCTGTGGGTCTACACCAGCCGTGGCACCGGCTACTGGGGACCGCCCAAGCGCTTCGGCGCGCCGGCCGAGATCACCCGGCTGCGGCTGGTGGCGGCGTGATGGCGTGATGGCGGCGCGCTAAGGCACGCCAAGGACGATGAGGCGCGGTCGCCTCACAGGTGCCGGCGCAGGAAGGCGCCGATGTCGTCCAGCGCCTCGCCGGCGGCGATGAGTCCTCCCAGATTGGCCGGGAAGACGTGCGTCAAGCCTTCCCACACATGCACCTCCACCGTGCCGCAAGCCGCCGTCAGCTCTTGGGCGTAGCGTAGCGAATCGTCCACCAGCACTTCATCGGCGCCCACGTGCAAGCGGACCGGCGCCAGGCCGTCGAGCCGGGCGAACAGCGGGGACGCCAGGGGGTTCTCGGGCCGAGCGCCGGAGTGGTCCAGATAAAGGCCGACCGCCTTGCCCAGCGCCTCGGCGCTCAACAAGGGATCGAAAGCGGCGCGCGACACCATCGATTCACCGGACAGACCGAGGTCGGTCCAGGGCGACATCGCCGCCGCGCACACCGGCGCCGGCATGCCCGTCCCGCGCGCCACCTCCTGTAGCCGCGACAGCACGGAAAGCGCCAGCCCGCCCCCGGCGGAATCGCCGGCCAGGGCGATCCGCCGATATCCCATCGCGATCAAACCGTGATAGGCCTTCAGCGCGTCCTCCATCGCCGCCGGAAAGCGGTGCTCCGGCGCCAGCCGATAATCCGGCACGAAGGTATCGGCCCCGGCGCGGGCGGCGAGCTGGCCGGCGAGGTTGGTGTAGGCCGCGGACGATCCCAGCACATATCCGCCGCCGTGCAGGTACAAGATGGCGGCGTCGCGCCGGGCGCCGGCCGGGCGGCACCAGGTTCCGCGAACGCCGGCGAGCTCGGAGCGCTCGTCGCCAACGTCCGGCGCCGATGGCACCTGGCCCATAAGAGCATCGAAGGCGGGGCGCGCTTCGGGCGCCAGCTCGAAGGAAGGAGCGGAAGCGAGCGCCGCGCGCAACGCGGTCATGAAAGCGCGGTCTTGATCGTATAGGGCGTGGTGAATAACGGTCGATTTCATACTGGGTCCTTCAAGGCGGCGTCGAGGGCGATGGGCGTCAGCATGAGCGACAGCATGGCGCCGAAAACGGCCTTCAACATAATAAAATGGTTGAGCGGTTCGATGATCGCACCCGGCGCCGGCCCGAGCATCGCATAGCCGGCCGTGCACACGGCGGCGGCGATGGCGCCGGCCAGCGCGCCGCGCAGCAGCGCGTTGCGCGGCAAGCGATGGGTGCCGGCCCGCGCCGGGAGGGCGCCGTCGCGGCGCCGCTTGCGCGTCAACAGCGTCGGAATCAAAAAGCTCATCAACGCGACCGCGAAGCCTTGCGGCGCCATGTCCAGCACCACCGCCCGGCTACCCAAGTCGATATCGGAATGCGCACGAAAAAACAGCAAGGCGAACAGCATGCTGAAGACCATGCTGATGACGGTATTGATCGCGGTTTCCTTCGCGATGTACGAGCCGTGGCTGATTTTCATGCGCATTTCCCCCGGGCTCGGCTTAGCGTTGAGCGACATGGGCTTGGGCCAGCTCGGTGAAGTAGTCTTTGAGACTGCGCGGCTCCCGGCCCAGGATCGCGCGCAAGGTCAGCGAATTGCCTTGCAAGCCATGCTGGTCGTAGTAGGCGTACATCGCGCGCAGCATCTGCGTTGGCCGTGGCGCGTCCGGCAGATGGACCATGGCCGCCCATTGTTCGAACGTCGGCGTGGCCGACTTGACTTCTCGCCCCAGCGCCTCGCCCATCAGGCGCACCACTTCGTCGCGGTTGCTGTTGGCGCCGGCGGTCAGCTCGAAGGTGCCGTAGGCGAGCGTGTCGTCCGTCAGCGCGCGGGCGGCCACTTCGGCCACGTCGCGGTAGTCGACGCGGGCCAGGGTCGAGAGGGTCGAAAACGGTTCCGCGAAGACGCCGTGTTCGGCCGCCACCGGAAACGCCGGTTCCATATTTTGATAGAACACGCCGGGTTGCAGCAAGGTGTACTGCATGCCGGAGCGGATCAGCGCCTCTTCGACCGCGGGTTTGCCGTTATGGTTGGCCAGTTGGCTGATCACCGGATGAATCGCGCCGGAGAACACGAAACGGCGCACGCCGGCCGCTTTCGCCGCCTCCACCATTTGCACGCCGACCTGGGCCTCGTCTTGCAGGAAGGCCGGGGCCAGGTAAAACACGCCATCGACGCCTTCCAGGGCCGCCTCGATGGCGGCGCGGTCGCTCAAGTCGCCGAACGCGATTTCGGTCGCGCCGTTGGCGCGCGCTTCTTCCGCCTTTTCCGGATTGCGCACCAGGCCGCGCACAATCGCGCCGCGCTTGACCAGTTCGGGCACCACCATGCCGGCGAATTTACCTGCGGCGCCGATGGCGAGAATGCGATTTGAGGAGTTCATATGGGTTTCCTTTAGGGTTAAGTGGTGAAGACAGTGCCATCTTACCCACGAGATTTCTCCAGATAAATAGTGATAAAATGCATAGACTCGTAAATGGGAGTAATGAATGGACCGATTCGCCGCGATGGCCACCTTCATCAAGGTGGTCGACAAGGGCAGCTTCGCCGCGGCCGGCGTGGCCACCGGCTTGTCGGCGCCGATGGTGGGCAACCACGTGCGCTATCTGGAAGCGCATCTGGGCGGCCTGCTGCTGAACCGCACCACGCGGCGCCAGAAGCTGACCGAACTCGGTCAGGCTTTTTATGAACGCTGCCGCACCATCATGGCGGAATTCGAGGCGGCCGAGGCCGACGCCCTGGGCTTGCACGGCACGCCGCGCGGGGTGCTGCGGGTCAGCGCGCCGCATTCGATCGGCTCGGTGGTGCTGCCGGGCGTGATCAGCGCGTATCTGACGCGCCATCCGGAAGTGGAAGTGGACCTGGTGCTCAACGACAGCCGGGTCGATTTAATGGAACAGGGTTTCGATGTGGCGATTCGGGGCGGCCGCTTGCCCGACTCGGGGCTGGTGGGGCGCGCGCTGGCGCCCCTGCACCTGGTGCCGTGCGCCGCGCCGGCGTATATCGCGCGCTGCGGCGCGCCCGCGCTGTTGACGGACCTGGCGCGGCACGAGTGCCTGGACTTCACCGGCTCGTCCACGCCGGGGGTGTGGTTCTTCATGCAAGCGGGCGCCCAGGTGCCGGTGTCCGTGCGCGGGCGCCTGCGCGTCAACAGCGGCCACGCCCAGCGCGCCGCCGCGCTCGACGGCCTGGGCATCGCCTTGCTACCCGAGATGTTGGTGCGCGCCGATTTCGCCACGGGCGCGCTGGTGCGCGTGCTGCCGGACGAAACGCCGCTCACGCGGCCGATTCACGCTCTGATGCTGCAAAACCGCCGGCCCAGCGCGAAGATCCGCAGCTTCGTCGATTTTTTGGCGGCCACCCTGGCCTCGTAACGCAGGGCCGGCCGCGCCGATTCAGGCCGCGACCACGCGCGTTTCGGCCAGCAGCTTCTTGATCTCCGGGATGCAGGAACCGCAATTGCCGCCCGCTTTCACGCAGGCGGTGACCTGCGGCACGCTGCGCAAATCCTGGAGCCGGATCGCGTCGCAAATCGTGTTGCGGCCCACGCCGAAGCAGGAGCACACGGTGGGACCGGCATCGGCGCCCCGTTCGAGCGGCTGGCCGACCAGCAAACCGGCGCGCTCGGCGTCGCCCAGCAGTTCGCTGGCGAACATGCTGGACAACCAAGAGCGCGACGGCAGATCGGGCCGGGGCGAGACAAAAATGGTTTGTTCGATGCGCTCGTCGACCAGATGCACCGCGCGGTACACGCCGGCGCTGCGGTCCTCGTATTCAAGCCAGTCGGCGTCGGCGTCGCGCACGTCCAGCAAGGCTCTGGCCCAGGCGCCGTGGTCGGCGATCTGATTGCGCCCGGCCAGTTCGTAGCGTGAGAATCCACGGCCCCGCACCCGGGTCCAGTGGGCCACGCCGTCCAGCGCCAGCGCGTCGCGGCTCAGGATAAAGCCATGCCAGGCCACGCCGAAGGGTTCCACGCTGACCGGGGTGTGTTTGAATTCCGGTTCGCCGGAGACCGGGTCCACCACCGGATTGACCAGCGCGCCCACGCGCGCGTCCGACGCCGTCTGGCCGCTCCAGTGGATCGGCACGAAGATACCGCCACGGGCGATGCCGCCGCCGTGCTGGACCCGCGCCACCATGGCGCCCCATCGGCTGCTCACGCGCGCCAGCTCGCCTTCGCGCACGCCGTACAGCAAGGCGTCGTGCGGATGCATGTCGATGAACGATTCGGGCACATGGTCGGCCAGGCGCGCCGACTTGCCGGTGCGCGTCATGGTGTGCCATTGGTCGCGCACCCGGCCGGTGTTGAGCGCGAGCGGATAGTCGCGGTCGGTCGGATTGACCGGCGCGCGCGGCGGCGTGGCGATGAAGCGGGCGCGCCCGTCCGCGTGGGCGAAGCGGCCGTCTCCGAACAGCCTGGCGCTACCTGCGCCGGCGCGCGGCACCGGCCAGCACACCGGTTCCAGCTGGTCGAACTCGCGCTCGCTCAAACCGGTCAAGCCGGCCAGATTGAAAACGCGGCGTATCGGCGGCTCCCGCCCTTCCCCGCCCTCCCCCGCGTCGCCATCCGCATCACCATTGCGGTAGGCGCTCAGGCGCGCGTGCTCGTCGAACACCTCGCGCGCGCTGGCGAAATCGAAACCGGGGTAGCCCAGGCGCTGGGCGAACTGCGCCAGGATGCGCCAGTCGGCGCGCGCCTCGCCGGGCGCCGGCAAAAAGGCGCGCTGGCGCGAGATGCAGCGCTCCGAATTGGTGACGGTACCGTCCTTTTCGCCCCAAGCGAGCGCCGGCAACAGCACGTCGGCGTAATCGTTGGTGTCGGAGCGCTGCACGATGTCCGACACCACCACCAGCTCGCACCGGTCCAGCGCGCGCCGAACCTGATCGGCGTCGGGCAGGCTGACCACCGGATTGGTGGCGATGATCCAGACCGCCTTCACCTTGCCTTGCTCGATGGCGTGAAACAAATCGACCGCTTTCAAGCCGGGTTGGTCGGCCATGTGCGGCGATTGCCAAAAGGTGCGCACCAGGTCGCGGTGGGCCGGATTGTCCAGTTCCATGTGCGCGGCCAGCATATTGGCCAGGCCACCCACCTCGCGTCCGCCCATCGCGTTCGGTTGGCCGGTCAGGGAAAACGGCCCCATGCCGGGCCGGCCGATGCGCCCCGTGAGCAGATGGCAGTTGATAATGCCGTTGACCTTGTCGGTGCCGGCCGAAGACTGGTTCACGCCCTGCGAAAAGGCGGTCACCACCTTGGCGTTGGCGGCGAAGGCGGCGTAAAACGTCAACAGATCGGCCAGATCGACCTTGCAGATCGCCGCCACGGCGGCCGGATCGGCGCAATCGGCGTCAGCCACCGTCAAGGCGGCCCGCATGCCGTTGGTGTGGGCCGCCACGAAGGCATGGTCGGTCGCGCCGGCGCGCGCCAGATAGCTGAGCAAGCCGTTGAACAGCCACACGTCGGTGCCCGATTTGACCGGCAGGTGCAGGTCGGCCAGCTCGCAGGTGGCGGTGCGGCGCGGATCGATCACCACCAGCTTCATGTCCGGGCGCGCCTCTTTGGCGCGGGCGATGCGCTGAAACAGGATCGGGTGGCACCAGGCGGTGTTGGAGCCGACCAGCACCACCATGTCGGCCAGGTCCAGGTCTTCGTAACAGCCCGGCACCAGGTCTTCGCCGAAGGCCCGTTTGTGGCCGGCCACGGCCGACGACATGCACAGGCGCGAATTGGTGTCGATGTTGGCGCTGCCGATGTAGCCTTTCATCAGCTTGTTGGCCAGGTAGTAGTCCTCGGTGAGCAGCTGACCGGAGACGTACAGTGCCACCGCGTCCGGGCCGTGCTCGGCGATGATGTCGCGCCAGCGCCCGGCCACCCGGTCCAGCGCCGCGTCCCAGCTCACCCGTTCCATGCCTCGCTCGCCGCGCACGGCCGGATACAGCAGGCGGCCGTCCAGATCGACCGTCTCGCCCAGGGCCGAACCCTTGACGCACAGCCGGCCGCGATTGGCGGCGTGGTCGCCGTCGCCCTCGATGGCCACGCCGCCGTCGCCCTGCGGTGTGGCGCGCACGCCGCAGCCGACGCCGCAGTAGGGACAGGTGGTGCGCACGGCCAGCGGTATAAGCGGTATAAGCGGCGTGAGCGGCATGGGCGACAGATTCACGTTCGATCCCCGGTCAGGCGGCCCGGGCGCACAGCGCCTGGCCGAACAGCAGATGATGGCGCATGGCCGAAATGTCGCTGCGGTTCTGGATCAGCTCGAAATACCAGGGGCCGTCCTTCACATCCCCATATAGTACCGCGCCGGCCAGCCGATTGCCCCGCACGATCAGGCGTTTGTAGACGCCGCGGCGCGGATCGCGCAACACCAGGTCCTCGCTGCCTTCCCCGCCGACGAAATCGCCGGCCGAATACAGATCGACCCCGGTCACTTTCAGTTTGGTGGCCGTGGCACGCTGCACGTAGCGCCGGTGCCCGGCGCCGGCCAAATGCGCGCCGCACACCCTGGCCTGCTCCCAGATCGGTGCCACCAGGCCGAAGGTGGCGCTGCGGTGCTGCACGCATTCGCCCACCGCGTAGACGCGCGGATCGTAGCTTTGCAGCGTGTCGTCGACCACGATGGCGCGCTCGCAATGCAAGCCGGCGCGCTGGGCCAGCGCGATGTTGGGGCGCACCCCGGCCGCCATCACCACCAGGTCGGCCGGGATCTCGCCGCCGTCCTTGAAACGCACCGCCGTGACGCGCTCGGCGCCGACGATTTCGGCGGTGTGGGCGTTGAGCAGAAAGCGCAAGCCGCGACTTTCGAGCGCCTGTTGCAGCAATTGCGCGGCCGGCTGGTCCAGCTGCTGGTTCATCAGCACCGCCGAGACGTGCACCACCGTCACCTGCATGCCCTGGCGTAGCAGGCCGTTGGCGGCCTCCAGTCCCAGCAAGCCGCCACCGATCACCACCGCGTGGCGGTGGTTGCGGGCCGCCTCCAGCATGGTATCGACATCCTGGATGTCGCGGAAGGCGATCACGCCCGGCAGCTGGTGGCCCGGCACCGGCAGGATGAAAGGGGTCGATCCGGTGGCCAGCAGCAGCCGGTCGTAACCCACCTCCAAGCCGGCGCGCGAGCGCACCACGCGGCGGCGCCGGTCGATGTGCTCGACCGGGTCGCCCGCGTGCAGGGTGATGCCTTGCGCGCGATACCACTCGCGCGTGTGCAGCATGATGTCGGCCACGCTTTTTTCGCCGGCCAGCAGCGGCGAGAGCAGGATGCGGTTGTAATTACCGTGCGGCTCGGCGCCGAACACGGTGATGTCATACAAGTCGGGCGCCAGCGCCAGCAGCTCCTCCACCGTGCGCATGGCGGCCATGCCGTTGCCGACCACCACCAGCGACGGTTTGGCCGCGCCGGCCGTCATGCGCCAACCCAGACCTGACCGCCTTCGATGCGGGCCGGGTAGCTGGCCACCGAATGCTCGGGCGCTTCCAGGCATTCGCCGGTGCGCAGGTCGAAGTGCTGTTTGTAGATCGGCGAGGCGACCACGATGCGCTCGCCGACGCTGCCGACCAGGCCGCGCGAGAGCACCGCCGCCTCCGAGTTCGGATCGTAGTTGGAGATGGCGAACACGCGCTGCTCGCCGTCGCAGACGCGAAACACGGCCACCTGCTCGCCGCGCAGCAGCGCGCACACGCCGGTGTTGGGCAAAATTTCCTCGAGCGCGCAAATCGCGGTCCATTGATTGGTTTGCAAATCGGGCATGTTCTACTCCTGATGCGAGGGTGGATGGGAGACCGGGTTCACGCGACTTTGACGATCGGGATCGTCACGCCCGTCACGCGCTTTCGCTCTTCGATGGTGGCCGGGCGGATCTGGCCGCGCTCCTCCATGAACATCACATTCTGGTCGGCCTGTTCGCTGTTGACGAAGTGGCGGAAGCGCTTGCGCGTCTCCGGATCGTTGACCGCCGCCTTCCATTCGCAGGCGTAGGTGTCGACCACGTGCTGCATGTCCGCTTCGAGCGCGGCGCAAAGGCCCAGCGTGTCGTTGATGATCACCTCTTTCAGGTAATCGAGTCCACC
>JAYVUV010000447.1:0-6410 GCA_043787615.1 Janthinobacterium sp. | reverse complement strand
GGACTTGAGCGAGGTGGTGCCGTCGGCCGAGGTGGTGCGTCGCATCGGACAAGACATGGCGCTGGTTCCGGTGCAAGCCAACTATGCCGGCGAGACGGCGGCGCGCTGGCGTTACCGCGACGGTGGCGGCGAAATCGGCTTGATTTCCAGCGTTACCCAAGCCTTTTGCGCCGATTGCAGCCGCGCCCGGCTTTCAACCGAAGGCAAGTTATACACTTGCCTGTTCGCCACCGGCGGCCACGACTTGCGCGCCCTGCTGCGCGCCGGGCGCAGCGACGAGGAAATCGCGAACGCCGTGGGTCACCTGTGGCGCGCGCGCGACGACCGCTATTCCGAACTGCGCACGGTCAACACCAGCGGCTTGAAACGCATCGGCAAGCGCGTCGAAATGTCTTACATCGGCGGCTAAACATGACCATTCTCGAGCAAACAACCGGGCTGATATTGGCCGGCGGACAAGGGTCGCGCATGGGCGGCATCGACAAGGGCTTGTTGCCCTTGCGCGGCTTGGCCCTGGCCGCGCACGCCATGCGGCGGCTGTCGCCGCAGGTGGCGCGCGTGCTGATCAGCGCCAACCGCAATCTGGAGCGCTATGCCGCGCTGGGCGCGCCCGTGGCGCCGGACGAGCTGGGCGGCTTCGCCGGTCCCCTGGCCGGGCTGGAAACCGCCTTGCGCCGGTGCGACAGCGCCTATCTGGTGTGCGTGCCGTGCGACTCGCCCTTCCTGCCGGCCGATCTGGTCGAGCGACTGGTCGGGGCGCTGCAAGCCGAGCAAGCCGATCTGGCGGTCGCCGTCACGTTCGAAGTCGATGCCCAAGGCCAAACGTATCGCCAACGACACCCCGTGTTTTGCCTGCTCAAAACCAGCTTGCTGCCGCGACTATCCGCCTATCTGCGCCAAGGCGGGCGCCGCATGGATGGCTGGTACGACGGCCTCGTCGTGGCCGAAGTGCCGTTCGATGACGGCGCCGCGTTTCGTAACATCAACACGCCGCAACAATTGCAGCGCTTCGACGCGCCGGCCGATGTCAACAGCCTGGCCGATGTGATCGACGCTACCCCGGGCTACGATCCCGAGGCGCTCTCGGTGGCCCAGGCCCGGCGCATCATCGACCAATGCATCACCCCGCTGGAGGCGAGCGAAAAAGTGGCCCTGCGCGCCGCCCTGGGCCGGGTGCTGGCGGCCGACATCGTCTCACCCATCAGCGTGCCGGCGCACGACAATTCGGCTATGGACGGCTACGCCTTGCGCGGCGCCGACCTGCGCGCCGACGCCATCACCACCCTGCGCGTGGCCGGCACCGTGTACGCCGGCCGCGCCGCCGGCTTGGCGGTCGGCCCCGGCCACTGCGCGCGCATCATGACGGGCGCGCTCATGCCGGACGGCTGCGACAGCGTGGTGCCGCAGGAATCGGTGGCTAGCGCGGATGAGCACAGCATCAGCTTGGCGCCCGGCACCATCGCGCCGGGCGCCAACCGGCGCCTGATCGGCGAAGACTTGATGCGGGGCGGGCTGGCCCTGAAAAAAGGCAAGCTGCTGCGCCCGGCCGATCTGGGTTTGCTGGCCTCGCTCGGCATCGGCGAAGTGGCCGTGCGACGGCGGCCACGGGTGGCGTTTTTCTCCACCGGCGACGAGTTGCGCTCGATCGGCGAGACCTTGGACGGCGGCTGCGTGTACGACAGCAACCGCTACACCTTGTACGGCATGCTGAGCCGGCTCGGCTGCGACCTGCTCGACATGGGCACCGTGCGCGACGACCCGGCCTCGCTGGAGGCGGCCTTGCGCGGCGCCTGCGAAAACGCCGACGTGGTCATCACCTCGGGCGGCGTGTCGGCGGGCGCGGCCGATCACACCCGGCCCATCATGGCGGCCCTGGGCGAGGTGGCGTTCTGGCGGGTCGCGATGCGGCCCGGCCGCCCGCTCGCCTTCGGCCAGATCGCATCGCAGGGACGCGGCGCCTACCTGTTCGGCCTGCCCGGCAATCCGGTGGCGGTGATGGTCAGCTTTTATTTCTTCGCCCGTCCCGCGCTGCTGCGCCTGATGGGCGCCGATCCGGCCCTGACCACGCCGCCCCTCATGCGCGCACGCGCGCAGGCGCCCATCCGTAAAAAGCCGGGCCGCACCGAATATCAGCGCGGCATCCTGAGCCAGGACGCGGACGGCCGACAGCAAGTGCGGCTCACGGGCGCGCAAGGCTCGGGCATTTTGCGCTCCATGGCCGACGCCAATTGCATGGTGCTCTTGCACGACACCCAAGGCGATATCGCGGCGGGCGACATGGTCGAGGTACTGCTGTTCGAAGGCTTGCTGTGACTAGTCTTACTTGGGATCGTCGGCTGCAAAACGACTGATGCGGTCCAGCGCATTTCTCGCTTCGACTGCGCGAGTCCGACAGCCCGCTAGACCGGACCCGCCTTGAGTTTCGACAAGGCCTGGGCCGGGCTGGCATACAGGGCCGGCTCGCGGCGGCTGCGCTCGAAGGCTCGGCCGACATGGGCGCGCAAAAAAGCGCTGTGGGTGTAGCGCGTGACGCGGCTGTAGTAGCGCTCGGCCAAGTGGTTGACCATCTCGATGTACTCGTCCAGCAAATCGGGCGCGATGCTGAAATTATCGTAATTGACGATGGCCGGCACCGGCTTGCCGAGCGGCGCCAGCCGGGCCGCCACCATGCGCCGTATCGCCTCGATGGCGGCCCGGTCGCTCACCTCGTAGCCCTCGAAATCGACGAAAAACAACTGCTGCTTCGCATCGTAGGACAGGCGCCGTTCCAGCGGCAAGGCCAGCATATCGGCCCGCACGCCCATCGCATCGTCGGCGAAAATGCGCGCATCCATCAGCTTCAGATCCGGGCTGACGGCCGGCTCGAACGCCATGTGGGCCAGCACGTCGCGCTCCAGATCGACGCCGGGCGCGATTTCGATCAATTCCAGGCCGTGCTCGGCCAGTCGCAGCACGCAACGCTCGGTGACGAACAGGGCGCTCTGTCCGCGCGCCGCCGCGTGCGCGCCGCTGTAAGTGCGGTGTTCGACCCGCTCGACAAACTTGCGGCAGCGGCCTTCGCGCACGATACGCAGCCGTCCGTCGGCCACCACCGTTTCCAGCCCTTCGGCCGTGAAGGTGCCGGCGAAGACCACCTTCTTCGCGTTCTGACTAATATTGATGAAGCCACCGGCGCCGGCCAGGCGGCGCCCGAATTTGCTGACGTTCAAATTGCCCTCGCGGTCGGCCTGGGCCAGGCCCAAGATCGCCAGATCGAGCCCGCCGCCATCGTAAAAATCGAACTGGTAGGGTTGGTCGATGATGGCGTCGGCGTTGGTGGCCGCGCCGAAATCGAGGCCGCCGGCCGGAATCCCGCCGATCACGCCCGGTTCGGCCGTCATGGTGATCAGATCGAGCAGCTTCTCCTCGGCCGCGACCCGCGCCACCCCTTCCGGCATGCCGATCCCCAGATTGACCACGTCGTTGGGGCGCAACTCCATCAAGGCGCGCCGCGCGATGATCTTGCGCTGGTCCAGCGCCAGCGGCGCGATGCTCGACAGCGGCACCCGGATTTCGCCGGCGAAGGCGGCGCTGTACGGCTCGCCGAAAGTTTGCATATGGTAAGCCGGGCGCTCGGCCACCACCACGCAATCGACCAGCACGCCGGGGATCTTGACCTGGCGCGGATTCAAGCTGCCCCGTTCGGCGACCCGCTCCACTTGTACGATCACGATGCCGCCCGAATTATGGGCCGCCATGGCGATCGCCAGGGCCTCCAGGGTCAGCGCTTCCTTTTCCATGGTGACATTGCCGTTGGCGTCGGCGGTGGTGCCGCGAATGATGCCGACATGAATCGGCATGGCCTTGTAAAACAGATAGTCGCGCCCGCCGATGACGATCAGCTCGACCAACTCCTCGCTGGTGCGCGCGTTGATCTTGCCACCGCCGAAACGCGGATCGACAAACGTGCCCAGGCCCACCGAGGACAACTGGCCCGGCTTGCCTGCCGCGATATCGCGGAACAGCTGGCTGATCACGCCCTGCGGCAGATTGTAGGCTTCGATCTGGTTGCCGATGGCCAATTCCTGCAACTTGGGCACCAAACCCCAGTGGCCGCCGATCACGCGTTTGAGCAAGCCCGGGTGAGCCAGATGATTCAAGCCGCGCTCGCCCCCGTCGCCCTGCCCGGCCGCGTACACCAGGGTCAGCGCGCGCGGGTGGCCGCCGCTGCCGGGCGCGTCGGCCGTGTCCGGCGCCAGGAAACGCCGCTCCAGCGCCACGGCGATATTTTCGGCGAAGCCGATGCCGACAAAGCCGCCCGTGGCCAGCGTGTCGCCGTCATGAATCAAGCCGACCGCCTCGGCCGCGCTGACGATCTTGTCGCGCCGGGCGCCGCTGTGCAGGCCGGCGGCGGCCGGGTCGATGCTGCGTGATGGCATGGCCTCTCCCTTACGGTTGATCGCGCCCGCCGAGCGCCGCTCGCTGGCCGGCCGGGCTACTCCTCGGCCAATTCCGCCTGGCCGGGGTCGAGCTCCGGTCCCAACAGCATCTGCGCCGTTTCGCTGGGCAAGGCCTCGACCGATTTCAGCTTGCGCGTCATTTGCCGGCTGCGCATTTCCGCCGTCTCGATATGTTTCGCGGCCCGCTCCAGCGCCATCTTGGTGGCCGACAGCACTTCGCCAAACTTGCCGAACTCGGTTTTGACCGCGCCCAACACTTGCCACACTTCCGAGGAACGCTTTTCCAGAGCCAGGGTGCGGAAACCCATCTGCAAACTATTCAACAGGGCTGACAGGGTGGACGGCCCGGCGATGCTGACCCGGTGCAGGCGTTGCAACTCATCGGCCAGGCCGGGCCGCCGCATCACTTCAGCATACAAGCCTTCGGTCGGCAAAAACAGGATCGCGAAGTCGGTTGTTTGCGGTGGCGCTAGATATTTGTCGGCGATGGTCTTCGCTTCGCCGCGCACGGCCCGCTCCAGCTCGCGCCCGGCCACGGCCACCCCGTCGGCGTCGGCGCGCTCGGCGGCCTCCATCAAGCGTTCATATTGTTCTTTGGGGAACTTGGCGTCGATCGGCATCCACACCGGCGGCCCGCCGTCCACCGTGCCGGGCAGTTTCAGCGCGAACTCGACCCGGGCGTTGCTGCCGGCCACGGTTTCCACGTTTTTGGCGTATTGCTCGGGGGTCAGCACTTGCTCCAGCAACATCTCCAACTGCACCTCGCCCCAGGTGCCGCGCGTCTTGACGTTGGTCAGCACCCGCTTCAAGTCGCCCACCCCGATCGCCAATTGCTGCATTTCGCCCAGGCCCTGGTGCACGCGTTCCAGGCGCTCGGACACTTGGCGGAACGATTCGCTCAGGCGCAGCTCCAAGGTGGCGTGCAATTTTTCGTCGACGGTCTTGCGCATCTCTTCCAGGCGCGCGCCGTTATCGGTCTGCAAATCGCGGATCTTGCTTTCGAGCGTGGTGCGCACTTCCAACATGCGCTGGGCGTTCGACTCGGTCAAGTTGGCCAGAGTCAGGCGCATGCTGTCGGCGAAGCGGGCCAGGCTGATGGACTGCTCCTCGCGGCCGCTTTGGGCTTGGCTGTGGATTTGGGCGCGCATGCTGTCGAGTTGCTGGACGGTGGCGGCGTGGGCTTGGGCCAGGGTGGCGGCGAATTCTTGGCGGGTGCCTTGGGCCGAGCTTTGCAACTGCATGCGCACTTCGCGCTCGACCCGGTCGATGCGCTCCAGGCTTTGTTGCTGATATTGCTGATATTGCTGCAAAAGGGCCAGGCTGGCGTCGTCGCGTCCGCCATCGCGCCGGGCGCGCCACAGGCCGACGATTTGCAAGGCCAACACCGCCAGCGCCAGCAACAGCAAGATCCAAAACTCGCCCTGGCTCATGGCGCGGGGTCGGCTGGAAGGCTAGCCTCAAGCGTGGGTTCAGGCCGGTTGCGCATCCAATCGGCCGTTTCGTAAAACGATTGCATCAAGCGCAGTTGGAGCGCCGCTTCGAGGCCGACATCTTGCATGGCCCACGCCATGGCGCGCAGCCACTGGTCGCGCTCGCTGCTGGTGATGGCGAACGGTAAATGCCGCGCGCGCAGGCGCGGATGGCCGTAACGCTCGATATACGCGTCGGGGCCGCCCATCCAGCCGCTCAAGAACCAAAACAGCTTGTCGCGCGAGCCGTCGGTGGAGGGCGGATGCAAGCCGCGCAGGCCGGCGAAGGCCGGCTCCAACTCCATCAAATCGTAAAAACGGTCGACCATCGCGCGCAAGGGTTCGGCGCCGCCGATGGTCTCATATAAGGTGGGGGATGGCGGTGCGGTGTCATTCATGGCGCTTATCATAGCGCAAGCCGGCCTAGCAGCCTGTCGGACTTGGGCTCGTCGGCTGCAAAATGCGCTGGGACGGTCCATATTTCGCCGCTTTCTCGGCCAAT
>JAYVUV010000446.1:0-5486 GCA_043787615.1 Janthinobacterium sp. | reverse complement strand
GCCGGCCAGGCCCGCGCGCGCCTGCATGCCGATGCCCGGGGCGAACCGGGCCAAATGTCCTGTCGCGCCCCAACCTTGTTTATAATCTGGAAAACAACCGGATTAAGTAGATTCTCACCATGACAGCACAACTCTCCCAAAAAGGCGAAGCCTGGTCGGCCCGCTTTTCCGAACCCGTCTCCGATCTCGTGAAGCGCTACACCGCCTCCGTCTCGTTCGACCAGCGCCTGGCCCTGTTCGATATCGAAGGCTCGCTGGCGCACGCCGAGATGCTGCATGCGCAGGGCATCATCAGCGCCGCTGACCACGCCGAGATCGGCCGCGGCATGGCCCAGATCGGGCAAGAGATCGCCGCCGGCCGCTTCGAATGGCTGCTCGACCTGGAAGACGTCCATCTCAATATCGAAAAACGGCTGACCGAATTGGTGGGCGACGCCGGCAAGCGCCTGCACACGGGCCGCTCGCGCAACGACCAGGTGGCCACCGACATCCGCCTGTACGTGCGCGCCGCGATCGACGACATCAATGCCCTGCTGGCGGCCCTGCGCGGCGCCCTGCTCGACCTGGCCGAGCAGCACGCCGACACCATCATGCCCGGCTTCACCCACATGCAGGTGGCCCAGCCGATCACCTTCGGCCACCACATGCTGGCCTATGTCGAGATGTTCGGGCGCGACGCCGAGCGCATGGCCGACTGCCGCAAGCGCGTCAACCGCCTGCCGCTGGGCGCGGCCGCGCTGGCCGGCACCACCTTCCCGATCGACCGCGCGCGCGTGGCCAAGACGCTGGGCTTCGACGACGTCTGCCACAATTCGCTGGACGCCGTCTCGGACCGCGACTTCGCCATCGAATTTTGCGCCGCCGGCGCCTTGATCATGATGCACGTGTCGCGCATGGCCGAGGAGTTGGTGATCTGGATGAGTCCACGGGTCGGCTTCATCGATATCGCCGACCGCTTCTGCACCGGCTCCTCCATCATGCCGCAAAAGAAAAACCCGGACGTGCCGGAACTGGCGCGCGGTAAAACCGGACGCGTCTACGGCCATTTGATAGGCCTGCTGACCCTGATGAAGGGCCAGCCCCTGGCCTACAACAAGGACAACCAGGAAGACAAGGAACCGCTGTTCGACACGGTCGACACGCTGCGCGACACCTTGCGCATCTTCGCCGACATGGCTGGCGGCATCAGCGTCAAGCCGGAGGCGATGCGCGCCGCCGCCCTGCAAGGCTACGCCACCGCCACCGACCTGGCCGACTATCTGGTCAAGAAAGGCTTGCCGTTCCGCGATGCCCACGAAGCGGTGGCGCGCGCGGTGCGCGCCTGCGTGGACGCCGGCTGCGACTTGGCCGACCTGTCGCTCGAGCAGTTGCGCCAGTTCTCCGACTTGACCGGCGAGGACGTGTTCGCCGTGCTGACCCTGGAAGGCTCGGTCGCCGCGCGCGACCATGTGGGCGGCACCGCGCCGCGCCAGGTGCGCGCCGCCATCGCGCGCGCGCGCGCCCAGCTCGAGGATTGAACCCGGCGCGGCGCCGGTCCCGCGCGGGCCGGCGCCGCCCCTCCGCTTCCGCATAAGAGAACGCCGATGTTCCTGCACATGTCGCGTACGATCGACCGCCTCAACGACGCCATCGCCGACCGGGTCAGCTGGGCCTTGCTGGCGGCGGTGCTGATTTGTAGCGCCAACGCCCTGCTCCGCTACGCCGCCAACCGCGGCTCGAACGCCTGGCTCGAAATCCAGTGGTATCTGTTCGCCGCGCTGTTCATGCTGGCCAGCGCGCACACCCTGCGGCGCGACGAGCATGTGCGCATCGACGTGCTCAGCGCGCGCCTGACGCGCCGCGCGCGGGCCTGGCTCGACCTGTTCGGCTTCATCGCCTTCCTGATGCCGGTCTCGCTGCTGATCGTGTACTACGGCGCGCCGTTCGCCTGGCTCTCGCTGCGCGGCGGCGAAATGTCGGCCAACGCCGGCGGCTTGCCGCTGTGGCCAGTCAAGCTGCTGGTGCCGCTCGGCTTCCTGCTGCTGGCGCTGCAAGGCTGCTCCGAAATCATCAAACGCGTCGCCTTCCTGGCCGGCAAAATCGACGACAGCGCTTTCACCCGCCAGAGCGCGCCGGAACACGAGGCGCCCGCCGCCGCCCGCCAGTCGCCCTGACCCGGCCCCTCCACCCACCAGCACACAGGCCACCCGCATGGAGCTTTTCATCACCGCCAACCTGGCCCCCATCATGTTCGGCACCCTGGTGATTTTTCTCCTGTCCGGTTTTCCGGTGGCCTTTTCGCTGGCCGCCAACGGCTTGCTATTCGGCCTGGTGGGGATCGAACTGGGCTTGCTCAAGCCGGAACTGTTACAGGCGCTGCCGAACCGCATCCTCGGCATCATGGCCAACGACACGCTGCTGGCGATCCCCTTCTTCACCTTCATGGGCTTGATCCTGGAACGCTCCGGCATGGCCGAGGATTTGCTCGACACCATAGGCCAGTTATTCGGGCCGGTGCGCGGCGGCGTGGCCTACGCCGTCATCTTCGTCGGCGCGCTGCTGGCCGCGACCACCGGCGTGGTGGCCGCCTCGGTCATTTCGATGGGCCTCATTTCGCTGCCGGTGATGCTGCGCTACGGTTACGACAAGCGCCTGGCGGCCGGCGTGATCGCCGCCGCCGGCACCCTGGCCCAAATCATTCCGCCCTCGCTGGTGCTGATCGTGATGGCCGACCAGCTGGGCCGCTCGGTGGGCGCCATGTACCAGGCCGCCCTGGTCCCGGGCCTGCTGCTCACCGCCCTGTATGCCGGCTACGTGCTGGCGCTGTCGCTCTTCGCGCCGGGCCGGGTGCCGGCCTTGCCGCCGGCGGCGCGCAATCTGCGTCAACCCAACGGCGACAGCGGCGTGCGTTCGCTGCTGGCGCTGCTGCTGGGGGCGGCCTGCGCCGGCTGGCTGTTCGCGCGCGGCTACGGCGCCGGCCACCCGGCCCTGGCGCCCGACGCCGCGGCCATCTGCGGCGCCACCTTCGGCGTGGCCGGCGCGCTGCTGTTCGCGCTGGCCAACCGCCATTGGCGACTCGGCTTGCTCTCGCGCCTGGCCGAACGGGTGGTGTTCGTGCTGGTGCCGCCGCTGGCCCTGATCTTCCTGGTGCTCGGTACCATTTTCATCGGCGTGGCCACCCCCACCGATGGCGGCGGCCTGGGCGCGGCCGGCGCCATCGTGCTGGCCCTGCTCAACGGCCGCCTGTCGCGGCCCCTGCTCAAGCAAGCCATGGACGCCACCACCCGCCTGTCCTGCTTCGTGATCTTCATCCTGATCGGCTCCACCGTGTTCGCGCTGGTGTTTCGCGGCGTGAACGGCGACCTGTGGATCGAGCACCTGCTGGGCGGCCTGCCGGGCGGCGCCACCGGCTTCCTGGTGGTGGTCAATCTGCTGTTTTTCGTGCTGGCCTTCTTCCTCGACTTCTTCGAGCTGGCCTTCATCCTGGTGCCGCTGGTGGGGCCGGTGGCCGAAAAACTGGGCATCGATCTGGTCTGGTTCGGGGTTTTATTGGGGGTCAATATGCAGACCTCCTTCATGCACCCGCCGTTCGGCTACGCCCTGTTCTACCTGCGTTCAGTGGCGCCCAAGGAAGTGAAGACTTCCGATATTTACCGGGGCGCGATGCCCTTCGTGCTGATCCAGATTACCATGGTGGTCCTGATTATCGCCTTCCCGCGCCTGGTCTCGGTGCAAAAGCGGGTCGACATGCAAGAGCGGCTGGAGCTCCATGTCGCCGCTCCGGACGCTGTGCCGAGCGACGGGCCGGCGGCCCCGGACGACGAAGCGCCACCCCTGCGTTTTTCCACCGATAGCGAGAAAAAATAGATGAACCAGCCACGCCCGCCGTTTTCCGTCACTGGTCCCGGGACGCCCGCGCTGCCGACCCTCACCTACCGCAAGCCGCGGTTGGGGCGCGATTATTGGGTCAAGGACGGTATCCTGGCCGCCCCGCTGGAGGTGGCGCGGCGCTGCTTCGACAAGGCCGACTGGGAATTGGGCGCGCCGCACCGCAACGAGCCCTGGCCCGGCAAACGCAGCGCCGGCGCCCTGCTGCCGGCCGAGCTGGCGGCGGTCGAGGCCTGGGTGCGCCAGGTCACGGGCGCCAAGCGCCTGTGGCAGGAAGCCACGCCCGAGGGCAGCACCCTGAACCACAATTACGTGCAACTGGTGGGCGGGGCCGAATCCGGCCCCCGGCCCCACACCGATTCGCGCAAATTATGCCGCTACGCCGCCGTGATCTACCTGTCGCCCGATCCCTTGCCCCGGGCCGGCACCTCGTTTTACCGCCTGTGTTATCCGAACGGCAGCCTGGGCGGCAATTTTTGCAGTCCGCCGCACGCCAATTTGCGCGAGGCGCTGGGGGTGACCGGCCTGCCGCCGCAAGCCTGGCGCGAGGACGTGAGCGTGGAAAACCGCTTCAACCGCATCTTGCTGTACCGCGCCAACATGGTGCACTCGGCCAGCGGTTACTTCGGCTACGAGCACGAGGATAAACGCATGACGGCGGTGTTTTTCTGGATGGCGTGAACGCTCAGTGCGAGACGATCTTCGACAGCACCGAAAAAGCGGCCCCGGTCTGGCCTTGTTCGAGCAGGATGGTCAACTCGGTATAGGTGCAAATCATATTAATCAAATTGATTTTTTCCCAGGCCAGCTTCTTCAAGATGGCGTGAAAAATGCCGGGCGTGCGGTGCGTGTCGGGATTCAAATGCAGGGTCACCGCGTTCAGGTTTTCCAGCCGCGCCAGCTGGCGCTCGCCGGCGAACACCTGTTCCACCGTGCCGGTCAGCGGCCGGCTGCAAATGACCATCACCTCGTTGACGCCGCGCGTGACGGTGACGAACACGCCGCGCATCGGCTCGGCCAGCGCCAGCAATTGGCGCTGGCATTCATAGGTGTTATCCGAATAGCGATAAATGAATTCGGTCAGTTCGGTGCGCGTGGTCAGCTCGCCCGTGCGCTGGGCCAGCACGATTTCGCCGTTCTTGTGCTGCGGCAGACGTTCGGCCACGCGCCGCAAGGCCATCACCACGGCGGCTTGGCCGACCGGCTTCCACAAATCGCTTTGCAGTTGCGGCTGGAGCTGGCGCGCCAGCTCGGATAAATTAATCAAGCCGCGGCCCAGGCCTTCGGTCAGGAAAGCCGATTCCGCGACGATCTGCTCAACTTTGGTAGAGATCGAGAGCATAGTTCCTATCGTGCCGCAGCGGTCGTAACGCGAAGTCACTAGGCGGCGCCACATCTCCTGAAATGAAATCCGGCTTGCGCCGTGTATCGGGCGGCGGCCCGTCGGGCCATGCCGGGCCGCACCACGCTAGGGGGGCGGCCACGCATGGCCGGGCCATGGCGCAGCCTCGCCGCGGCCGTTGGCGGCGTGCGGTCGCGCCTAGCAGCCTGTCGGACTTGGGCTCGTCGGCTGCAAAATGCGCTGGGACGGTCCATATTTCGCCGCTTTCTCGGCCAAT
>JAYVUV010000445.1:0-12458 GCA_043787615.1 Janthinobacterium sp. | reverse complement strand
CGGGCTTGTCGCTGCTGTCGATGCGGCACGAGGCCCAATACAGCCGGCTTTACCGCTCTTGACCCTTTTGAGGATAACAACTATGAGCAACTTCACTTCGAACCCGCTGCGGGTCGGTATCGGCGGCCCGGTCGGCTCGGGCAAGACCGCCTTGTGCGAAATGCTGTGCAAGGGCATGCGCGAACGCTACGACATGGCCGTCATCACCAACGATATCTACACCAAGGAGGACATGGAAATCCTGCTGCGGGCCGACGCCTTGCCGGCCGAGCGTTTGATGGGGGTGGAGACGGGCGGCTGCCCGCATACGGCCATCCGCGAGGACGCCTCGATCAATCTGGAGGCGATCGCGCGCATGCAGGCCGACTTTCCCGATCTGGATCTGATCCTGGTGGAATCGGGCGGCGACAATCTGGCCGCCACCTTCAGTCCCGAGCTGTCGGATTTGACGATTTATGTGATCGACGTGGCCGGCGGCGAAAAAATTCCGCGCAAGGGCGGCCCCGGCATCACGCGCTCCGATCTGTTGATCATCAACAAGACCGATCTGGCGCCGTATGTGGGCGCCAACCTGGACGTGATGGCGCAAGACGCGGCGCGCATGCGCGGCGCGCGTCCCTTCGTGTTTACCAACTTGCGCACCGGCGATGGCGTGGCGCAAGTGATCGCCTTCATCCGCGAGCAAGGTTTGCTCGACCAGCCGCGCGCCCATTTTAAATCGGTCTGAACGCTTTGGCGGGGCCGTGGTCAAACTTTTTACTTGACCACATGCCGCCTTTCCGACGGCATCGCGTCGTTCGAGCGGGCGGGCCATGCAGAAAAAACAGTTGTTGTGCGTCGCGTTGGGCGGCTTGTCGAGCTGGCCGGAGCCGAGTCCGGGCTGGACGGCCTGGGATATCCTGGCCGTCGCCGGCTTGAAGGAAGCGGGCCGGGTCTTGCGTTCGCGCTCATTTCTGGTCGGTATGTTGATCGGCCGCGTCAGCGAGGACGCCTATGACGAGCTCGGTCATTTCCTGCATCAGCATTGGCGCATGCAATGGGTGGGCGTGTTCGATCCGGGCGCGCTGGCGCACCCCGCTTGCCGGCGCCTGGTGGCCGATCATTTGTGCGATTTCCACACCCTGCCGGTCGATGTGCTGCGGCTGCGCCACACCTTGGGCCATGCTCACGGTTACGCGGCCCTGCGCCAGCGGCCCGAGGCGATGGCGCCGGCCGCGCGCGACAGCGCGCTCAAGGGGCAGGGCGCGGCCATCACGCGCCTGCGCCAGGACATCGCCAAGGTGGCCGGGGCCGGCGCGCCGGTGCTGATCTGGGGCGAGAGCGGCAGCGGCAAGGAATTGACGGCGCAAGCCGTTCACGCCGGCTCGCCGCGCGCGGCCGGCCCCTTCGTGCCGATCAATTGCGGCGCCATGCCGGCCAGCCTGATCCAGGCTGAATTGTTCGGCTACGAGCGCGGCGCCTTCACCGGCGCGACGCGCGACAAGCGCGGCTTGATCGAGGCGGCCGCTGGCGGCACTCTGTTCCTCGACGAGATCGGCGATTTTCCTCTCGAATTGCAATCGAATTTGCTGCGTTTCCTGCAAGAGAAAACCATTTACCGTATCGGCGGCACCGACCCGGTCGCCGTCGACGTGCGCGTGATCGCCGCCTCCCATGTCGATCTGGCGGCGGCGGTGGCGGGCGGCGGCTTCCGCGAAGACTTATATTACCGGCTCAACGTGCTGGCGCTCGATGTGCCGCCCCTACGCGCGCGCAAGGACGACCTGCTGTTGTTGGCGCATCATTTTTTTGCCTTGTTTGGCGAGGAAAGAGCGGCCCATGTGAAGGGTTTCAGCAGCCGGGCCTTGCATGCGATTAAGCAGCATGCGTGGCCGGGCAATGTGCGCGAGTTGATCAACCGCATACGGCGCGCCATGGTGATGGCCGAGGGAAAATTGATCACGCCGCACGACCTCGGCTTACCGCTCGGCTTGCCGACCCGCCAAGACGCGGACGGCGGCACGCCCGGCCGCGCCACGCCTGGCCGCGCCACGTCTGGCCGGGCCACGCCTGTCCGGGCCACGATGGAGGGCACGACCCTGGATGACGCCGCGCTGGGTGGCGCCGCGTTGCAGGGCACTACGTTAGATGGCGCCACGCTAAACGGCGCCACGCTAAACGGCACGTCCCTGGACGGCGTCATGCCGGAGCGTGTCGGGCTAAATGGTTTCGCATCGAAGGGTGCCGGATTGAACGCCGACGTATTGGAAGGCGCCGCGCCGGAGGGCGCTCCACTGAGGGGCGTCGCATTGGAAGGCGCGCGGCTGCGCGCCGAGCGCGACGCCATCCGTGCCAGCCTGGAACAGAACGATAGAAACGTCACCCGCGCCGCGCGCCAGCTTGGCGTGTCGCGCATGACCCTGTACCGCCTGTTAGCCAAACATCAGCTCGGCGCACCGGGCCGGCGTCCGCTCAGCGCAGGGCCAGCAGCGACAGTACGCGCTCGCGGCTGATGCCGACCAGGGCCGAACTGACCGAGAGCAGGGAATCGTAACTCGGTTCGTTGGTCTTGGTGATGAAGTTTTGCGCCAGGGTTTCCATGCCCACGCCGATATCGACCGGCTGCGCGTCGTCGGCCCGGCTGGCCGCGCCGGCCAGCGCGCGGCTGACATTGTCGCGCGCCTGCTGCACCTGGGCCAGCGCTTGCACCACTTGCTGCAAGGTTTGGCGCAAGGCTTCGCTGTCGGCCGTGCTCCAGCCTTCGGGCGTGATGACGGCCGGTTCTTCGTCGGTCTTGACCCGGTTCATCTGGCCGGTGGGAAAGCGGATGCCGCTGCCGCGCACGGCCAAGGTGTCGCGCACCCCGGCCCAGGACGCTTCGGGCGTGCTGAAGATCAAGGTGCCATTCTGGTTCAGCCCGACCCGGATATTGGCCGGCGCCAGAGCCTGGTCGAAGCGCTGGACGATCTCGCCGGCCGCCATGCCCGGCTCGATGCTGACCGAACGCAGGGTCTGGCTGGCTCCGCCCACGGAAAACGCCAGCACTTCCTTGCCGCCGGCTTGGAGATTGGCCAGATTCAAGCCGCGGATGCTGAAACGCTGGTTGGCGGGATTGCTGTAGCTGAGCTGGGAATCGAGGTTGCCGCCCGAGCTTTCGTGGCGCTGGCGCCAGGTGTGGCTAAATTGCCGCACGCGTGCCTCGACCTGGCCGTCGCGGCCCTGGTGCGAGGCCAGCTTGGCGGCCAGTTCGCTTTTCAGCGCTTGCAGCTGGCTGGCGCTTTGTTCCAGAAAGTCGAGCGCCTGTTGCGCGCTGGCGATATCGCCCTGGAGTTGGTGATCCCAGGTGCTCAAGCCGCGCCGCAGCGGCGCCGCCGCCTTCTGGGGCGCACTGTCGGGCGCCGGCGTGGCGAGCGCCTGGTCGGCCTGGACGGCGGGCTCGACCGCGTCGGCGGCACCGGACGCGAAGCCGGTGGGGGTGTTGACCTGATTGATTTGCATAGCGCTTTAGAGCACGTCGAACAACGATAAATTGCCGATCTTTGCGTAAGCCTTATACGTGGCCTGCAAAGCGATAGTGTAGCCGTTCAAATCGGTTGCCGCCAGGCCGTAATCGACTTGGCCGATGTCGGTCAGCGCCATTTTGTTCGACAGGCTGACGTTGCCGTGGTTGGTGTCGAGCGTGCTGAGGATGTTTTGGACGCCGCCGAACACGGCGATCTTGGTGGAAAATTGCTCCATGCCGGCCGTCACCCCGTCGAGGTTGGCCGTTAGCACGGCGCGCACGGCCGGGTCGTTGGGGGCGACACCGGGCACGGCCAGGGTGGCCACGGTGCTGTCCATCTGATTGAGCAAGGTTTCCAGGCCCTGGACATCGACGTTGGCGGTCTGGGTCACGCCATTGCCGACCACCACTTTTTGCTGGCCGGTGTTGCCCGTGTAAGTATAGCGCGCGCCGACCGGGGCGGCCGGGTCGTAATTGATGGCCGCGGTGCCGGTGGCGGTGCCGGCGAAGATGTAGCGGCCTTCCTCGTCTTTGAGATTGGCGCTGTAGAACAAACTATCGCGCAGGGCGGACATGGAATTGACCATGGCCCCCAGGTCGGCCGAGGCGTTGCCGCCGTCGGAAGCCCAGACCAGCAGATCGGCGCTTTCGTGCATGTCGCTCACCATGCTGGTCAAGAAATTTTCATTCTTGGTCAAGCGGGTTTGCACCGACGCGATATTGTCGCGGTACTGGGTGACGATGGCTTCCTCGCGGTTCAGGCGTGACAGGCGCACGTTGCTGATCGGGTCGTCCGACGGCACTTGCACGCGCTGGCCGGACGCCATCTGCTGGGTCAGCAAGGAAATATGCTCCTGGTTCAGCTGGAGCGAACGGTTCATGGTCGACTGATATTGGGTGGTGGCGATGCGCATGGCTCACTCTCTTCGCTGCGTTAAGACATCATGGCCAGGGTGGCGTCGAACAGGGAGTTGGCCACCGAAATGACTTTCATATTGGCTTGATACATATTCTGAAACTCCACCAGATTGATCGCTTCCTCGTCACGGTTCACGCCGCTGGTCGATTGCCAATCCTCCACCGACTGGTTGCGCACGGTGTCGGCGGTGGCCATCTCGGCCTGGTTTTGCTGGCTGTCGATGCCCAGCTTGCCCACCAATTGGGTGTCGGCGTCGCTCATCAGCACCGACCCGAGCGAGGTGACGGTGATCGGCTGGTTTTTCAGGCCTATCAGCAATTGCAAGTTGTCGCTGTTGCCGGCAGTGCTGTCGCCCGAAAAAGCCAGGTCGGCGGCCTGGAAACCGGCCGTGATTTGCAACATGGTCGCGCCGCCGCCGAAGGTGAACACAAACAGGGGCGTGCCGGGCGTGCCGACCAGGGTATTGCCGGCCGCCAGTTGGGTGTTGACCTTGGATGACAATTGCTGAGCGATATCGGCCACCGATTGTTGCAAGGGGATCAAGGTGTTCTGCTCGAACTTGCCCAGGCCGCCCAATTGACCGCCGATGGTGGCGTTGTCGAGCGCAAAATTGGAGGTCGAAAATTGCAGGCTGATCGCCTGGGTGCCGGACACGGTGCTACTGCTCAGGGTGCCGGCCAGGGAACCGATCACCAGTGGCTGGCCGCTTTTGAGCGACACGCTGCGCGAGCCGTCGGGCTGCTCCACCACTTCCAGCGCCATCTGGCTGGCCAGGCCGTCGATGGCTTGGTCGCGCTGGTCGATCAAGGCCGAGACATTGGTGTTGCCGCCCTTGGCGGCGGCGATCTTTTGGTTCAGGGAAGCGATGGCGGCGATGGTGGTGTTAGCCTGCGGAATGATCGCGCTGCGTTGCTGCTGCACCGACAGCAACTGATTGTTCAATACATTATTGATGCTGTTGAAATGCTGCGACATGGCGTCGGCCGCCGTCACCACTTGCTGGCGCAGGGGGCTGGAGGTGGGATCGACCCCGGCGGCGTTGAGCGCGCGGAAGAAACTGTCGATTCCGCTGCTCAGGCTGGAGGCGTCGTCGCCCATCACGCGTTCGAGCTGGGTCAAGTAAGGCTGGGTCTGGCTGCGCTGGCCCAGATCGGAGGCGGCGCGCCACAGTTGCTGGTTTTTGTAACCGTCGCTAAAGCGCAACAAGGCCGATACCTCGACCCCGTTGCCGGCCGCCGTGGCGCCCGCGTTGGGGCTCGGTTGCAGCGCGCCCAGCAGCACGCCCTGGCGGGTGTAGCCCTTGGTTTGCAGGTTGGCGATATTTTGGCTCGCAGCGTTCAGCGCCGCCTGGGCCGCCAGCGAGCCGCTCAATGCATTGTTGATGATGCTCATGGTGCGCTCTTTCTGTTTAGCAAACCGCAGGCAGGGCGCGCGCCGCGCCGTGTCGTCCACTGGTTTCTTCCTTAACAGGGAAAGGCGACTGCTTATTGCTTCAAATTAAGTCCGAGCGGCAGATTTTTTTTCAGGCCGGCGAGGGCATCGCCGGCAGATTCAGCGATGTGATGGACTGGGCGCCATCGGGGCGGGTTCAAAGTATTTCTGTAAAACATTCAAATCAAGAATTCGAAGCTGGAGAGCAGATTGACGGTTTCGGGTAGTTGTTGTTGGAGTAATTTATCCAGATACTGCCGACCATTGTGAGGTGGATTTTTCAAGGAGGCGCGTTGCAGCCTAGCCGCTTCAAGAACAGCTGCCTGATCAAGATCCCACAGGTCAACAATGAAGTCGTCCGGGTGCAACGGTTCAATGTTAAACGGGGCTAGTGTGTCCTTCGGAAAATCTTTGAGATTAAAAGTTACAATCGCTGAGGCATTACACTTGATTGCGGCGGCCAGCACATGACGATCGTCGGCGTCCGGTAGTTGAAGTGCCGCCACAAGACGTTCATAGTCCGTCACAAGGCCGTTTGGCACTGCCTTGTCCATCAATGAGGATGTCCGGTCTAGTTGCTCCTGCGTAAGGTCTGGGCGATTAATCAGAAGATTCCGCTTCCACTCGTCATGAATCTGGGCCGACCAGCGTGCGCGGTAGACGCCAGTCAGCGCCAGATGCATTAAAAAGTCTCTTAAAGGGGCTGGATAGAGAACATTTGCGTCGTAGAAAGCTGTAAACGAGGAATGCCTCATTCGTATCCCATTCCGAGCTCCTGTGCTTGTGCTACTAGCTCATCCATGGCCGCAAGACTCGCTTGTTCACGCTGTTCCTTGTATTTCATCAGGTCGGTAAATTTAATTCTACGATGCCGGCCCGTTTTGGTATGTGGTAACGCACCTTCGTCCAGCATTTTTACCAAATGAGGCCGTGAAACATTGAGGATATCAGCGCCTTCTTGGGTCGTTAGCTCCGCGTGGATAGGAACAACCTTAACGGTATTGCCCGACGCGAGTTCGCTGAGGATTTCACCAAGCAAACGAAGTGCGAACGTAGGCAGTTCGATGACTGCGCGTTGTTGAGTTTCGTCAATCAACTCTATGCGTTGGGTCTCGAATTTCGTGGAAAGAAAAGCGGCCAGTTGACGGCCTGACTCGACCGCCGCGTTGATTTCCTTCTTACCCGGAAGAACTGTGCGAGCTAGGGCTGAGTTGGTCATGACTATCTCCAAAAGCTATGTATGTACGTATGTAAAGCGATACATCAGCATAGTCGAAATAATCGAAAAACGCAATAAACGAAACGATCTGTCTGTCTCAATAGGAGCCATGGGCGGATAAAGTAGGCGTGCTGGCGCTTACTTATGATGAGCGGATGGCCGCGTTCGTCACTTACTCTTCCCCGTCGGCGCGGCCTGGACGGCCGGGGCCGGCAGCAACTGGCGCAAGATGGCGTCGGCGATGCCGAAGGCGCGCTGGCCGGCCAGCTTGTCGGCCACCATGGTGTCGGCCATGTCTTGCATATCCTGGTTGATCGGGTCCTTAAAGACGCTGTCCTGGCCCGCCATCTCGCGCGTGCCGGCGCGCATCTCGCGCAGCATGTGCAAGATGAAAAAACCCTCGAATTGCACCGCCGCCTGGGTCGCCTTGGCGCGGTAGTCGGCGCCGGGCGCCAACGGCCCGCCCGGATCGGCGCGGGTCGAGGGATCGATATTGCCGATGGCTTGGAGTGGCTGCATGACGATCCTTAAATGACGACTAGTTCGCCTTCGATGGCGCCGGCCTGGTCCAGTGCCTGCAAAATCGCCATGATGTCGTCGGGCGAGGCGCCCAGGCTGTTGACCACGTCGATGATCGCTTGCAACTTGGCCCCGGCCGGCCACTTGAACATCTGGCCCGAACCCTGGTCGACGCTGACCTTCGATTGCGGCGTGACGGCGGTCTGGCCCTGGCTGAGCGGGGCCGGTTGGCTGACCGCCGAGTTTTCCGAAATCACCACCTTGAGCGAGCCGTGCGTGACGGCGGCCGCGCGCACCCGCAAGCCGTCGGCGATGACCACGGTGCCGGTGCGCGAATTGAACACCACGCGTGGCACGTCGGCGCCGACGTCGATGGACAGGGTTTCGAGTTTGGCCATGAAGGCCACGCGCTGGGTGGGGTTGTCCGGCGCCACCACTTCCACGCTGGTGCCGTCGCTGGTGGTGGCGATGCCGCCGCCGAAGCGCCGGTTGATGCCGTCGACGATGTTGGTGGCGGTCTGGAAGTGCGGGTGGCGCAGGCTCAGGCGCACGGTGGGCTTGGTGGCGAAATCGGTGGCGATTTCGCGCTCGATGTTGGCGCCGTTCGGAATGCGGCCCGTGGTCGGGGTGTTGACGGTGACGCTGGAGCCGCTCTTGCCGGCCGCGCTCAAGCCGCCCACCACTACGTTGCCTTGCGCCAGGGCATAGACTTCGTTGTCGGCCGCGCGCATTTGGGTCAGCAGCAAGGTGCCGCCGCGCAGGCTTTTGGCGTCGCCCAGGGACGAGACGGTGATGTCGATCGGCTGGCCGCGCCGGTAGCCGGGCGGGAACACGGCGCTGACCATGACGGTGGCCACGTTTTTGCTTTTCGCCTCGGCGCCGTCGGGTAGGCGCACGCCGAATTGCTTGAGCATGTTGACCACCGATTGGCTGGAAAACTTGACCTGGGTGGTGTCGCCGCTGCCGTTCAAGCCCACCACCAGGCCGTAACCGACCAGGGGATTGTCGCGCACCCCTTCGATGTTGACCAGATTGCGCAGGATTTGCGCGGCGCCGGCTGGCGCAAACGGGCCGGCCAGCAAGGCCAGGGCGGCGAGGCAAGACAACAAGCGGGGCAAGCGGGGGCGCGCGGACATGGCGATCCTTAAAACGGCATCAACGGGCCGACGAAAAAGCGCGTCAACCAGCCGGGGGAGTTGGCGTCGGCCAGGGTGCCCTGGGCGGCGTAGGCGATGCGCGCGTTGGCGATGCGCAGCGACGACACTTGGTTGTCGGCGTCGATGTCGGCCGCGCGCAGGTAGCCGCGCAGGCGCACGAATTCTTCGCCCTGGTTCAGGGTCAGGGTTTTTTCGCCCGATACCCGCAGCAAGCCGTTGGGCAGCACTTCCTGCACGATCACGGTGATGGCGCCGGTCAGCGCGTTTTGCTGGGTGCTGGTGGCATCGCCGGCGAAGCCGCGGTCGGCGTTGAGGTCGACCGCCGATTTGGGGAAGGCCTTGCCCAGCACGCCGGCGCTGCTGATGCCGACGTTGGAACCTTTTTTAAATGTGGTGCCGGCCTTTTTGCTGGCCTGGGTGGTTTCCTGCAGATTGACGGTGACGATGTCGCCGACCCGGAAGGCGCGGCTGTCCGAGGTCAGGGACAGGGCGCCGTCGGATTGGAACACGCCGCCCGAGACGCCGCTGCGGGCCGCGCCGCGCGCCAGCGGCGGCGCCTCGTCGAAGGCGTCCGGACGCACCGCCGGCGGCGCGATGGCGGCGCAACCGGCCAGCGCGGCCAAGGCAAGCAAGGCGGCCAAGCTGGCCAAGGTGGACCACGAGGCCGCTCGGGCCGCGCGCGGCGTGTTCATCAGCGTGCCGCCTGCGACAGGTATTGCAGCATATTGTCGGCCGCCGACAAGACCTTGGTGTTCATTTCATAGGTGCGCTGGGCCGCGATCATGTCGACCATTTCCTCCACCACTTGCACGTTCGAGCTTTCCAGCGCGCCTTGCTTGAGTTTGCCCAGCGGGCCTTCGCCGGGCCGGCCGTCGGTCGGGGTGCCGCTGGACGCGGTTTCCTGGAACAGATTCTCGCCCAGGGCCAGCAAGCCGGTCGGGTTGACGAAGCTGGTCAGGGTCAGTTGGCCCAGTTCGGCACCGGCGGTGTTGCCCGCGACGGTGGCGGTGACCACGCCGTTTTCGCCGATGGTGACCGAGGTGGCGGTGTTGGGCACCGTGATTTGCGGGATCAGGGGCAGGCCGTTGGCGTTGACCAGGATGCCGTTGGCGTCCACCTGCAATTGGCCGGCGCGGGTGTAGGCCGATTCGCCGTTGGGCCGCCGCACTTGCAAGAAGCCGTTGCCGGTGATGGCCACGTCGAGCGGCTGGCTGGTGGTTTGCACGTTACCGGTGGTGAATACCTTCTGGGTGCCGACCATGTGGGTGCCGTTGCCCAGTTGTACGCCGGACGGCGCCAGGGTGTTGTCGGCGCGCTGGGTGCCGGGTTGCTGGTCGACTTGGTAAAACAAGTCCTCGAACACCACCCGGTCGCGTTTGAAGCCGACCGTGTTGACGTTGGCCAGATTATGGGCGATCACTTGCAGCTTGGCGTCTTGGGCTTGGATGCCGGTCTTGCTGATCCACATTGCGGGATTCATGGTGTGCTCCTGTTGGGTGCGGCCGCGCGCGGCGTGGTGGTCATGGACGGAATAAGAGGGATGGCGTCGATCAGCCCGAAATGAGGCGGTTGCCGGCCTGGGTCATGGTGTCGCTGACCGTGAATAGCTTCATCTGGATCTCGAAGCTGCGGTTCAAGCTCATGGTGGCGACCATTTCCTCCACCGCCGACACGTTGCTGCCTTCCAGGTGGCGGTCGCGCAGCGTCACGCCCGGATCGGCCGGCAGGGGCTGGCCATCGCGCGCCACGATCAAGCCGGCCTCGTTCTTGGTCAATTCGCCCGCCTCGGCCTTGACCAGCTTGAGCTTGTCGATGGTTTGCATGGTGGCGCTGCCCGGGGTTTGGATCGAGATGGTGCCGTCGTTGCCGATCGAGAGACTGGTGTGCACCGGCAGCACGATCGCGCCCCCCTCGCCCAGCAGGGGGTTGCCGTTGATGCTGAGGGCGCCGTCGGGGCCGATCTCGATCGCCCCGGCGCGGGTGTAGGCTTCGCCGTTGTCCGACTGCACCGTCAGGTAGCCGTCGCCGGCCAGCGCCACGTCGAGCGGGCGGCCGGTTTCCTTGGTCACGCCGGGACGGGTGGCGATGGCGCTCGCTTGCAGCTGCGACATATGGCGGTCGTCGTAGCCGTAGCCGGCGGACAGCGATTGCGCGCTCGAGACGGCCAGATTGGCGCGAAAGCCGCTCGTTTCCATGTTCGCCAGATTGTTCGCGTGCACCTGCTGGGCGCGCAGGGCGCGGTCGGCCCCGCTGGCCGCCGTGTAGATCAAAGCATCCATGCCTATCCTCGGTGAAGTTACAGCGCTTGCATCAGCGATTGCAGCATCGCGCTTTCGGTCGAGATGACCTTGGAATTGGCCTGGTAATTGCGCTGCGAGGTCATCAGGCCGACCAGTTCCGAGGTGATGTCCACGTTCGATTGTTCCAGCGCGCCCGTGGTCAAGGGACCGGCCATGCCGCTGCCCGGGGTGCCCAGCAGCGGCTCGCCGGACACGGTCGAGGCCACCCAACTGGTGTCGTTGACCGGCCGCAAACCGTCCTCGTTGGGGAAGGTGGCCAGCGCCAGGGTGCCCACGCTTTGTTTTTCGCCGTTGCTGTATTGGGCCAGCAGCGAACCGTCCTCGGACAGCGCGACGCCGGTGAAGGTGCCCGAGGCGTAGCCGTCGGCGCTGTTGGTCGAGGTGATCGCCTCGCCGGCGAACTGGGTGGTGCCGGTGTAGTCGAGCTTGACGGCGATGGGGGTGACCGAGCCGTTGGCGGTGGGCACCGACAGGGTGACGGTGGGCGGCGAGGTGGTCAGCTGGCCCAGGCCGTTGAAGGCCAGCGCGGCGCTGGCGCCGGCCGTGGCGGCGCCGTCGTACACATATTTGACCGACACCTGGTTGGCCGCCGTCTTGACGAAATACTGGGTCACGGTGTGTTGGCTGCCCAGCGAGTCGTAGGTCACCGACAGCTTGGACATATTGTAGGAAGTGGCGTCGCTGGGGTCGAAGGTGGCGTTGGCCGGCACCGTCCAGTCCGACGACAGATTGCCCACATAGGCCATCTTGGTGGTGGCGACGGCCGGGATCTGGCCGGTCGGCACTTTCAAATCGCCCAGGGCGCCCAGCGCGCTACTACCCTTGACGGCGGCGTAGCCTTGCACGCTGCGTCCGGCGCTATCGACCAGGTAGCCGGCCTTGCTGGCGTTGAAGATGCCGACCCGGCTGTAGTTCATGGCGCCCTGGCTGTCGCGGCTGATGAAGAAGCCGCGCCCGTTGATCGCCGCGTCCAGGCCACGGCCGGTGTTCAAGACCCCGCCGTTCAAGCCGATGCTTTGGGTCAGCGAGCCGATCTCGGTGCCGGTCGGCTGGTTGCCTGCGTACATGGCCGCGAAATTGGCGCGCGTGCTTTTGAAGCCGTAAGTGCCCGCGTTGGCGATGTTGTTGCTCACCGAATCGAGCTGCTCGTTGATGGCTTGGATGCCGGACAGGGCGATGTCGAAACTCATGGGATGGTCCTCGGAAAATTACAGTGTGGCGGCGCTGGCGCCGGATTTGCCGTTGAAAGCGGTCACGGCGGCCGGTGTCACTTCGCCCACGTTGGCGACTTGTAAAACGATGCTGCCGGTCGAGGACAGGCGCACGCTGCCCAGCTTGCCGGCGATATCGACCGACGGTTTTTCGCCGCTGCTGGTCTCGACCGCCATGCTGTAGGTGCCGGGCGGTAAACCCAGGGCGCCCGGGTCGAGCG
>JAYVUV010000444.1:0-14190 GCA_043787615.1 Janthinobacterium sp. | reverse complement strand
CACACCAGCGGCCCGCTGCGGAACAGGCCGCGCACCACTCGGTTCTCCAGCACGGCCAACACCAGCAAGGGCGTGAGCAAGACCGAGTACGGCGCCACCGCCGGCGAACACAGGCAAGCGACGGTGCCCAGGGTGGCCAGCAAGGCCAGCGGACCCGACATCCAGTCGCCCTTGCCGCGCAATACATACAGGGCCATGCCGCCCGTAAACAGCGGCAAGACCCGGGCCAGCACCACCAAGCCATTGGTCGGGTAAGGATCGGGCAAGAGATGCTGCAAATACAGGCCGAGCGGAATGAGCACCGCCAACGTCAGCCACAGCAGCGCGGCCACGCCGCTCAGTTTGCGCACCAGCGGCACCAGCAAGGGGAACAGCAGGTAAGCATGCCATTCGGCGCTGATCGACCAAGCGGGGTAATTCCAGCTACGGTAGCCGATCCACGGGCTGTGCAGCATGAAAAGCGAGGCCAGCAAGGCGCGCACGCTGTAACGCCCGCCATCGGCGGCCAGCTCCGGCGCCTTCAGCATGTATTGCAGCACGCACACGAACAACACCGCCAGCGCGGCCAAATGCACCGGGTACAGACGCGCCACCCGCGCCTGCATGAAACGGCGCCAGGCGCGCCAGTTCCACGCCCCGGCGAAACTGTCGCCGTAGACGTGCATCATGACGAAGCCGCTCATGAGGAAAAACACATCGACCGCGTACCAGCCTTCCAGCATGAACGGGGTCCACACCCCCATCGCCGCGCGCAGGGCCGCCAACGGTCCGGCCAAGTGATAGCCGACCACGAACAGGGCCAACAGCCCGCGCAAGCCATCCAGCTCATGCAAGCGGGCCGCGCCATGGGCGGCCGGGCGCGCATGCGATTGCGCCACCGGATCGGCGGCCGAGCGGCGCAGCGGCACGGACGGTCCCATCACCAGCCTTTTTGAAACACGTAGCCGTCTTCCGGCGTGCGTTCCTTGAGGATCTTGGCCGGCACCCCGGCCACCACCACATCGTTTTGCGCCAGGCGCTTGGTGACCACGGCGCCCATGCCGACGATGCAACGGTTGCCGACCCCGCTGCCGGGCGCGAAGCGCACCGCCGAGCCGACGAAGCAGGCGTCGCCGATGTCGATGTCGCGCTCCATGGTGCCGGCGCCGTGGGTGAGAAATTGCGAATTGAAGCCGGCCAGCCAGCTGCCGTTGCCGATCCGGATGCGGCCCAGCACGTCGAACAAATGGCCCTCGTTGATCAAGCTATCGGCGCCGGTGATGAATTCGCGCGCGTAGTGCATATGGGCTTGGCTGGCGTGGCCGGCGTTGTCGCCGCACTCGATCTTGTTGTAGCGGCCGATGAAGGTCTTGTCGCCCAGGGTCACCTTGATCGGTCCGACGAAGGTGGTGCTGCGGCGTATCACCACGCCTTGGCCGGCGGAAAATTGATCGACCGCGATCATCACCCCCCAGCCGAGCCGGGTGTGGGCACCGAAGCGGTAGCCGAGCAAGGCTTGGTAGCCGGCGATGCGCAAGCCCGAACCGGGCAGCATCGAAATTGCGGTGGCTAATATTTTTTTTATTTTGGCGTTCATTTCTGTGGTCCGTGATTCAAAACTGGTGGGTTCGGTGATTGTGTTCAGCCTGTGTTCAGCCCGCCGCGCTGCGTCCGGGCGCCGGCGCCACGGCCGCCAGTTGGCGGATGATGTCGCGCCGCCGTTCCAGCGGCATCGGAATGGTCGACTGGATATGCAGCGCCACATGGGTCGGCAGCACGGTCTTGGCCATCTCGGCCACTTTCAAGTCGGCCTCGCTGGTCCAGAACGAGCAAGTCAATTCCGGCTCGACGAAGGCGTGATCGGCATGGTCCTTGGCCACTTGCTCGCAATATAAGCCGTACAAGATGTATTCGGACACCGCCTTCACGCGCGCCACCGCGATGCGCCAATCGAGGCCCGAGACTTGGGCGATGCGCTGTTGCAAGCCGACCAGGGCCGCCCGCTTCCATACGATCAAGTTGCCGATGTAATTGAAATGCTGGCCGCCGAAACCTTCGATGCCCAGCAAGGCCAGGCCGTTGGCGTGCCAATGGAAGTGCGATTGCATGTCCGGGCGCATGGCGCGCTGGCCCAGCTTGACCTGATTGCCCTGGTATAAATGGGCCAGTTCGAGCGGGCGGAACAGCACGTTGTCGCTATCGATGAACATGATCAAGTCGGTCTGGCTCAAGTCCGAGGCCGACAACTTGATCAATTGCTGGGTGACCCAGCCGTTGACCCGGCCCACGCCGCGGCACCACCATTGCTCGCGGAAACGCTTGTCGATGATGCCAGGAATCCGTATCCGCTTGGGAAACGGAATCTTGCGAAAGCCCGACGGTCGCAGCAAGGCTTCCTCCGACAGCACCGTGCGGTTGGCCCCGTTCAAGCCGGCGAACATGCCCATGTCGGCGTTCGGCACGATCAGCACATGCTTGAAAGGGATGCGCAGAAATTGGTCCATGCTCTTGCACAGATCGGTCACCAAATCAAAATCGTTGCGGTAGGAAGGCGTGATGACGGTGAGCAGAGTATCGGGCATTGTTCGCGCTACTTTCATTCTAAAGATGATCGGAAATGGACGGGCCGGCGCGGCGCTAAGCCGAGCCGGTGCGCAGCGGCGCGGCCCCGGCCGCCAATTTGCGGGCCGCGTACGCGCCCAGCAGCCGGCGTTGGGCCGGCACTTCGACCCAGCGCCGTATCACGGCGGCCAGGCCGATCACGACCGCCATGGCGGCCAACATGGCCAGATTGGTGTTCACGCCGGCCGCTTCCAGGTGATAAATAATGGCGAAACCGATCACCTGATGCAGCAGATACAGCGAATACGATATCCCGCCCAGAAACGTGGCCCAGCGCGCCAGGGCGCCGCTCAAGCGCAGGCGCGAGGCGCCCCAGATCAAGCCGGCGATGACCAGCACCTTGACCGCGCCGCCCGCGCTGAACTTGCCCGCCTGGGGCATGCTGCCGATCGCCACGGCCAGCGCCAGGATCAGCAGCGGCACCAGCAAGCGTCCGCGCGACAAGCCGTAGATGGCGATCCCGGCCACAAACAAATGGCCGTACTGGAAATTGAGCGCCAAGGCCAGGCGCGAATACATGTCGTCGCCGAAGGTGCGGCCGGCCAGATCGAGCAAGAGCCAGCCCAGCAAGGCCAGCAGCAGAGGATTGCCCGGCACCCGATCGAAACTAGCGTGACCGGCATCGACATAGCGCTGCTGCACATAATAATAAAACACCGCGATCCAGGCGTAGAAACACACTTCGATGGTCAGCGTCCAATAGGAGGGATCGACATAGGTCTTACCCAGCAAGCCGACCAGCAGGGGCAGGTTCATCGCCACATCCAGGACGCCGATCTTTTCCGGATTGAAGCCCAGGCTGAACACGACGGCGGCGGTCAGCAACATACAAAACAGAAACGGCGGATACAGGCGGGCGAAGCGCGACATGAAAAAATCCATGCCCTTGCGCGAACGCTCCAGGGTCATGAAGATGACGAAGCCGCTGATCACGAAAAAAATCTGCACCCCCAGCGCCGGCAGCGGCACCCTCAGCCACAAGGCATCGTTGGGCGCCTTGACCAGCAGCGGATAACCGCAAGTATAGTGATACGCGACCACGATCAGGGCGGCCAAGCCGCGCAGCGCGTCCAGGCCCTGCATGCGGCCGGCCGCGCCGCCGCCCAGTTGGCGCGCGCAAAACAGCCTGAACGCGGTCAGGCGAGCAATCGATGTGCTGGTCAAAATAGCCCCTTTACGAAATGAAACGACAGGCGCGAGCCGGCCGATGGTCGGCCGACAATTGGCCCACGCGTGGCTTATTTTTGCAGCGCCTGCATCAAGGCGCGGCCCCGGTCTTGCCACTGGAACAGGCTGCCGGCGGCCACGAAGGCGCGCTCCTGCATGCCGTTCAAGCGCTCGACCTGGTCGATCTGGGCCACCACCGCGTCGGCCAGCGCGGCCAAGGTGTCGCTTTGTATCATTTCGGCGCGCAACTCGGCTTGCAAGCCGGCCACCGCGTCGGTCAGGGTCGCCACCGGCATGCGGCGGAACAGATAGTCGAGGAATTTGAGTTTGAAGCCGCCGCCGATGGCTTCCGGCACCAGGGCCATGCGGGCGCCATCGAACAGGGGACCCGGGTCTTGCACGAAGCCGTGCAGGCGGGTCGCCTTCAAGCCGGGCGTGAGCTCGGCGCGCAAGGCGTCCGGCATGCCGCCCACCACATCGAACACGATGTTATGCCGGGCGAACACCGGATCGGCGATGCGCAAAAATTGACGCAGGTTTTCTTGCTTGGCGGCCCAGGCGAAGGAGCCCAGCATGATCACGTGGCGCGGGGTGGCGGCCGTGATGGCGCGCGCCGGACTGACGGTGCCGTTGTAACCGGGGGTGAGCACGATGGTGCGCAAATCGCGCCGCTGGCTGGCGAAGCTGGCCGCGTCTTCGGCCGTGATGGCGCTGACCAGGTCGACCTGGCGCACCATGTAGCGTTCCATGGCGCGCACCTTCAAATAGTTTTGCCAAAAGCCGAGCCGCTTGAACAGCGAGGCGTCCGACTCGGCCGCCACCGCGCGCAACACACGCTCTTCGTGGTTGTGGGCCAGGTAGGCGATGCGCGGGCGCTCGGCCGAGCGGCCCAGCTTGGAGGCGAGAAAACGCTGCAAGGCCCAGCCCGAAGCATAATGGTCGAATACGATCGCGTCCCAGGGCTGGGCGAACAGCGCGTCCAGCCGGGCCGTGTAGGCGGGGGTGGCGTGCATGGCCGCCACCAGCGGGCGGGTGCTGGCGAGCGAGCGCAGCAAGCCATGGCGCCGGCTTTGCACCGGCAACCACGTGATGGCCGGGTCGGCCGTCGCGGCCGCGTTGGCCTGGTCGGCGATGCCGACGAAGCTGACGCCGCCGTTGGCCTGACCGAAGGCCCGTGCCATTTGACCGGTGTAAATGCGGTCGCCGCTATCGGCCGGGAATGGAATTTCTCGCGCTATCCATAATGATTTCATGAAGATTTACCTTTGTTGCCGCTGGTTTGCCGGGCCGAGGCCGGTGGCTCCCAAACTTGATAACGATGACCTTTGATCGATTGCCAGACACCCAGCCCCACCCCGGCGAACGCCATCAGGATATTGGTCAGTGTGGAAAACGGTTTCAGCTTGGCGCCCACGCCCAGCACCAGGCTGAGCACGATGGCCACGGCCGCCAGCAGCGCCGCGCCGAACCAGTGCAGGGCGAACAGGGCGCCCATGCCGGCCACCAGGCCCAACGCCAGGAAGTAAATGGTGAACCAGCGTATTAATTTGTGCGACACATACATATAGCGGGTCAAGCCATCCATTTTCCGTATTACCGGCCAGATCACGCGGTGGGCGTTGAAACCCTGGCAAGCGATACGGCTTTTGCGGCGGAATTCTTCCTTGTCGTTGGTGACCGAGGGTTCGCTGGAAACGGCGTCCTGCGATTGCACCACGCGGTAGCCGTCGCGCATGATCATGAAGGGAATATAGAAATCGTCGACGATGTCGGGCGGCGGCGCCGAGCGCAAACCGTTGCGCAGCGCGTACAGCGAGCCGTCCAGGGTCATGATCGAGCCGATCTCGCTTTCCAGCTTCTTGATGTTTTCTTCCAGCCGCCAGTAAAGCGCGTTGGAACCGGCGTTGATCGAGCCGTCGGTGTGGGTGAACACTTGCTTGCCGCACACGGCGCCCACTTGCGGATCGCGGAAGTGGGTTTCGAAGTGGCCAAAGGCGCCGGCGTCGATATCGACGCTGGCGTCGGTAAACACCAGGATCTCGGCGCGCGACTGGGCCACCAGCAAATTCATGCCCTCGGTCTTGCCGCGCCGCGCATCGGCCACCAGCAAACAGGTGATGGCGGAACCGAAGCTGGCGGCGATCTCGGCCGTGCGGTCGGTGCAATAGTCGACATGGACCATGATTTCCAGGTCCGGCACGGCGGCGCGCAAAGCGATCAAGCGCCGCAAAGTGTCGGCGATCACTTTTTCCTCGTTGTAGGCGCACACGAAGACGGCGAAGCTGGGCCGGGGCGCGCCCGGCACCGGAGGCGGCGGCGGCGCGTAGGCGAAGCGGCCTGAACGACGCAGCATGATCAGCGACAGCGGATAGGTGATGAAGGGGTGGATGGCCAGCAAAACGCTCGCCACGGCAATCAAGAGCAAGATGGCGGCGATCATGCCGCGCTCCCGCCACTGCCCACGCGCGACACAAGGTGCCCGCTTCCGAAAGAAGTCAGTTTGTACATAAAGTTCCTGCGACGCTAAATGGTCGTTGATTATTTATTTGCCGCGACTAACATCGTCGCGTCCGCCGGGCGCATCGCTTGCACCAGCTGAGCCAGAAAGCTTTCCTGCCGTTCATATGCTCCGGCGGCTTCGCCAGGCTGGCCCAGAATGCTTGAAGCGCGTACCAATATTGCGTCGGGAACCATTCCCTTGAAACCATGCTGCAAGATCGCCATCCGCGTGTTGAGCCCGCCACGCGGGTAGAAATCGCCGACCCGTATCCAATAACTGACGGCCTCGGTCTGATTGTTACTATTCATCAGCAAGCGCTGGCCATGCACGCCCTGCCCGCCCATGCCGCCCAGTTGCGGCATGTCGACCTGTTGCTCGTCGACCAGCTTGTAGCCCTGCGCCACATAACACACCTCGGGCCGGTGAATCTTCACTTCCTGGCGCTGCTCGCGCGCGTAAGCCAAGGCCAGCATCACCCGCTCGCCCTTGCCGTTGGCGTAGGTGCGCATGACCACTTCGTCATACGGCTGCTCCTCGGTGCGCTCGCCATCGGTGACCGACAGGGCCATCTGGGCCAGGCCGTTCGGCATTTCCTTCCAGTCGCCAAACTGGGACGGCACCGTTTTGCCCAGCACCGTGGCGCGCGCCATGGTGCGGTGCGGGGTGGCCATCAAGCCACCGGCGCTGGCGCAAGCGAGCAAGGCGCACACGATCACGCTGCGGCGCAGCATCACGCCGGCCCCGCTCATGACGGCCGGCCCACAGGAGCGACGCGCGGGTTCGCGGCGGCGCCGCCCGGGAATTTGGAAGTGATCCAGCGCAACATAGAATCTACACCAATAATCAACATTAAGGCAGTAACAAACAGTACCATTCCCGAGAAACCATGCAAAAATCCTTGCCCGGCCGCATCGCCCAAGTGGAAAGTTATCAAAGACAACACTATAACCCGGGTCACGTTGGAGGTGAAGGAAATCGGCACGATCAGCAAGGCCAGCACGCCGTTGCGCACAGCCGATTCATGCCGCATCACATTCAGGTATAACAAGCCCAGCGCTTCCAGCGTGAACAGGGAGTTCAAGCCCGAGCAAGCGTCCGCCACCAACAACTGATACTGGCCGATGGTCAAAATCACGCCGGAGCGGGCCACCGGGTAGTCAAGCAGGAACAGCAGGTTTTCGGCCGCGTAGGACACGGCGATCTTGAGCGGCTGGGTCAGCACGTCGACGAAGGTCGAGGGCAAGGGAATCATGAACAGCAAAAACACGAAGCCAAACCACAGGTGGCGCGCCACCCGGGTGCCGAAAAACAGCAACACGATGCCGAACAGCACAGGGATGAAGGAACCGACCTCGAACAACAGGAAAGCTTGCGAGCGGCCCAGCACGAAACAAGCCAGGCCCAGCAACAGCACGGGCCAGCCCAGCCAGGGCGCCGGCACCACGGGAATATTCTCGGCGCGCACCGTGCGCGCCTTGAAATACAGGAACCACAAGCCCACCGCCAGCACGATCGGCCCGTGCGCGTTGCGGTCGGTGCTCCAGGTGCCGAGAAACAGGTCGACCGTGCTCGGCCCATAGAGCAAACACAGGCCGGCCAGCACGATGCCGGCCGGCAGCAGCAACCGGCGGTGCAGGCTGGCCAGTTGCGCGTTGCGCTGGAAAAAATTAGAACTCATTCAACACGGTACCGACGATTTCCACCCCGCTGCGCGCGAGTTGTTCGCTGACCACGGTCAAATCGGCCAAGCGCGTCTTATTCTTGCGCGCCACCAGCAGCACGCCGCCAGCGCGGGCCGCGATGGCCAGCGCGTCGGCGCCGATGGCGAACGCGGCCACGTCATACAGCACCACGTCGTAACGCGCTTCCAAATTGCTGTTGAGGGTAGCGAAACTGGAGCGGCTGAGCAATTCCTGCGGATTGGGCGGCAAGGTGCCGGCGCCCAGCACCGACAAGTCGACAAAGGAATCGATGCGCGCCACGGCGTCCATATCGGCCCGTCCGGCCAACATGTCGGACAACCCCTGGCGCATTTTCAAGCCGAACACCTCGTGCTGCTTGGGCGCGCGCAAATTGCCGTCCACCAGCAGGGTTTGCTCGCCCAATTGGGAAAACACCACCGCCAGGTTGGCCGCGAACATGCTGGCGCCATCCTCCGGATCGATGCTCACCACCACCAGCGCCTTGCGCCCGCGCGCGAACCAGCGCAGCATCAACTGGCTGCGGATGGCGCGCAAGGTTTCCACCTGGCGCCCGAACGGTTGGTAGGCGGCGATCAATTCTTCCGAAAAATTGCCGGCGCCCGGTTGCAGATAGGGATAATCGAATTGGCGCGCCAGCACTTGCTGGATATCGGCCTCGGTGATCAAGCCCAGCCGCTGGGCCGCCTCGCCGAAGCGGATGCCCAGCTCTTTTTGCATGCGCAGCACGCGCTCGGCGTTTTCGGGCGTGATCTTGCCCGATTCAAGCAGCAAGCCGCCGATGCTGGAGTCACCGCGCGCGGTGGAAGGAATCGGCGCCACGCCAGGGATAGCAGGATGATTCATGGTGTTTTCCATCGTCTAGTTCAAGCGCAAACGGCCCGGTAAATCGTGGTTGACTTTGCCAAAGCGGCGTTTTTTCGGCGGGCTCCATTCGATCGTGCCCAGCACCGGAATATTGAGCGCGCTGGCCAGGTCGCGTTCCGAACGCACGCGGCGGTCCAGAAATTCGGCCAACAGCCCCAGGCCCAAGCCCAGCAAGCTGCCGAAAAACACCGCCAGCAAGGTGTTAAGCAACACTTTCGGGCCGGCTGGCGACAGCGGCGCCACGGCCGGGTTCAGCACCGAAATGTCGGATTGCTCGGCCTGGCCTTCGATCTTGGTCTGGGAAAAACGCTGCGAGGTGACGTCGAAGGCTTTTTGCGCGCTCTCCACGTCTTTGAGCAAGACATTCATTTCATCGCGGGTACGATTCAATTCCAGCACCTTGGCTTTTTGCGCGGCCAGGGCGGCCCGGATCGCGCTCTCGCGCTGTTGCAGGATCGATGCGTTGTTGCTCACGCTATTGGAGGTGATCTGGGTCTGGGCGCGCAGATCGGCCCGCAGTTTGTCCAGCTCGGCCTTGGCGCTGATGTAGGCCGGATGGTTGGCCGCCAAGCGCGAGGACACTTCGGCGAACTTCGATTCGGCCGAGCCCAGGTTGATCTTCAAGTTTTGGATCATATTATTGGTGGCCACGTCCGGCGACTCGCTGCCGGAGGCGCCGGTCGCCATGCTTTTGCGCGAAGTCGCTTCGATGGCCTGCGCTTGCGCCATCACCAGCTGGGCCGACAAATCGTTCAAGCGGTTCGATTCGACGTCGAGCCGGTTGTCGACGCTGACGATGCCGTTTTCTTGCTGATACTTGGAGAGCCGGCTTTGGGCCGCCTCGACCACGTCGCGCAACTGCTTGGTTTGATCATTGAAATACTGGGACGCCTTTTTCATCGGCTCGACCCGCAACTGGATACTAATCTTTTGGTATTCGTCGGCAAAGGCGTTGGCGATCGCGGCCACGAATTGCGGATCGGCGCCCTTGAAACTGATCTCGACCACGCTACTTTCGCGCGAAGGCACGATTTCGAGCTTTTTCAGCAGCAACTCGGCCAGCCAATCGCGCGCCGTGCCCTTGCCGCCGGTGGCGTCCTGGAACTGGGCCACGGCGGCCGGACTTTGCGCCAGCTTGAGTTGATCGACCACGCGCAGCGCCACGTTCTTGCTGGTGATGATGTCGATCTGGGTCGCCATGTAACCAGGCAGCAATTGCCCGGGCAGGGTCAAACCGGTGACCGGATCGACCCCTTTGTAATTGAGCAGCACCGAGGAGGTGGCCTTGTAGGTTTTGGGCAGCACCAGGCTGACCGCCACCGTCAGCGCGACGGTGATGATCAAGGTCAGCCAGATGATGCGCTGGCGCGCCAGCAAGATCAGGAAAAATTGGGAAAAATTCATGGCAGCACTCTCATATCGTGACGAAACGGCCGGCCGCGGCCGGCATGATGGTCCAGCTTAGAACAAGCTTTCTTTCACATAAATCACGTCGTCGATCTGCACCAGATCGTCATGTTTGGCTTCCAGCACTTGCAACTTGCCGGCCGCGTCGCGCCGCTTGATGCGCATCGAGCGCTCGGTGCCGCGCTGGGTCAGGCCGCCGCCGGCCGACAAGGCTTGCAGCACCGTCATCGAACGTTCCAGGCGAAACACGCCGGGACGCTGCACTTCGCCGTAAATATAAAAATGCGGCGCCCGCTCGACAAACACCACGTCGTTGGCGGACAAGTCGAAGTCGCGTTGCATGTCGCCGGTTTGCACCATTTGAACGATGTCGATGCTGTCCTTGGTGGTCTTGCCGTCGCGCTTGCGGATCAGGCTCACCACATCGCCGCCGTCCGGATTGATGCCGCCGGCCAAGGCCAGCAAATCCATCACGGTGCGTTTGCCGTCCACCGGATAGCGGCCGGGACGGTTGACCTGGCCCAGCACCGACACTTGCTGGCTTTGCAGCAGCGAGACGATCAGATTGACCTGGGGCTTGCGCACATAGCCGCCCGACTCCAGCAAGCCGGCGATTTTCTTTTCCGCCGCCGCCGAGGCCAGCCCGTTCACATTGACTTGGCCGATCAAGGGAAAGGTGATATTGCCCGATTCGCTGACCCGGGTTTCGACCGCCAGATCGGGATTGCCGTACACCGATACTTTGACCACGTCGCCGGGGCCGAGCAAGAGTTCGCCCGCGTTGACGCCGCCCATGGTTGCCGCCAATAAGGCCGCCATCATCCAGAAAACAAATTTTTTCATCTCGTGCTCAATCCATTGGTAAATGCTAACTGCAAAAAGTAAAGCCCGGGCCGGCGTGGCTTATTTCAAACCGGCCACGCCGCGGTCGGTCGAGTCGCTCGACGCGGCCGGTCCCGCTTGGGCGGGGGCCGGCGCCGCGACTGGCGCGGCCGGCGCCTGCACCGCCGGGGCGGAAGCCGAGGTCGAGGCGGAAGCCGTGACCGCCGCCTTGTGCTCGGCGCCCTTGTTCAAGTATTCGATCTTGGCGCTGGCGCGCAAGCGGGCCAGCTCGGCCGTGGCCGCTTCCTTGGTCTTGCTATTGGTCAGATATTGTTCGATCTGGGGCGCGGCCGCTTCCAGGGTGACCGGCACCTCGCGCGTGTCGGCGATCGCGATCAGCATGCTGCGCTCGCCTTCCTTGATGATGAACAACTGCCCTTTCGGCATGCCTTTCAATTTCGCGCCCAGTTCGGGGGCCAGATCGGCCGTGGTGCGCGACACTTGATTACGCACGAATTTGACATTGTGGGCTTCCAGCCACGCCGCCACTTCGTCGATCGACTTGGCGCCGTCCATGGCTTTTTGCAACTCGTCGTTCAAATCCTTGGTGGCGATGACCAGTTGGCGCATGTCGAATTGCTTGCGCTGGGTGAAAAATTCCGGATGCTTGGTGAAATACTCCTCGACCTCGGCCTTGCTCGGCTTGGCGATGGTGCCGACCCGCTTTTGCATATACGCTTGGGCGATGATCAAAGCCTTGGCGCGCTCGATGGCTTGCACCACTTTCGGATCACGGTCGGTCTTGTCGCGCGCGGCCTCGTTTTGCAAGAGCTGGCGGTCGATCAAGGCTTCCAACAATTGCTTGCTGGCCGTTTCCTGCTGGCCCGGCTGGGCGCCGGAACGCTGCAATTCCTCGTTGAGCTGCATGGCGGTGATTTCCTCGCCATTGACGCTGGCCAGAGCTTGGCCGGATTTCTTTTCCTTGCCGCTATTGCCGCATCCCGACAGGCCGGCCGCCGCCACCAACACCACGGCGCTCCATAAAAGACGGCGCGCCGCCTTGCTCTTGTTTAGGCCGATCAAGCTTGGCATCTCAAAGTGGTTCAAATTTTTTCCTTCGATTTCAAAGTAGAGACATCGCGCGGCCAGCCGAGATGGCCGATCCGGGCAGCACAACGGGCACGGCACCAACCGAAGTCGCGCCGTGACCGCCGCTGTGCGCCAAATATTGCAAGCGAAACAATATTCAAAATACCACAGCAATATCTAAAACACAAATTATTCATGCCGAAAAACTGCGGCCAGCCAGGCGCTCGCGCCGTGGCGGGAGCGCGGCCGCGATTGCCATAAAATTCACATTTATTGCAAAATTACAATCGCACTATACAGTCAGGATGGCGCGACCAAGCCGTGGCGAGAAATTATTACACATGGTTTGGCAAATGCGCGCTCCAATTGACGCAGGTGCAGCATTTTTTGCAGCCGAGCTCGGCATACGGCGCCGGCCCGGCCCGCTTGTCAATGCGCGTTTTCGCGCTTTAACACCACCTGCACCGTGCGCACGATAATCCAGAGATCGAGCCAGAGCGACCAACTGCGCAGGTAATCGAGGTCGTACTGAATCCGCGCCTCCATCTTGTCCAGCGTTTCGGTCTCGCCGCGCAAACCGTTCACCTGCGCCCAACCGGTGATGCCCGGCTTGACTTTGTGACGCAGCATGTAGCCCTTGATCAGCTTGCGGTATTGCTCGTTGTGCGCCACCGCGTGCGGCCGCGGGCCGACGATACTCATGCGTCCTTGCAGCACGTTGATAAACTGCGGCAATTCGTCAAGCGAACTGCGGCGCAGGAAGCCGCCGATCCGGGTCACGCGCTGATCGTTCTTTTTCGCCTGCACCACCTTGGCGCCATCCTCGGCCACCGTCATCGAGCGGAACTTGTAGACGATGATTTCCTCGCCGTACAAACCGTAGCGGCGCTGACGGAAAATAATCGGCCCGGGCGAGGTGAGCTTCACCGCGATGGCGATGATGAGCATGATCGGCAACAGGCAAAGCTGGATCACCAGACCCAGCATGATGTCGCTGAAGCGTTTCACCATGCTGTTAAAACCGGTGAAGGGCGATTCGCAGATGGCGATCACGGGCATGCCGCCCACGTTGTCGAAGCGCGCTTGCATCAAGTCGAAGATATAGATATCGGGCAAAAAATACACCGAGGCGGTAGTGTCTTGCAATTCGTCGAGCAACTTGCGGATGCGCGGCTGGGCCGAGATCGGCTGGCTGATGAAAATCATCTTGATATTATGCTGGCGCACATAGGCGGCGATATCGGCCATCCTGCCCAGCATCGGCTCGCGCATGCCGGCCGGCCGCCGCTCGTCGGCGCGGTCGTCGAAGAAACCGCGCACTTTCATGAACAGATTCGGATTTTTTTCGATATTGGCGGCGAACTTGAGGCTGACATCGTTGGCGCCGATGATCACCACCGAGCGCACCTGGCCTTCGACGTCGCGCTCGGAACCCAGCTTGCGCGCGGCCAGATGGGTCGCCAGCAAGACAAACGGCGTGGCGACAAACCAGGCCAGCACCACGTGGTGGTCGAAGTGATACGACAGGCCGCTGGCGGCGCCGAAAAACACCAGGATCGTTGCCGTGATGGCCCAACCGACAAACACGTCGCGCGCATAGGCCAGCATGCGGCCGCTGCGCCAAGTGCGATACGGGTCGACATGCTGGTAGACCGAGGTGGAGATGAAAAAAGCCAATATCATCAACACCAGCGAATAGCCGGTGAACGGTTCGCCGTAGCCAAGCGAACACAGGTACAAAGTACCCATGATCAACAGGGGATCGAGGATGCGTTGAAAGAAAGAAATCAGGGGGATGTCATTGAGCGTCATGTTTTTCTTAGAACTGCGCGCTGGCGTTGAATGAAACTCCGTTGGAGGTGTAGCTATTGGTGCCGATCCCAGGGCTGCCGCTACGCGAGTCGTGGTTGGCGCTCAGGCCCAGGCTGATGCTCGGGGTGGCCGCATAGGTCAGGGCCAAGGTCACGCTGCGGCTCGAATCGGACAAGTCGGCCGGCACGGCGCCGCCGCCGATGGCGCTGAAATCGCGCGTTTCGG
>JAYVUV010000443.1:0-4291 GCA_043787615.1 Janthinobacterium sp. | reverse complement strand
TCCCGACTCAGGTGATCCGTCGCCTTTGCTTGGCGCCCCTTCTCCCCAGGGTCCGTTAGCACGATCTTGTCCACCAGTAAAAACAGAACCATCTGGACGAACGATTCCGATGAATTGGTGATATAGCGGACTTGAAGCCGGCTGATACTTATATAAAATACGTCCTGCAGCACCTAACGCGTGCAACGGTTGCGTACACATATATGTAGCTAAACCCATTGGATCGGTTTTGGATATCGGGTTTTCCTCGACATAGCTATAGCTGTTAATGCCGCCAGATAATCCGATCGGGTCGCTCTGCACGTACCGCCCCGTCTGCGGATCGTAATCCCGATGGTAATTGTAGTGGAGGTTGGTCTCTTTATCATACACCTGCCCGGGGAACCGCAGGTTGTACGTGAACACGCCCAAGCCGCTCGGATTCTCGTCCGGATGGTCGAGCCCGAACGGGTCGGCGTTGTCCCAGCGCCAGACGATCTTGCTGTCGCCCGCGCGCGTGATCATGCGCGGCGTCTGGAGGTGGTCCGAGTACACCCGGTAGAGCACGGTTCCCGTCGCCGGCTTGGCGGCGGGTTTCAACACGGCCACCGGCAGCTCGCCCAGATACACGGTTTCCTCGATGGCGACTCCGTTGGCGTCGTATTCGCCAAGCAGGCGCCCTGCGGGATCGTACACATAAAAGACGGCCCCGTCGGCGCCCAGCTTGATCACCCTTTGCCCCAGCCCGTTGTACACATAACGGGTGGCGATACCTGCCGCCTTCACACTGGACAGACGCCCATCCGGGCTGTAGTTGTAGCTGACGGCGCCGTCGCTGCTCAGATTGCCGCTCGCGTCGTGGATATTGCGCTTCGCGGGAGCGGGGCCGCTGGCGCTGTCGAGCCTGTTGCTGGTCGCACCGATGGTGTTGAGGTAGCCGCCGGCGCCGATCCCGAACAGCGTGCGGTTGCCGTTCAAGTCGTACGCGAAACTTTGCGTGGCTGTGCCGCCGATAAAGCCGGTCAGGCGGTTCATCCCGTCATAGCTGAACGTCTGGTCGAGCGTCGATGGCCGGGTCATGACCGGGCTGTCTGAGCGGTTCTCCGTGACGTTGCCGGCGCCGTCGAAAACCAGTCTGCGCCGGCCGCCCCCGCTACCCGCCTCGCCAAGCGGGTAGCCCGTGATCCTGCCGGCCAGGTCGAAGCTCCGGCTATAGGCGACCCCGCCCGGCCCGCCGCCGTTCCACGACCAGGATTTCGCGGGCCCGAACGGAACGTATTTGATGTCGCTCATGATCGCCACGCCGGACGCCGCACCCGGCGTGGCCAGGCTCAAGCCGACGACGCGCCCGGCATGGTCGTAGCCGATCTCGAGCCGGTTTCCGCTTGGATAGGTCATCGACCTGACGTGGCCGAAGTCGCCGTCGCCGTCGCCATAGGCATATGTCACGCTGAACGGCTTTGACGGCACGGGGCCGTAGCCTGCGGCGAGCGCGTGCGTCCGCGCCAGCAACTCGCCGAATTCGTTAAACTGAAACGTGGTCTTGCCCGAAGCGTCGAGGAGCGCCGTCACGCGGCCGAACGCGCCGGAGCCGGCCGCCCCGTACTCGACATTCCGGTTCGAGCCGCCGTCGAAAACGATGCGCGTGAGCCGCTTTCGCGCGTCAAAACCGTAGTTGGTGGTGTAGCCGCGCGCGTCGCGGCTGGCCACCATATTGCCGGCGTCGTCGAACCGATAGGTGGTGACGCCGCTGTCCGGACTGCTTATGGCGGCGCGCTCGCCGAAGCCGTCGACCTCGTAGCGGGTGACCAGCTTGCGCGGATCGCTCACTGCGGTCAATTGGTCCTGGTGGTTATAGGCGTAACCGACGGCGGCTTGGACGCTGCCGGGCGCGGCGACCGGCATCACTTCGCGGATCATGCGGTTGAAGAAGTCGTACTCCCGCGTGCTCACCCGGCCAAGCTGGTCGGTGAGACGGGTTAGATTGCCCGCGCCGTCGTGCTCGTAGTTGACGCCGGGGTCCAGCGGGCCGTACCGGTCCGATTTCCTGCGGTTGAGCGCGTCGAAGCCGTGGCTGGCCTCCAGCGCCAGCGCGCCCGCCGCATCGCGCACCTCTTGCCGGACCACGTTGCCGATGGCGTCCAGCGTGAAGGCGATGGTGTCGCCTTCGCTATTGCCCAACGCCGTCAAACGGTGGGCGTCGTCGTGGCTGAAGCTGATGGCCGAACCGTCCGGCGCGACCCGCCGTGTAAGCTGCCCTACAGAATCATACTCGTAACTGGTGCGCGCGATTTTTCCCGATCCGTTTTCGAGCGAGCTGGACGTCAATCGTTGGCCCGGGTCGAAGCCCAAGACGAGCGTCCGGCCGTCGGCCCGCCGGATCTTGCTCGCCTGCCCGGCCTGGGTGTATTCAAGATATTCCGTGACCGCGCCCAGGCTGTCCGTGGCCGTATGCAGGTCGCCCTGGGCGTGGCTGTCGGTGGTGTCGGCGTAGTAGGTATAGCGTGCCGACTCGGCGTGCAGGTCATTGTCGGGCGGGCCTGTCATGCTCAACAATTGACCCGTGCCCGTGTAGGTGTAACGCCACACCCTGGCGGCGCCAGCCGGCTTGGCGCCGAAACCGAGACCGCCGTTCGTATCCGTCGTCGCTTGCACGCTTCGCTGGCACAGCACGGCGATGGGCTTGCCGTTCGGCAGCGTCGCGCCGTCCGCGCAAGCGAGAACCTTGCCGTCGGCGTCCGCCTGTCCATTGTAGACATAGCTGGCGACCTCAAGCGGCCCCGCCACCTTGGTGCGCAACGGCCAGTCGGGATGCCACCGCGTGCTGACCCTGCGGCTGGCCGCGCCGATCGCCGCCGTGGCGGCCGGACAGGCGGCGGCGCCGTCCAGGCCGGCGACCCGGCTCGTTTCGAGACCACGCTGCTGGTCGTTGACGGAACAGGTCTTGTGGCCGTTGAAGTCGGTACGGCTGGCGATGAAGCCGCCGGCGTCGAAGGTGCGCCCGCTGGCGCCCGCGCCGCAACCGGCGCCGGCCGGCTGGCTCTCGCCGGTGATGCGGCTGGCGCCGCCGCTGTAGGCTATACCCAGCGTCCGCCGGGTACCCAGCGGATCGGTCACGACCCGGGTCTGGGCGTCCGGATAGGCGAAGGTATAGCGGTCGGCGCCGTTGGCGTGCTCGGACACGGTGACCCGGGCCTGGTCGTCGAAGGAATAAGTGGCGAAGCGCGCGCCGTTTTCATCCGTCACGCCGGTCAACAGATAGCGGTTCCTCGGGTCTTCGTAGTGGTAATGTTTGACCGAAACCTGCGCGCCCGCCGCGTCGTGCAGCGCCACACCCACCAGCTTGGACATGCCGGGGATGACGCCGATGACGGGCAACTCCGCCTCTTCATAGCTGTAGCGCACGCTCGCGTCGGCGCCGCTGATCGACGCGACCACGGCGCCGTTCCACGCCACTTCCAGGGTGCGGCCGCCGGCGTCCGAAATGGTGTGCACGCGATGGTCGGCGTTATACCCATAAAATTGCGCCGCGCCCTCGCGCGTGCGGGAACTGACGAGGACCGTGGCGCCCGCGACGCGCTGGTAATGGTCGACCTGACCATCGGCGCGGCTGATCGTGAATTCGTCCCATTGGCCCCGATGCGCGCCGAACGCCTGCATGCTGTCGCGTTTGTCGATGGCCGAAACGTAGACGCCATCGGCGCCGGAGAAATCGAAATAGCTGCCGTCGCCGTAGGTTCCCACCACGCGCGAGGGCGGCTGGCCCGCCGCTCCAGGGGTAAGCGTGACGAAGCGGTCGAACCAGAACGACCAGCCCTGGCCGCCGGACGCGCCCGCCCCGTATTGCCGCAGCGCGCGGTAGGTGCGCCGCACTTGCAGGACGGCGCCCGGTCCCGCCGCGTAGTCCGTTTCGCCTTGCACCTTGGCGCCGCTCGACACCTGCACCGGGTTGGCGAGCGTGTAGCCCGGGTCGTCGGAAGAGCAGCTCGGCGCCCGCGGCGCCTCCGTCTGCTTGACACACACCCCGGGCCACTGCGCGAAATAGCCGCTCTCGCAGAAAAGCATGGTTGCGATGCGCCAATCCACCCCCATCCATCCAAGGAAGGTCGGATACTTGCAATCATATACGACCGCCCGGCTGCTATAAGGATAGACAAGAGGCCGCATCTCGACCAGCGGCTTTCCCACATGGTGCATGGCCGTGGTTTGACACGCCGTGACGGGATCGTCGGCGTAGCCGCCTGGCGTGGCGGGGCCGGTGTAGTACCACCAGCCGATCATTCCCGGGGGTTTGACACGCTCGGCGTATGCG
>JAYVUV010000442.1:0-9187 GCA_043787615.1 Janthinobacterium sp. | reverse complement strand
GGTTGCGGAAACCGGCGTGACGGCAAGCGGCGATGCCGGCACGGACGCCGGCGCGCCCGATACCGGGGCCGTTTGCACGCTGGCCCGCGCTCCCATTTGTGCGCCGGTTGCCGGTTGGGTGCGCGCGTCGGCTTGCCAGCCCGCTTGCGGCGCGCTTGGCGTGGCGAGGTCGTCGATCCGCGCCAGCATGGCCGGCGCCAGGGTCGCCTTGGCCGCCAGCAGCAGGCCGCGTGGCCGGTCGCCATGCCAGGGATGGGTCCATTCCAGCAGGGCGCCGGTGATCGGCAGCGCGCGTTCGCGCAGCGGTCCGACGCCCAGGCGCTGCGCCCAGGTATGAATGCCCTCGGCTTCCAGCGCCACGCCGCAGGCGAGGGCGGCGAGCAGGGTCAGGGCCATGCGGGAGAGTGAGTCGTGACGGCGCAACATGATTAGAATTGGAAGTAGATAAAGGGGGCCGGTTCGCTCGGTCCCAGCACTTCGCACAGCATCAGCGCCAGCGCGAAGGCGACTCCGCGCAGCACCGGCTGCATGCGGATGCCCGACAGTTCCAGGCCGCGCAACCAGGCCGGCGGCACGAACTGCATGCCGATGCCCAGCGCGGCGCACAACACGGCGCCGGCCGGCACGTCCCAGGCCCACGCGGCCTGGAACAAGCGGCCCAGCACATCGAGCGCGGCGCCGAAGTCGCCGGCGCGGAAAAACACCCAACCAAGACACACCGCGTGGAACAGCAGCAGCCGCGCGCACCAGCGCCACCAGCGGCTGGCGCGCCAGGGCGCGTGGCGGGTGGCCCAAAAACCTTCCCATTCGCGGTGCGCCACCAGCAGCAAGCCGTGCCAGGCGCCCCAGATCACGAAACTCCAGGCCGCGCCATGCCACAAGCCGCCCAACAGCATGGTGATCATCAAATTGCGTTGGGTCGACCAGTGCCCACCGCGCGAACCGCCCAGCGGAATGTAGAGATAGTCGCGCAACCAGGTGGACAGGGAGATGTGCCAGCGGCGCCAGAATTCCTGCGGCGAGGCGGCCGTGTAAGGCGCGTCGAAGTTGTCGGGAAACCGATAGCCGAGCAGCAGCGCGCAACCGATGGCGATGTCGGTGTAGCCGGAAAAGTCGCAATAGATCTGGGCCGCGTAGCCGTAAATGCCCACCAAGACCTGGCTGGCGCTCATTGCCATGGGGTTGGCGAACACGTCGTCCACCAGCAGGGTCGACAAGGTGTTGGCGATCACCACTTTTTTGAACAGGCCGCCGACGATCAGCATCAGGGCGCGCGCCGTGTCGATCCGGCGCGGATCGGGCGCGCGCCGCAGTTGCGGCAGGAAGGTGGAGGCGCGCAGGATCGGGCCGGCGATCAGTTGCGGAAAGAAGCTGACGTAGAGCAGGGCGTCGACCAGGGGCACGCGCCGCTCCAGTTTGCCGCGCCAGGCGTCCATCATCATGGAGATGATATGGAAGGTCATGAAGGAGATGCCGAGCGGCAGCAGCGGGGTGTCCACTTGGACGCTGAGTTCGTAGCCGAAGCGGCCCAGCACGCTGGCGATGTTTTGCAAGGCGAAGGCGCTGTATTTGTAGCCGGCCAGTAAAACCAGGGCGGCGCCCACGCCCAGCCCCAAGGCCCAGGCGCGCGGGCGCGGCCGGCCGGCGGCGCCATAGTGCTGGATGGCGCGCGTGGCCAGCCAGCCGCCCAGCGAGACGGCGAACAGCAGCGGCACGAAACGCCAATTCCAGCAGCCGTAAAAGATGTAGCTGAGCAGCAGAAGCAGATTTTTGTGCAGGGAGTGCGCGAATTTGTCGCTGGCCCGGCCCAGATGGCGGCTCCAGCGGGCCGGCGCCAAGCCGCGGTGCAAGCCCAGCGCGCCCCAGCCCAGCGCCAGGGCCAGGATGAAGAACAGGGCGTATTCTACTGTCGGAAAAAGCATGTTGCGCTATGGAAATCTGGTGAAAGTCAGTCCGTGATTTTACCAAATACTTGCTTGGTGAAATTTATATATCGCGGCGCGACCGCAGGGAGGAGCCGGCGCCACGCGCCCCGGCATGATTGTTGTGGTAAAGCAACGTCACCCCACCCGGCTCATTCTTCGTTGCGGCGGTCGTAGTCCAGCCGGGCTTGCTCGACGTCGGGTAGATGCGCGGCGGTCCACTGGTTCATTTCCATGAATATCGGCTTGAGCGTGCAACCCAAGGGCGTGATCGCATATTCGACCGCGATCGGACTGGCGGTCAGCACGCGGCGCGCGATGATGCCGTTGCGTTCGAGCCGGCGCAAGGTTTGCGTCAGCGCTTTTTGGGTGATCCCGTCAAGACGGCGTTTGATTTCATTGAAGCGCAAAGGTTCGGCGCATAAGATGGCCAAAATTAAAATCGTCCATTTATCGGCGATTTGATCGAGCAGCAAGCGGCTCGGGCAACGCTTGGCGCAAGCGGCGGTGGGTGTTTCAAGCATAGTGGTTTCCTCGGTGCTACTTGGTAGCGTTTAAGTGCCTAATTGACCCCAAGTATACAACGTATACCATGATCGTTCCATCCATTTTACGAGTGAACGATGAAAACCCCGCATAACGAAATCTTGTTTCAACCGCTGCAGATCAAATCCCTCAGCCTAAAGAATCGCATCGTGATGGCGCCCATGACACGCGCCTTCTCGCCCGATGGCGTGCCGGACGACAAGGTGGCGGCCTATTACCGCCGCCGCGCCGAGGGCGAGGTCGGCCTGATCCTGTCCGAAGGCACGGTGGTGGACCGGCCGGCGGCCAGGAACATGGCCGCGATTCCATTCTTTCACGGCACCGCGCCCCTGGCTGGCTGGCAAACGGTGATTGAGCAGGTGCACGCGGCCGGCGGCAAGATGGGGCCGCAGATCTGGCACGTCGGCGCGGTGGCCGCGCAAAGCGGCGACTGGCTGCCACCGGGCGTCATCGAAAGCCCGTCCGGACTGGTGGCGCCGGATCAGCCGCGCGGCGAGGCCATGAGCGACGAAGCCATCGCCGACACCATCGCCGCCTTCGGCCGCGCCGCCGCCGACGCGAAACGGCTGGGTTTCGACACGCTCGAGCTGCACGGCGCGCACGGCTATCTGATCGACCAATTCTTCTGGGCCGGCACCAATCTGCGCCGCGACCGTTTCGGCGGCGCCACCCTGCGCGAGCGGGCCGGCTTCGCTGCCGAGGTGATCAAGGGCGTGCGGCGGGCGGTGGGGCCGGATTTCCCCATCATCTTGCGCGTGAGCCAGTGGAAACAGCAGGACTTCGGCGTGCGTTTGGCCGACACGCCGCACTCCATGACGGACTGGCTGCTGCCACTGGTGGAGGCGGGCGTCGATGTGCTGCATTGCTCCCAGCGCCGGTTTTGGGACGCCGAGTTTCCCGAGCTCGACGGCGAGGCCGGTTTGAACTTCGCCGGTTGGGCCAAGAAATTGACGGGTGCGGCCACCATCAGCGTCGGCTCGGTCGGACTGTCGGGCGATCTCTTCAGCACGTTTAACGGCGATACGGCGCAGCCGTCCGGGCTGGACCAGCTGATCGGCCGCCTGGAACGCGAGGAATTCGATTTGATCGCGGTCGGCCGCGCGCTGCTGGGCGACGCCAACTGGGCGCGCAAGGTGCGCGGCGACGATGTCGGTCACTTGCAGCCGTTCAATCCGGCATCCATGGCCGAATTGGTGTAGCGCGCGGGCGGGCGCGCCGCTTCAGCCGGGCCGGCGCGCCCGCGCGCGAAAAGCCAGCCAATCGCGCCAGACATGGTCCAGGTCCAAATCGGCATAGCCGCGTTTTTGTTCCAGCGCCGTCTTTTCGGACCGCGGCAGCATGACGCAAATGGCCTTGTCGCCGGCCTCCACCACCTCTTGTTCGGACAGGGGCGCGCCTTTTTTCTTTTCCATCTGGACCAGCAAGATGCCCAGCGCTGGCACCGGTACCGGCACCAGCGGGTCGAGGGCGGCCGGGGCCGGGGGCGCGGCCGGCTCCGGGACCGCCGGCCGGGCCTTGGTGAAGAGCTTGGAGAAGATGCGCAAGATGGGCTACCTCGTTTCAATATCGGGCGTCGCGGGATGTTCCCTACGAAATTATACAAAGCGATGGGTCGGATCACGGCTTTTGGTACACCCGCACGTATTCCACCTCCATTTGGCGCGGAAAGATGTTGTCGTCGACCGGGCCGGCCATGTCGCCGCCGATGGCCAGGTTGAGCAGCAGGTATTGCGGGCGATCGAAAGGCCAGCTGGCGGCGCCGGCGTGCTTGTTGGCGTAGGTATGGAAGGGCTTGTTGTCGACGCCGATCACCAGGCTGTCGGCGGTCCAGGTCAGCTGGTAATTATGGAAGGCGCTGCACGCGGTGTTCAGCTCGGTGCTGCCGCCATCGCCGAAGGTGCCGGCGGTGGAGGTGTTGTGGATGGTGCCTTCGATGTTGTTCGGGCTCTTGCCCACTTGTTCCATGATGTCGATTTCGCCGTTGGCCGGATACGCCACGTCGTCGCTGCCTAGCATCCAGATCGCCGGCCAGGTGCCCACTCCGCAGGGCAATTTGGCGCGGATCTCGAAGAAACCGTAGGTCCAACTGGCTTTGCCATTGGTGATCAGACGCGCCGACGAATACGCCTGGCCGCCGTAATCCTTGGCGGAGCTGAGTTTTTCCTTGCGCGCGGTGATGATCAGCTTGCCGTCCTCGACGCGCGAATTTTCCAGGCGGCCCACCGCGTAATACTGCAACTCGTTGTTATACCAGCCGCTGGCGTTGGCCTCGGTGTCATACACCCATTTACCGGCGTCCGGCAAGCCCGGTACGGCGAATTCATCGGCCCATTTCAACACGTAACCGGCGGGGGCGTTGCTGGCCGGCGCGACCGGCGGAGTGGCCGCAGGCGGCGTGGAGACCGGCGGGCTTGTCACGGGCGGTGTCGTGGCCGGTGGCGTCGTGACCGGCGGGATCGTGGCTGGCGGTGTGCTCGCCGGCGGAACCGTGGCCGGCGGGTTGGCGACCGGCGGCGCGCTCGCTGGCGTGTCCGTCGCCGGGGTCGCGGTGGCCGGCGGTGGCGTAGTGTTCACCGGGGTCACGGGCGCCGTGGCCGGCCCCGTCGTGGCGCCGCCACCGCCACCGCCACCGCCACCGCCACCGCCGCAGGAAGCCAGGGCGGCGACGCCGCATAACAAGATCGCGATATTGTGGGATCGAACGCGCATGGAAGCCTTACCTTAATAGTGACAATATTAACTTATGGAAATATTGTACACCTTGAAGGCGGGCCGGCCGACTAAAACGCGACGCCGGCCACCAGGATGATATTGGCGTACGGCGTGCATTCGCCGGTGCGCACCACCGCGCGCGCGGTTTTGCTCAAGTGTTTGAAGGCGTCGTGATTCATCGTGCTGCGCAGCGGCAGATCGAACACGGACAAGCCGGCGGCGAAAGCGGGGCTGGTGGCCAGGGTCTCGTCGGCCAGCACATGGCTTTCCACTTCCATCTCGCCGAGCACGATGCGCAGCGTGTCCATGAAGCCGGGAATGCCGCGCGTGAGCGCCAGATCGATCACCGGCACGCCGTGCGGCACCGGCAGGCCGGCGTCGCCGATCACCAGCATGTCGCCATGGCCGAGCGAGGCGATCACTTGCGACAGGGCGGCGTTCAACAGCGGACTCTTTTTCATGCGTGCTCCATTTCATTCAGGTGGGGGATGGAAGTTTGGGCGCCGGAGCGGGTGACGCTGATGGCGGCCGCGCGCTGGCCCAGCGCGATCGCCTCGGCTTCGCCGCGGCCGGCCGCCAGCGCGGCCGAAAAGCCGCCGATGAACGTGTCGCCGGCCGCCGTGGTGTCGATGGCGTTCACCGCCTCGGCCGCGAACAGCCGCGCCGGTCCGTCGCCCAGCGCCGCCAGCACGCCCTTGGCGCCCAGCGTGATCAGCACTTTGCCGCAGCCGGCGGCGCGCAGGCGCGCGGCCAAGCCGGCCGGGTCGTGCGCGGCGCCGGCGCCGGTCAGCATGGCGGCCTCGATTTCGTTCGGGATCAGGTAGTCCACCATGGCCAGCAGGTCGGACGGCAGGGCGGCCGCCGGGGCCGGGGCCGGGGCCGGGTTGAGCACCACCGTCTTGCCCAGGGCGTGGGCCAGGCGGATCGCGTGCGCCACGGTTTCCAGCGGAATCTCCAGTTGCAGCACCACGATGCTGGCTTGTTCCAGCAACGCGCGCGCGGCGTCGATATGGACCGGAGCGAGCAAGGCGTTGGCGCCGGCGGCGACGACGATGGTGTTCTGACCGTCGTCATCGACCAGGATCGAGGCCACGCCCGTCGCCACCCCGGGCAGGGTGGCGACGTGGCGCTCGTCGATTCCGTCGGCGCGCAAGGTGGCGCGCAAGGTGGCGCCGAAGGCGTCGTCGCCCAGGCAGCCGATCATGGCCACGCGGGCGGCCGGTTCTCCCAGCCGGGCGCAGGCCACCGCCTGGTTGGCGCCCTTGCCGCCGGGGATGGTGCGAAACGCGGCGCCGGCCAGCGTCTCGCCGGGCAGCGGCATGCGCGGCACGCGCAAGACCAGGTCCATATTAATGCTGCCGATGACGACGATCATGTCGGTGTTCCAGTCGAATCAGTGAGGGGTGGGGCGGTCGGGGTGGACACGGCGGCCGACGAGGCGCGCACGCGCAGCGCCGGCGCGATGCTGCGCTGTTGCAGGGGCAGGTCGGGCCGGGCGATGCGCGCCAGCAGGCACTGGGCCGTGATGCGGCCCAACTCGCGCGTGTTTTGCGCCACGCTGGTCAAGGCCGGGTGGACGAATTGGGCCAGGTCGATATCGTCGAAGCCGACCACGGCGAGCGCCTCCGGCACCGCGATCCCCAGTTCGGCGGCCGCGCGCAGGGCGCCGATGGCCATCAAGTCGTTGCAGCAAAACAGGGCGTCGGGCCGCGCCGCCGCCGGCAGCGTCAGCAGCGCGCGGGCGGCGCGGTAGCCGCCCGCGATGCTGAAGTCGGCCAGGCGGCACAGCGCCGGCGCCAATTCGAGCCCGTGCGCGGCCAGGGCCGCGCGCAAGCCGTCGATGCGTTCGCGCGACAGCTCGATTTCCTCCGGCCCGCCGACGCAGGCGATCCGGCGCCGGCCCAAGCCGGCCAAATGGTCGGCCGCCAGGGCGCCGCCGGCCGTGTTATCGACCCGCACCACATCGATGGCCATATTCTTGGGCGCCCGGTCCAGCAGCACGGCCGGCACCTTGCGCTGCGAGAGCAGCTCGCCGTCGGTCTGCGCCAGCGCCGCCACGATCAAGCCGTCGCAGCGTTTGGTCAGCAGCACTTGCAGATAGTCGCGCTGCTTGGCCGGGTCGTCGTCCGAATTGCACAGGATGACGCTGTAGCCGGCCGCGTAGCAGCTATCCTCGATGCCGCGCGCCACCTCGGAAAAATAGGGGTTGGTGTTGTTCGGGATGATCAAGCCGATGGTGCCGGTGGTTTGGCTGCGCAGCGAGCGGGCCAGCGCGCTGGGCACGTAACGCAGTTGCGCGACCGCCGCCAGCACGCGCGCGCGCGCGTCGTCGCTGACCGGGCGCGTTTTATTGAGCACATGCGAGACGGTGGTGAACGACACCCCCGCCACGCGCGCCACTTCTTTAATGGTTGCCATGCGATTCTTCGCTCCTTATTGGTGTCGTCAACGCCGTTCGCCGCGGCGGCGGTAAGTGTCGAGCACCACGGCGGCCACGATCACCAGCCCGGTGACGATGCGTTTCATCGGTTCGCTCACGCCGATCTGGGCCAGGCCGGCCTCCAACACCGAAATGATCAACACGCCGATGAAGGTGCTGATGACCGAGCCGCGCCCGCCCATCAAGCTGGTGCCGCCGATGACGACGGCGGCGATCACCTGCAATTCCATGCCGACCCCGCCGTTCGGATCGGCCGCCTCCAGGCGCGAGACCTGGAACAGCGCGCCCACGCCGGACAACATGCCCATCAGCGCGAACACCAGCACCTTGGCCGGGCGCGGGTTGATGCCGGACAGGCGCACCGCCTCCTCGTTGGTGCCGATGCCGATCCACTGGCGACCGAGCACGGTCTTGGTCAGCGCCAGATGGCCGATCACCACCACCGCGATCGAAGCCAGAAAGGCCGGCGAAAGGCCCAGCAGCACCGGCGCGCTGATGCCGGCCACCGCGCCGCCGATGTATTCGGTGCGCGAATCGGTGACTTGGTAGGCCAGGCCGCGCGCCATCTCCAGCACGCCCAGCGAGACGATGAAGGAGGGGATGCGCCAGCCGACCGAGATCATACCCGTAATCATGCCGCACAGGCTGGCCACCAGCACGCCGAGCGGGCCGGCGGCGTACAGCGGCCAGCCCCAGCGCACCATGGCCAGCGACAGGATGGAGGCGGCCAGCGCCATCACCGAGCCGACCGACAGGTCGATGCCGCCGATGATCAGCACGAACGTCATGCCGACCGCCATGACGACCAGGGTCGGAATGTCGTTCGACAGCGTGGCGAGCGTGCTGAGCGTGAAAAAATTCTCGCTGGCGAAGGAGAACAAAAGGCACATCAAGGCCAGCGTGCCAAGCAGGCCGGCGTAGTTTTTCAGCCCGGCCAGGCCGCGACGAAGGGAGGAGGAAGTCATAGGGATCTTTCGCTGCCGGTCAAGCGTGGGTGGCCGGCGTCGGGTTGGAGGAAGGGTCGGCGGCGGGCGTCAGGTAGCCGCTGAAGGCGGCGGCCAGCAAGCCGTCCTGGCTCCAGTGGCCGCGCGCGAAGGTGTCGACGATGCGGCCGGCGCTCATCACGGCGATGCGGTCGCAGATCAGCATCAGTTCGCGCAAGTCGCTCGAGACGATCACCAAGCCCTTGCCCTGGCGCGCCAGGTCGGACAACAGGTGATAGATGTCGAACTTGGCGCCGATGTCGATGCCGCGGGTGGGCTCGTCGAACAGCATCACCGGGCAGTCGCGGTAAAGCCAGCGCGCGATCACCACTTTTTGCTGGTTGCCGCCCGATAGTTCGGCGACGGCTTGATCGGCGCCGCGCGAACGGATGCCGAGCCGCTCGATATAGTCCTCGGCCACGGCCTGTTCGGCGCCGGCGTCGAGCCAGCCGCCGTGGTTGATCCCTTCCAGCCGCGCCAGCGTGGTGTTGAGCGCGATCGATTGGGTCAGCAGCAGGCCCTGGCCCTTGCGGTCCTCGCCGATCATGGCGATGCCGGCCCGCACCGCGTCGCTGGGCGAAGCG
>JAYVUV010000441.1:0-3908 GCA_043787615.1 Janthinobacterium sp. | reverse complement strand
TGCTGACGAACCTGAACGGCGACATCTTCGAGACCACCGCCAGCGCCCAGCTGCCCAACGCTTTCGGCGGCGCCGACCTGAAGAAAAAATAAGCGGCCGGCCGTGAACAAGACCTTGGACGTGCAGGCGGCGGTGGCGCTGGCCGCGACCGAAGCCATCGCCGCCAAGAGCCAGGGCACCTTCGGCGTCGGCGGCGTGCTGCTCGACGCTTGCGGCAACGTGCTCAAAACGATGCACAACAACGTGGTGCGCGACGGCCTGGTGTTCGACCCGACCGCGCATGGCGAACGTCAGCTGATCGACTGGTATTTCGCCGAACTGGCCAAGGGCGCGGCGCTGCCGGCGCCGTCCGAGCTGACCATCGTCACCTCGCTCGACCCATGCTGCATGTGTGCCGGCGCGATTCTGGCGGCCGGGTTTCACGTGGTGGTGGCCGCCCCCGACGTCAACGCCGGCATCAACCACGACGCCGGCGCGCGCTTCACGGCCCTGCCGGCATCGCTGCGCGCGCCGGCCGCCGCCAGCTTTTGCTACCCGGCCGTGCGCGGCGAATCGGCTTACGCGCGGCCGGCGTCGGGCGCCGCGCCCAAGCCTTTTTTCATTGGGAAGACGATCGCCGAGCCGACCCAGGCGCTGTGTTCCCTGGTGTTCGAATCGACTTCCGAAGCCACCATGGCCTTGCTGCGTGCCGATCCGCCGCCACGGCTGCGCGCCGATCCGGCCACGCTGCCGCCCGGCCACCGCATCGTGCGGGCCTTGAAACGGCGTTATCCCGACGCCCTGCGCTACCGCTGCGCGCCGCACTCGCCGGACGCCGGCTTGGCGCCATTTCTGCGGGCGGCCATGGAACAGGATCGGCGCGCCGGCGGCGCGGGCGACGCGGTGGCCTTGCTCGACGGTTTCGGCAATCTCTTGCTATGCCTGGGCGGCCGGCGCGCGCTGTCGCCGATCCGCACCGCCTTCATGGAATGCACGCGCCAGTACGCCCAACTGCGTTACGACCTGATGCTGGGCGCCGACGCCGCGCGGCAGGAAGACGTCAGGCGCTACCTGACGCACGCCAAGGATGGCACCTTCGTGTTCGCGGCGGGACCGGACCACAGCGCCGCCAGTTTCATGGACCTGGGCGCCTACGGTTCGACCATGGAAGGACCGCTGCCGGCCGATAATCCCGCTCAGTTTCAGTATGTGCGCCCCGGCATGACAGAGGCCGAGCTGCATGCGCTGTGCGCGCAATTGCCGCCCCTGTACGCGTGCCTGATCGGCATCAAGCCGGTGCCGGTGGCCGATGCCGGGGTCGGCTGGTTGTAAGCGCGCGGACACGATGGCGCGCGCCGCCTTCGTCACCGAAGGCGGCGCGGCCGTCCGGCTGTTTCGACCCGATCCATTGCGCCGCCGGCCGCCGCTAAGGCGCGACCGGCGCCAGCAAGTTGGCGTCGCGCGTCAGGCGCCAGGCGCCGTCCGCCTCTTTCCGGAAAATCGACAAGGTGTGGCCGGCCCGGTGGCTGGCCGGGCCGCCGTCGAGCGGGGTGATCGAGACGGACAGGCGGGTGCGGCCATACGCCATGGCGCCACATACTTGCACTTCCTCGACTTCGCAGCGGGACTCGATGCGGTGCGCGCGCAACAAGGCATGCAGGGCGCCGGCGAAGCTGGCGCGGCCGTGCATGGGCGCCTGCCCAGGCACCAAGAACACGGCGTCCGGCGCCATCAGGGCCAGCACCTTATCGACCGCGCCGGCGCGGCTGGCCGCCATCCAGTCGGCGATCAGGGTGCGGATGGCTTGCTCGTCGCTATCCACGCTCACTCCCTGGCGAGCGGGGTGTTAAATTGCATCAGACCCAATATATTGCCGTCCGGGTCGTTCAAGTAAGCGAGCCAACCGACTCCCTCGACCGCCGCTTTCGGCTTGACCACGCCGGCCCCCAGCGCCACCGCGCGCGCCAGCGCTTGATCCAGGTCGTCGACGTCGACCGTGCAGACGAAGCCTTTGACGGGCGCCGGTTCGGTACCCGGTTCGGTGCCCGGTTCGGTACCCGGTTCGGCGCCCGGTTCGGTACCCGGCCCGGCCGCCCGCGCCGGGCTCCAGCGCGGCAGCAAGCCGCCGTCGATGCCCGGCTGGTCGCGCGGACCGGTGCCGATCAGCCAATATGGCCGGTCGCCATCCCAGCGCGTGAAGCTCCAGTCGAACATGGCCGAATAAAAATCGATCAGCGCCTGCGGCTGCGTGGCCTGGATTTCAAAATGTACCGTCCGTCCCATGTGTCCTCCTCGCTTAACTTTCCGGTAAGTTCTCCAGCAAGAAATCGAGCACGTTGCGCCCGGCGATGCGCTCGATTTGTTGCTTCGTCAAGCCTGCCGCCAGCAGCGCCGCCGTCAAGTCGGCCATGTGGCCGGCGTCGATGGCGGTGACGACCGCGCCGTCGAAATCGGAGCCGTAGGCCACATGGCGTTCGCCCACCAGCGCGACCGCGTACACGATGGCGCGCGCCACGGCGGCCACGTCGGTGCCGCACACGGCGGTGTTCCAAAAGCCGATGCCGATCAAGCCGCCCCGGGCCGCGATATGCGTGAGCTGTTCATCAGTCAGATTGCGCCGGTTCGCGCAAGTTCCGCGCACCCCCGTGTGCGACACCATCAGCGGCCGCGTGGCCATCGCCAGCACTTGCTCGATGGTCGCCTCCGACGCGTGCGCCAAGTCGATGATCATGCGGCGTTGTTCCATGCCGCGCACCCAGTCGCGCCCCAGCGCGGTCAAGCCGCCTTGCCGCATGCCGTGCTGGGAGCCGGACAGCTCGGTGTCGAAAAAATGGGTGGGCGCGGCCATGCGGTAGCCGTCCCGGTACAGCGCGTCCAGATTGCTCAGCCGGCCCTCCAGGGCGTGCGCGCCTTCCAGGGTCAGCCAGCCGGCGGCCAGGGTCGGTTGGCGTTGTCGGTCGGCCACGAAGGCGCGCAGGCCGGCCGCGCTGTCGATCACGCGAAAGCGCCCGCCGCTGGCGTCGGCGTAGGCGTGCAGGCGCCGCGCGTGGAAGTCGGCGCGCGCCATCAGGCTGCCCCAGGTGGCGGGCGGCAAGCGCTGCGCCAGCGACAGCAAGGTGATGTTGTCGCTGGTGTCGTCGTTGTGCTCGATATTGAGCCCGTGCGGGGTCTTGGTCACCACCGAGAACGCTTGCAGCGCCACGTTGCCGCGCACCATGCGCGGCAGATCGACATGGCCGCGCGCGCTTTCCCGGTTCAAGTCGCGGTCCCACAGCAGGGTATCGGCGTGCAGGTCGGCCACCCACAGCGTGGCGTGCAGGGCGGTGGCGGCCGGCGACGGCGCCGGCGGCGGCGCGGGGTACACGCGGTTCAGGCGCCAGTCCACGACGGCCGGCAACAGCAGCAGGCCGGCCAGGAGCAGGGCGCCGACGGCGCAGGCGGCCAGCGTGCGCCGCCTCACCATGGATCGTAGGTGCCCAGGCTCCACACATGGCCTTCCGGGTCGCGGCAAGTGAAGCCGCGGCCGCCATATTCCTCGTCCTTGATGTCGAGCATGATGGGCGCGCCGGCCGCCTTGGCGCGTTCATACACGGCGTCGGCGTCGGCCACCACCACATAGCAGCTTTGGGTGGAGGCGCCGCCCATTTCGTCGGGTTGTTTCATGAGGCGATTATATTCGCTGTCGGCGACCGAACCGAGCATGATCATGCCGTTGCCGAAGCTGAGCTGGGCATGCACGATGCTGCCTTTTTCGCCGGGCACCACCAGTTGGGCTTCGAAACCGAAGGTGCTGCACAGCCAATCGATGGCGCCGGCCGCGTCGCGGTAGCGCAGGCAGGGCACGACGGTGGCTTGGGTGGGCTTGGAAATGGTGGACATACAGACTCCTAAATCAGGGAAGAAGTCGATTCGATCGTATTGGCAAGAGA
>JAYVUV010000440.1:0-1830 GCA_043787615.1 Janthinobacterium sp. | reverse complement strand
GCGTTTTCGCGGCCAAGGCGGGCCAATTGCTCCAGGGTCAGCAAAGCCTGGATCGAGGTCGCCGTCAAGACCCCGGCGATCAGGATGAAGGCGATGAATAGTAATTGGCGAAATGAAAGTCTGGACAAATGTCGGATCCGGTTGGTGCGGTGATCAAAGCCCGCGGGCGCGCCGACGGTGGCGCGCCCGCGGCGGCGCGCGCGTGCCAGGCGCATGCCACATTATCCCACGCTTCACTTTAACAGTTTTGCAATAGGGTAACAGAATTAGCCCGGGCTCCACCATTTTGTTTCATAAAAACCAATGCCCGTCGCGGCGCGCGCTGGCGTGCGGGCGCTTTGTTGGCAAACAAGTAAAATTATCGCGCAGGCGGCCCGACCCGGCGACAAGGGGGCGGGCGCCGCCCCCTTGACCTCACTGGAAACGACATGCATAAAAATAAACAAGCCTATCTGGTCGGGGGCGGCATCGGCTCCCTGTCCGCCGCCGCCTTCATGATCCGCGACGGCGGCATGGCCGGCGCCGACATCACCATCTTCGAGGCGCTGGCCGTGCCCGGCGGCAGCCTGGACGGCGGCGGCGACGCCGAACGCGGCTACACCCTGCGCGGCGGGCGCATGCTCACCACCGACAATTACGAATGCACCTGGGACTTGTTCAAGACCATCCCCTCGCTAAGCGCGCCGGGCCAGAGCGTGTACGAGGAAGTGATCGCCTTCAACCAAAAAAACCTGCCGCACTCGCAAGCGCGCCTGGTCGACCGCAACCGTTTCAAGGTCGACGTCGCCTCGATGGGCTTCAGCATGGACGACCGGATCGAATTGCTGCGCCTGACCGAAACGGACGAGGCCACCCTGGGCGCGAGCCGCATCACCGACTGGCTGTCGCCGGCGTTTTTCACCACCAAGTTCTGGTATATGTGGGCCACCACCTTCGCTTTCCAGCCTTGGCACAGCGCGATCGAATTCCAGCGCTATCTGCACCGTTTCATGATGGAGTTTTCGCGCATCGAGACCCTGGCCGGCGTCAAACGCACCGTGTATAACCAATTCGATTCCCTGGTGCGCCCGCTGCTGGCCTATCTGGAGGGCCACGGGGTGAAACTGGTGCTCGGTTGCGTGGTCACCGACCTGACCCTGCAAACGGAGGGCGGCAAGGTGGCCGTGACGGCGCTGCGTTGCCGCCGCGACGGGGTCGAGGACAGCATCGCGGTGGGGCCGGACGACCTGGTGTTTTTCCAAAACGCGTCCATGACGGACGCCTCCAGCTACGGCTCGATGGAGAGCGCGCCGCCCGTGTTGAGCAAACGCGACAGCGGCGGCTGGGACTTGTGGGAAAAGATCGCGCTCGACCGCCCGCAGTTCGGCAACCCGGCCGTGTTCAATTCCAGCATCCCGGAATCGTATTGGGAATCGTACACCGTGACCTTGAAGGACCCGGCCTTTTTCGAGCAAATGGAAAAATTCACCGGCAACCGCGCCGGCACCGGCGGCTTGGTCACGTTCAAGGATTCAGCCTGGTTCATGTCCATCGTGCTGGCCCACCAGCCGCATTTCGCCGGCCAGCCCGAGGGCGTGCAAGTGTTCTGGGGTTACGCGCTGCACCCGGACCGGATCGGCGACTTCGTGGCCAAACCGATGTCCGAATGCAGCGGCGCCGAAATCTTGCGGGAACTGTGCGGCCACCTCAATTTTGACCGCGAGCTGATGGCCACGGCCAATTGCATCCCTTGCCGCATGCCCTACATCACCAGCATGTTCATGCCGCGCACCGCCACCGACCGGCCGCTGCCGGTGCCGGCCAATTCGCGCAACCTGGCCTTCGTCAGCC
>JAYVUV010000439.1:0-4727 GCA_043787615.1 Janthinobacterium sp. | reverse complement strand
GAAACCGACGCTGACCGTGACCTGGCCCACCTGCGGGAAGTCGTGGGTTTCGACGTTGGCGCGAAAGCGGTCGATGATTTTTTTCGCGTTGTCCAGGGTGGTCGAGCGCAGCAGCACCACGAATTCTTCGCCTCCGAAGCGGAACACCCGGTCCTGGGCGCGGAAGGACGATTGCATGAGGTTGGCGATCAGGATCAGCACCTCATCGCCGTACAGGTGGCCGAAGCGGTCGTTGACCAGCTTGAAATGGTCGACATCGACCACCGCCAGCCATTGTTTTTCCTCTTCGGCCGGCTGGCGCCGCTCCTCGCCGCCCGGCGCGCCGCTCTCGGCCGCCGCCGTTTCCGCGGCACCGCCGCCTTGCAGCATCTTGGCCAGCTGGTCGTCGAAGGTTTTGCGGTTGAGCAGGCCGGTCAGGGAGTCGCGCTCGCTGTAATCGAGCAGATTCTGGAAATTACGGTACACCGTCACGATGCCGGCGATGACGTGGATGGTGGCGCCGCTATACGGCGTGGGATTGACGATTTCGAGGCAGGTGTCGGCCTTGTCGCCCAGCCAGATCGGCAGCCACAGGGTGTGGCGGCCATCCTCGCCCAGCAGTTCGGCCGAGGTCTCGTGCGCCAGCAGGCAGGCGGCCAGCGCCGGGTAGGACGCGATCGGTTCACCCGGCTGGTTCGGGTCGGGGTGCTCTTCCATGCGGGCCGGTCCGCCGGCCACGATGATGGCGCGCGAGCGCACGAACACCTGGCCGCGCAGGGACGATAGGCTCAGTACCCGGGTTTGCGTGGCGCCCGCCAATTCCTGCACCGCCGAGACCACCGACACGTCCAGCATGGTGTGATCGCGGTGGCCCGTCATGTCTACCATGTGCTTTAGTAGGGAATCCATTTTTATTCTCTGGAAAGTGGCCGCATAGGCCTCGCGGCAAACCTGCATTCCTTGCCGCGCTCACCGCGCGGCCGGCGCCGCGTCGATGATCGACCGCGATTCACGCAGGGCGCGTTATCGCCGGCCGCCGCGATCGATACGCACCATGTTTGATTCGACTTGAAACGATTCTACCGCTGTCGGCCCTTGACGGGGCGGACAGTAGGGAAATCGGTGGCACGCGGCGCCGCCCTGTATCCCGAATGCAACGCAAATCGTCTTGCGGGCGCGGCAGCGCCCTGATTGCATGCCGGTTCGGCCGCTCCCGGCACCCTCATTTCATAAAATATATGAAAAATTACCTTGAGGAAAAGTTGAGCAGCGTCAATTTAATGATTCTTGGAAACTCTATAGTGATTGCAATGGCCCGGACAGAGCGCGGCACGGCGTAACGGCCGTGGCGGCGCCGGGCCAGGGACTTTTTATTTACTTTTGGAGCCGGTCATGAACACATTTATTTCGGCAGTAAAAAGCTTTGGCCAGGACGAGGACGGGATCACCGCGATCGAATATGGCTTGATCGCCGCCTTGATGGCGGTGGTGGTGACGGCGGCGTTCGGCTTGATCAGCCCGGCCATGAAAACCTTGTTCACCAACATTGCGACCCTCTTGACCGCAACCTCTTGACCGCTACTTAAGCGGGCGGTGGCTTTCCGGGGCCTGTCGCGACCGGAAAGTCTTTTTCCTTTTTTGAAAGCACGCCATGGCGCTTCCGCTCCCTGTCCAGACCGGCTTGATCTGCTTCGTCGCGTTCGCTGCGGTGACCGATTTGGCTTACCGCAAGATTCCCAATCCCCTGGTGCTGACCGGCGTGGTCGGCGCTTTGTTATTGCAATGGCTGCCGTTCGGCGCGTCCTTTCCATTGGCCTGGTTGACCGGTCTGCTGACCGGTTTCTTCGTCTTGCTGCCGCTGTATCTGCTGCGCGGCATGGCCGCCGGCGACGTCAAGCTGATGGCCATGGTGGGCGCCTTCACGGGTCCGGAAACGGCCTTGCATATCTGTTTCGCCACTTTCCTGATCGGCGGTTTGATGGCCTTGTGCATCCTGGTCTACAACGGCCGCTTGGCGGCCGCCTGCCGTAATTTACGCACCTTGTTGTCGCCGGTGTTGCTGCGTGCCCTGGGCATTCCGCTGGCGCCGGCCAACTTGGCGCCGGGTCAAAGCGTGGGCGGCATGCCGTATGGCTTGGCCATCGCGCTGGGCACGCTGTTGCTGGTGGGGCTGCCGTAAGGCTTGCCGTTCGGCTCGCCGTACGGCTAGCCGTTCGGCTGGCCATACGGCCGACGCGTCCACGCGACAGCGGCCGGCCGGCGCGCCCGAACTTGCTTTGCATCAATTTACGAGCGCCGGGGCATGGTTAGAATCGATTTCTCGCATCCGATATTTTGCAGTTGAGCATGTTGTACAGGGAGAAGCACATGAGCGATATCGCACAGCAATCGTTGTCCCGTGGCGCGACGGCCGCGCCGTCCGCCCACGGCGAGGCCGGCGCGGACGGCTTGCCGCCCTTGCCGCCGCAGCCGAAGACGGTGCGCGAGACCGGCCTGGATCAGCAATTGATCGTCGAGCTGGTGGCCAAGGCGATTTTTGTGGGCGGCAAGACCCACCTGCCCATCCTCACCACCCGTTTGCGCCTGTCGATCAATGTGCTGCGCGAAATTCTGGATTTCATGGTGGCCGAGCAATTGCTTGAAGTGACGTGGCGCGGCGAGTCCGACATCGACGTGCAATATCAGCTCACCACCCTGGGCAAGCAGCGCGCCGCCGTGTATCTGGAGCGTTGCCCCTACGCGGGGCCGGCCCCGGTCACGCTGGACGCCTACCGCGCCATGGTCGAGCGCCAAGCCTGGCGCGGCTCGGCCTTGCAGCGGGTCGGCGCCGAAGAGATCGGGGCCGTGTTCGGCGCCGACCGGCTCGACCCGGCCGTGCTCGACTTACTGGGCGCGGCCATGCATTCGGGCCGCTCGCTGCTGCTGTACGGGCCGTCCGGCGCCGGCAAGAGCCGCATGGCGCACAAGCTGGGGCGCTTGTTGCAGGGCCTGGTGGCGGTGCCGTACGCGGTGGCGGTCGGGCAAGAGATCATCCAGCTCCACGATCCCTTGCTGCATCTGGCGCCCAGCGCCTTGCACGCCATGCACGCGCGCCAAGCCATGGAGCGGCGCAGCACCGATATCCGCTGGGCGCTGTGCCAGCGTCCCGTGGTGCGCATCGGCGCCGAGCTGGACGAGAATATGCTGGACTTGCGGCACGACGCCTTCAGCGGCTGTTATCAAGCCCCGCCCCATTTCAAGGCCAACAACGGCTTGTTCATCGTCGACGATCTGGGCCGCCAGCGCGCGCCCGGCGCCGAGCTGCTCGAGCGGTTCATGCGGCCGCTTGAATCGGGCCGCGACCAACTGTCCCTGCGCGGCGGCCACACCTTCACGGTGCCGTTCGATGTGGTGCTGGTGTTCGCCACCAATCTGGCGCCCCGTGCGCTGCTGGACGACGCGTTCCTGCGCCGGCTCGGCTACAAGATCCACGTCGGCCCGCTCGCCGCCGCCGAGTACCGCGCCCTGGCGCGGCATGAGTGCCGGGTTCAGCGCATCGACTGCGACGACGACGCGCTCGATTACCTGCTGCATTTGCACGGGCGCGCCGGGCAAGCCTTGCTGGCCGCCTATCCGCGCCAGCTGCTGCATCGGGTGGGCGACTTCGCCGGTTACGCGGGCCGGCCGGCGCGTCTGACGGTGGCGGCGCTCGATCAAGCCTGGTCCAGTTTGTTCGCGGGGAGCGCCGACGCCGCGCCCGTCCCGTGCGGGCGGGCGATATGAAAAACCGGCGCGCGTTGTTGATGATGGGCTTATCCGTGTTGCTGGGACTGGCGGCGGTGGCGCTGGCCTCGCGCTGGCTGCTGCGCCAGCAGCCGGGCGGCGCCGACAAGATCGTGGTGGCCGCGGTCGACGTCAACCTGGGTCAGCGCCTGACGCCCGAGATGCTCAAGCTGAGCGATTGGCCGGCCGATGCGCTGCCGGCCGGCGCGCTGCAAGACCCGCTCAAGTTGAGCGGCCGGGTGCTCAAGAGCAGCGTGCTGCGCGGCGAACCGTTGAGCGAGGCCAAGTTGGCGCCGGCCGGCACCCTGGGCGGCTTGTCGGCCTTGATCACGGAAGGGCGGCGCGCCATCACGGTGCGGGTCAACGACGTGATCGGCGTGGCCGGCTTCGCCCTGCCGGGCAATTATGTCGACATCATCGTCAACACTCAGAAGGAGTCGGACGCGGGGACGCGCGATCAGAATATCTCGAAGATCGTGCTCGAACGCATTCTGGTGCTGGCCGTGGCGCAAGAGGTGGGGCGCGACGAGACCAAGCCGCGCGTGGTCAACGCCGTGACCCTGGAGGTGACGCCGGAGCAGGCCGAAAATCTGGACTTGGCGCGCAGCGTCGGCACCTTGTCGCTGGTGTTGCGCAATCAGGTCGATCCGAAACCGGGGGTGACCGGCGGCGCCACCAAGCTGACCTTGCTCGGTGCTGGCCAGGCGGCCGTCGCCGCCGCCCCGGCCGCCGCGCCGGTCTTGGCCGCCAAACCGGGCGTCAAGCCGGCGCTCCTGCGCGCGGCGGCGCCCGACCCGCGCCAATGCAGCGGCGCCATCGATGGCTTGCGCCGGTGGCGAGAATGTTTTTGAGATCGGCCTCGCGGCTGCCCGGCGTCAACCCCACCAGGGATCTGTGGTCATGAAAAGCTGCCTTATTTTCTTGCCGTCCTTGCTGCTCGCGGCGGCTGGTCAGGCCGCGCCGCGCCAGGCCGCGCCGCGCCAGGC
>JAYVUV010000438.1:0-2087 GCA_043787615.1 Janthinobacterium sp. | reverse complement strand
GGGGGTGAATTGGTTCGATTTGCCGAGGAAGAATTGGGAGGCTTGCTCCGAGAACATGCGGCTGGCGGCGTTTTGCTGGCTGACGATCACCACCGTTTCCGCGCCGGCGGACAGCGTCGTCGCGGCCAGCGCCGACAGCAAAACAGTTTTCATCAAGGTTTTCATGGCTGGTCCGATCAGAAAACGAAATCGAGCGTGGCGCCGACCACGGTGACGGCGCGGGTATAGCCGACCGGAGCGATCAGGAAACCCGTTTTGAAATTCGGCTTGACGCGGTCGACCTGGACTTTCAGATCGACCGATTTGGCGAAGTCCCAGCGCACCCCGATCAAGTCGGAAGATTGTCCGGCCGGGGCCAGCAAGCCTCGGACCGTGCCGCCCAAGGGGCCGGAAACGGGGAAATTGTCCGGCACCCGCACGCTGTTTCCTGTATGTTTAAAGTGGGCGTGCGCATAGTAAGGCATCACCGTGCCGATACGATAGCCAGCCATGGCGTACCAGGCATTTGACCCCGGAACATAGGTGGGGCTCTTCGGACGGCGCCGCGCATACTCCGTTTGCAACACGATATTGCGCCAATCCATGGTGACGCCCAACGCCGAGGTGCTTAGCTTTTTGTCGGATAGGTTGATGTCGGAGGCCATTTCGGCGAATCCCGCGCGCCGCAACGTCGCCACCACATTGTTGAGCAGCGTCACATCGTTGGAATTGAGCTTGGCGGCCGCTTGGCTGAAGCGAAACAGGAAGGGCGCGTATTCGGCCGTGAGCGCGACGCCGTAACCCGGCGCGCGATAAGTCGCCGACCCCGCGCCGGCATATAGCTTGCCGCGCGCGACACCGACAAAAGGTTGAACCGAGAAATTGAAGTCGCCGACGGCATGTTGATAATTGAGGTCGATGCCGTCGGTGCTTTCAACCGGACTTTGGGCATACACTTCGATTTGCGGGCGCATCATCGTGTTCGCGTAACCCACATTCTGGTAGTCGGAGGTGAGGAAGGTCGGCAGCACGATGCGGCCAACGCGCACGCTTAACTCATCGTTGACCTTGGCCTTGAGAAAGGCCCAGGTCAGGTCGGTGGTGAAACCGGGAACCGGGCCTTTGCGGGTCAGTATCTGCACGGTTCCGGACAGCCAACCATTGGCCTTGTAGCTGGCCTGCAGGCCGAGATTGGTGTCCAGGCCGATGCGCGCCTCGTTGGAGACGCCTTCGATCTGGTTATACCGCACAAAGCGCGCCTGGTCGGTATTAGTCTTGGCCATGCCGATCGTGCCGAAACCGCTGACCGTCAAGTCGCCCGTATCGAACACGGCGGCTTGGGCCGGGGAGGCGGCGTTCACGGCCAACGCCACGCCCACTGTTAGTAATTTCTTCATGGAGCATATTCCTCAAGGTTGTCTTTCGACGTCATGTTCGTGCGCGCAGCCGCGATTTTCTCTATCGCAATTTTCTACTTCGCAATGCATTGCTAGACATTAGGCCAATTCGGGTTCCGGATAAAAGAAAAACCGATAAAAATCGCTGGGATGATAATAATTGTGGTTTTTTTGTTTGGAAAAATATGGATTATTCAACTCTGCGGGGAGGATGACCGCGAACGGCGTCGGTCCGTCATTGTGCGGGCATGGCGCGATAGCCGATTCTGTTAAAAAGGGGTTATGAAACGGGGGTGGATGATATGAACTTATTTATAATGTTGAGTGAATCGACGAGCGCATGAGGTGGCGTCGGGAGTATATATTTGTGATCGCCGCGCGACGCCACGCCACGCTCCGTCAAGGCAGGGTCAAGATCACTTTGACGGTGTCATCGACCGCCGCTTTTTCGATATAACCGATCGCCTTCGGGTCGGCCGCCACCGCTTTTTTCACTTCGGCGCTGGTGGCATATTCCTTGGGCGGGGTGGCTTTGCCGGTGAAAATCAGCTTCGACCACAAAGCCTTGACCTGGGCCGGGTCCTTGTCGGCCACCTTGCGATAAAAATCGGCGCGGATGGGCGAGCCGTCGGCCTGGTCGATGGGGGTGAATTGGTTCGATTTGCCGAGGAAGAATTGGGAGGCTTGCTCCGAGAACATGCGGCTGGCGGC
>JAYVUV010000437.1:0-3366 GCA_043787615.1 Janthinobacterium sp. | reverse complement strand
GTCCCCTTCCGCGCCGGCCGCTAGCACGCCGGCTTCCGCGGCACCGGCCGGCGCGGCACCGGCCGCCGCGGCATCGGCCGCCGCCCTGGTGTCGGGCATCGCCACCGAATATGCCGACCCGGCCGTGCGCGCCCAGGACGACTTTTTCCTCCACACCAATGGCAAATGGCTGGCCGCGACCGAGATCCCGGCCGACAAGTCGAGCTGGGGCAGCTTCGCGAAATTGCGCGACGACACCCAACCGCAATTGCGCGGCATCATCGAAGCGGCGGCCAACGGCCCGAACCGCGTCGCCGGTTCCGACGCCCAGAAGATCGGCGACCTGTACGCCAGTTTCATGGATGAGAAAAAGCTGGAAGAGCTGGGTTTGCGGCCGCTGACGGCCGACCTGGCCCAGATCGCCGCCCTGCAAGACAAGAAGCAGTTGCCGGCCATGATCGCCCAGTTCAACAAGCGCGGCGTGACGGCGCCCTACGATTTCGGCATTCATCAAGACGCCAAGGATTCGACCAAGTACGTGGTCGATATCGGCCAAAGCGGCCTGGGCTTGCCCGACCGCGACTATTACCTGGAAGAGGCCAAGGCCGACACCCGCGCCAAGTACTTGGTACACGTCGAAAAGATCCTGACCCTGGCCGGCGACACCCACGCCGCCGCCAACGCGAAAGACATCCTGGCGCTGGAGACGGCGTTGGCCAAGATCCAGTGGAGCAAGGTGGAAAACCGCGATCCAGTCAAGACTTACAACAAGGTGCCGCTGACCAAACTGGCCGACTTGGCGCCGGCTTACGACTGGAAGACGTATCTGGACGCGGCCGGCATCGCCGGCAAGGTCGATTACGTGATCGTCAGCCAGCCCAGCTACCTGAAGGGCTTGAACGCGGTGCTGGAACAGACCTCGCTGGAGACATGGAAAACTTATTTCCAGTGGCATTTGCTGCACGCTAACGCCGCCTATTTGTCGAAGGCTTTCGTCGATGAAAACTTCAGCTTTTACGGCACGACGCTGACCGGCGTGACGGAAATGCGGCCGCGCTGGAAGCGGGCCGTGAGCACGGTGGAAGACGCGCTGGGCGAAAGCGTCGGCAAACTGTATGTCGAGCAATACTTCCCCGCCGAGCGCAAGGCGCGCATGGAAGCCCTGGTGAAGAATTTGCTGGCGGCTTACAAGCAAAGCATCGACAAACTCGACTGGATGAGCCCCGTCACCAAGAAACAAGCCCAGGCCAAGCTGGCCAAGTTCACCACCAAGATCGGCTATCCGAACAAATGGCGCGATTACTCGGCGCTGACGGTGTCGGTCGACGATTTGGTGGGCAATGTGGCGCGCGCGCACGAGAACGACTACAACCGCGAACTCAACAAGCTGGGCAAACCGATCGACCGCGACGAATGGGGCATGACGCCGCAAACCGTGAACGCGTATTACAACCCGGAGTTGAACGAAATCGTGTTCCCCGCGTCGATCCTGCAAGCGCCGTTCTTCGACGCCAACGCCGACGACGCCGTCAATTACGGCGCGATCGGCGCCGTGATCGGCCACGAGATCAGCCACGGTTTCGACGACCAGGGCGCCCAGTACGACGGCGACGGCAATCTGCGCGATTGGTGGAGCAAGTCCGACCATGAGCATTTCGCGGCCAAGACCAAGCAGTTGGTGACCCAGTACAACGGCTACAGCCCGGTCAAGGGCAACAATGTGAACGGCGCCCTCACCCTGGGCGAAAACATCGCCGACAACTCCGGTCTGGCGATCGCCTACAAAGCCTATAAATTATCGCTCGACGGCAAAAAAGCGCCCGTCATCGACGGCTACACGGGCGAGCAGCGTTTCTATCTGGGTTTCGCCCAGGTGTGGCGCATCAAGATGCGCGAAGCCCAGCAACTGGTGCTATTGAAGACCGATCCGCATTCGCCAGGCCAGTTCCGCGCCAACGGCACGGTGCGCAATCAGCCCGGTTTCTATGAGGCGTTCGGCGTGAAGCCGGGCGACAAGCTGTATCTGCCGCCGAAGGAACGCGTCATCATGTGGTAAGCGCGAGCTAGTTGGTCCGTAGTAAAAAAGCCGCCCGGTCGCTCACGCCGGGCGGCTTTTTTGCGGCCGCCGCCGCTGTCGGCTTTTCATACAGGCGCGCGGCGGACGAGCGGCGAGTGGCGGCGTGCGCGGCGCCAGCGCCTTGATTCATAAAGCAAAGTCCGCGCGGCAATCGGCCTGGTATGGATCGTGCGTGATGGCGGCATGGCCGTTCCATTCGAAAGGATCATCATGACGCTGCGCACAACATTGCTGGTCACGGCGCTCTTGACCGGCGCGCCGCCGGCGCAGGCCGGGGCGATCGTCGGCGGCTCGACCCTGATCGACGCCGCCGGCTTGCGCCAGCTTCAGTCCTGGCTGGGCAAGGGCGAGCTGAGCTTGACCAAACTCTTCAGCAAACACGCGGGCGACGTGGGTGTCGATTTCCACGCCGCCGCCGACGCCAGGGGACCGACCTTCACCGTCATGAGCGCCCTGGGCAATGGCGGCACGACGTGGAAAACCGTGGGCGGCTACAACCCCGCCAGCTGGGATAGCGTGAGCGGTGCCCACTTCACCCCGGACCCGGCCGACTGGGACGCGTTCATCTTCAACCTGAGCGATACGGTCCAAAAGCGGCAGAGCAATGGCGGCCAGACCTGGAACGACCCTTTCGACGGCCCCGTGTTCGGCACGCCGCCGCTGGGGCCGGATCTCGGCGTGGACGCGTCCTTGTCCTCGGTGTTTTCGTCCGGCTGGTCGTACGGCGACGCCTTCGATCCCGTCACCGGCACCACGGGCGACGATTACCGCCGCTCCATCGTGGATGACTCCATCGGCGCCGGCAACATGACGCTGGCGGCGCTGGAAGTGTTCACCATCGCGCTGGCGCCCGATCCTGTGCCGGCGCCATCCACGCCTTGCCTGATCGGCGCCGGCCTGTTGGCGTGGTGGGCGCGGCGCGGAAAAATGCGCCGGAGCGGGGTGGCGGCGGGCGCGCGGGCGTAAAAAAAGCCGCGCGTGGTGGCGAGCGGCTTGCGATGGAGGCGGGGCGAATTATTTCGCGGCGGCCACCATGTAGTCCACGGCGGCCTTGACTTCGTCGTCGCTGGCCGAGGAACCGCCTTTTGGCGGCATCACGCCGGCCTTGCCTTGGAAACCCTTGATCGCGTGCTCATGTAGCGTGGCGACGCCTTGCGCGATGCGCGGCGCCCACAGCGCTTTGTCGCCGAATTTGGGCGCGCCGGCGATGCCGGTGCCGTGGCAAGCCTGGCACGAAGCCTGGAACAGATTTTGACCGGCGTCGGCCGCCAGCGCGGCGGCGGCCGGCGCGGCCGGTGCGGCGGCGGCTG
>JAYVUV010000436.1:0-51516 GCA_043787615.1 Janthinobacterium sp. | reverse complement strand
CGCAGTGCCAATAGCGAGCTATTGGCCGAGAAAGCGGCGAAATATGGACCGTCCCAGCGCATTTTGCAGCCGACGAGCCCAAGTCCGACAGGCTGCTAGGGCTGCGCTTACCTTTCCTGTTCCCGGGTTCGGCGGTGCCGCGCCTGAAGCGGGTCCACCTCAGGTTCGGTCAATGTGTTTGGCAATGCCATATGAAAAGCCGAGGGAAACAGATGGCAAGCGCCGAAACGCTCCACCACCCGCAACTGGGCCAGCGCATCCTCGTCGCGATGGTCAAGCGGCAAATCGCGCCAGAAATCGAACCCGCCCGTCGTGCGCAGTTTGGCGGTGTCGAACAGCACGCAGCCGCCGATTCGGGCCAAGCGGGCGCGAAACAACTTGCCGCCTTGTGGATGGCGGCGCCGCCAGACTTACCCGCCGGGCCGCGCGCATTCCGACTCGGCCAGCGCGTTCCAGTATGCGATCTGCCGCCGACGGCACGACGCGGACCCGGCCGCCATCGACACGCGCTCAGGCGGCGTCCGCTTGCCGCTTCAAGCTGCGCAACAGCATGGCGTACGCCATGATGGCGACCCCGTGTTCCTGCCGCGCCGGATGCGACTCGGCCTCCAGCACATCGAACCCGGCCGCCAGCGCCAGCCGCCGCAGGTAGGGTAGCGAATGCGCGTAGCGGTTCGACGGCCGCAAACACATGTCCGGCCCCTCTTCCGCCTCTGCCGCCTCGACCGAGAAACAGAAACTGCCGCCGGGGCGCAGCGCCTGGTGCGCTTGCGCGAACACGGGCGCCAGATCGCCCAGGTACACAAACACATCGCCCGCCACGATCAAGTCGTATCGATCGACGCGCCCGGATAAAAACCGCTGCAACTCGTCGCACAGCAACTCGTCATACAGGCCGCTCTGCGCGGCCTTTTCCAGCATCTTCGGCGACAGGTCGACGCCCGTCAGCGTGCCCGAATAGGCGCGCAGATAATGGCCGCACAGGCCGGTGCCGCAGCCCAGGTCCAGGGTGTCCAGCCGGGCTGGCGCATCGGGCGGCAGCGCGCGCCGGATCGCGGCGTCCAGCAAGGCCGGGGTGCGATAGGCGAGCACCTCCAGCAGATGCCGGTCGAAATGGTCCGCGTATTGATCGAACAAGCCTTTCACATAATCGACGGGCGACGCGTTCGGCGCGCCACCGGCCCCGATCGCGGCCAGGGCATAGGCGATCTGCGCCGGATCGCCGCCCCGCTCCAGCGCCGTGCGGTAGGCGGCGACCGCCTGCCCGGTCCGTTGCAACGCGCGCAGCGTGTTGGCGCGGTATTGGTGGGCCAGCGCATAACCGGGGCGCAGGGCCACGGCCCGCTCGTAGCTGTGCAGGGCGTCCTCGAATCGACGCAGGCGCTGCTGCGCGGTGCCGCGCCAGCAATACGCCTCGGCCGAATCGGGCGCCAGGGCGATGGCGCGCTCGTAACTGGCCAGCGCTTCCTCGAAGCAGCGCAAGCCTTGCAGCGCCTGGCCGCGCGCGCACCATGCCTCGGGATAGGCGGCGCGACCCGCCAGTGCGCGTTCGGCGCTGTCCAGGGCGGCCGCCGAGCGGCCCAGGTCCTGCAGCGCGATGGCATGCTGGCACCAGGCTTCGGGATAGGCCGGCCGCAGCGCCAAAGCCCGTTCATAGCTGGCCAGCGCGTCCTCCAGGCGGCCCAGTTTGCGCAGCGCGTTGCCGCGATTGCCGAAGGCCAGCGCGTAATCCGGCTTGAGCGCGAGCGCCCGCTCGTAACTGGCCAACGCCTCGGCCGCGCGCCCGGCGTCTTGCAGGGCCGCGCCCAGATTGCAATGCGCGGCCGCCTGGCTCGGGTCGATCGCGATGGCGTCGGCGATCAGCGCGGCGGCGCGCTCGGGCTGGCCGAGCTGGCGCGCGATCACGCCCGACAGGTGCAAGGCGTCGAATTGGCGCGGCGCGATGTCGAGCACCTGGCGATACAGCGCCAGCGCGGCCTCGTAGCGGCCGCGCTGATGCAGTTGGACCGCTTGTTGCAGAATCGACGCCAGCGTCGAAGCAGGTGCTTCCTTCATATTTTCCCAGTCCACGCGCCGATCGCCCATTATAGTGCCGCCCGGCCGGCGCTCAGCCAGGCAAGCGCGGGAACAGGGTCGGCACCATGCGCGTGGCGAACTCATTGAAGGCGCTCACGGGCCGCGCGATGTGGCGATTGCCAAGATGGACCAGCGACAGGTCGCAGCCGGCCAGACGCCACTCGGGCAGCACTTCGACCAGTTTTCCCTGCGCTAACAGCTGGGACAAGGCCATGGGCGGCAATTCGCCGATGCCGGCGTCCATCAGCAAGGCCGCCGTCAGGCCCGCGTAGTCGTTCATCGCCAGGGCCGGCGCGAAGGTGAGCGTTTCTTGATCCGCCTTGGACACGTGGGTGAATCGCCAGTCGCAATCCCTGGCATCGGGCGAAAACCCCAGCAAGCGATGCCGCGCCAAGTCGGACGGCAGCGACGGCGGCGCCGCGCGGCCGAGATAGCGGGGCGAGGCCACCAGACGGTGCCGGTAGCGCATCAGCGTGCGCGCCACCAGCGACGAATCCTTCAACGGGCCGACCCGGAACGCCAGATCGACTTCGTCGGCGATGTGATCGAGATGGCGCTCGGCGATGACGGCGCGCACCCGCACCCGGGGATACGCTTCCTGGAACGCGCACATCACGGGCGCTAGCACGGCGTCGGCGATATGGGGCGGCGCGGACAGGCGCAACAAGCCGGACACCTCGCCCAGTTGGTCGGACACGGCTTGGTCCACCGCCGCGCGCAGCTGCAAGCTCGCGCGCGCATGCTGATACAGCTCGCTGCCGATATCGGTCAAGCGCAGCAGCCGGGTCGAGCGTTCCAGCAGCCGCACGCCCAGCTGGTTTTCCAGTTCGGCGATGCGCCGGCTGACGGTCGACAGCGGCATCTGCAAGCGCCGCGCCGCCTCCGAAAAACTGCTGGTTTCGGCCACTTTGGCGAACACCGACAGCGCGTTCAAATCGGTCATCATGGTGCCATCTCCGGCGCGGCGACCGGCGCCGTCAGCGCGACAACCATGGCGCCGCCAAGCGGGTCAGGGACGGCATCAGCCAATACACCATCAGCGCCGAGATGGCGCCGGCGCCCAGCGCCTTGAGCACGATGGCCGGCAGCGCCGGTGCCAGCGGGCCGAGCGCCGCCACCAGCGCCCACGGTAGCAAGGTCGACAGCGGAAACACCGCCAGGGTCGATAACACCCATTGCTTCCAGCGTTTCGGCATGCCCACGCCGCGCTGCGGATTGAACCAGAACTCCTCGTCGTGGTGGACTTGATAGCGGTCCGGGCGCGCCAGCCACGGCGCGGCGCGGTCGAGCAATTCGCGCCGCACCGAGGAACCGAGCCAGGCTTGGGCCGCGTCGGCGCTGGCGAAACGCAGGATCGCCACATAGCGCAAACGCTCACCCACCGGCCTGATCACATCGCCCGCCAGATAGCCGGGAAAACGCCGGTGGGCCGCCGTCGCCTCGGCCATCCAGCGCTCGTATTGCATGCGGTGCCGCGCGCGCACCTCGTGCACGATCACGCTGATCGCCTGCCCTTGCGCGGCGGCGGCGTTCATCGCGCGTCGCCCTGGCGCCGCCGCGCCGCGAGCCGGTAGATGGCCGCGCGCGCCCCGATCATGGGATCGCCCGAGGCTTCGATGCCGTCAGTGAGACCGCCGGGGTTGAAGTCCAGCGCGCGTTGATCGGCCAGCTGTCGGGCCGGATCCCCCGCCGGGTCCATGGTCTCCACGGTGAGGGTGCCGAGCGTGATTTCGCGGCGCGCGGACGGGCCGCCGCGCGGCCATGCGAGCGAGCCGTCGTCGAGCGCGTCGCCGGGCGCGGCGATTTGCAGCATCAGCCGCAGCGCGCACGGCGCCTGTCGCAGACGCGCGGCCAGCTCGCGCGCCAAAAAGTCGGGCGGCATGGCGCGTGCCCGCTCGTCGCTCAACGGCGGCGCGGCTTGAACCGGCTCGATGCGATAGCGCCCGTGGGTCGCCCGGCCCCGGGCATCGAGGAAGCGGAAGGTGTTGACGCCATAATAGGATTCGGCCAGGTAGCTGGACGGCGCGGGCTTGGGCGCGTCCAGATAGGCGCGCGCGACCGGATGGGCCGACAGGAAGGCCGCCAGCGGCGCCGGATCGGGCGGGTCGGCCGCGCCGGCCGCGATGCCCTCCAAAAAAGTCAGAAACGCTTCCGGCGTCGCCACCGGAAAACCATCGAAGGAATGGGCCACGATATCGGTGTGGCCGCCATCGGCGAGCATGAAACGCAGCGCTAGCCCGCGCGGGTTGGCGCCGGGGTCGCCATCGGCGGTGCCGGGAACGCCGCTGAAATTGGAGAACCGCGCGCTGAACGCCACCGCCTGGCCTTGCAGATGGGCGGCGCGCGTGAGCGCCTTGGCTTCGGCGCCGGCGACGAAGGTGCCTCCGGCAAGCACGCCTTTGGCATGCGTGGCGCGCCATCCGGGGTGATGGCCGAAGGTCGCGCGCAGCGCGTCCAGGAGCGCCTGGTGGAGCGCGGTGTTATTCAAGGTCGAATTCAAGTTGAACTTTCCGGTAAATTGCGCCGCGCGAGGGCGGCGCGCTGGTGTCTAGCGGGCCGCGGCGCGGGCCATCAAATCGTCGAAATAAGGGCGCGGCCAGTTGTCGTCCACCGCGTGCTTGCGCTCCAGGCATTTCCACACGCCGTCGCGTTTTTGAAAACGGTCGACATACGTGCCCGATGAGACCAGCCCGGTGAACGCCTTGCGCCACATGACGATCCAGTACCACTCCACGGTCGCCTCGTTCCCGTCGCCCTCCAGCACCATGGTGGACACCAGATGCTTTTGCTGGTCGATCGGGAAAGCGCTGTGCGCATAGTCATACAACTGGCGGATGCTGTCGGTACCCTGGTACAGCCCGACCGGGTTGGTGTAGAGAGTATGAAATGTCGCGTCCGGCCAATACAGGTCGGCGTATTTCCGCGCCGATGCCGGGCTGGCGTCGTTGTCGATGTAGCGTTGGTGACGGTGGATTTGCTCGGTGATGTCCAGTTTATCCGCAGGGGTCAGTGCCATGGTGGTCGCTCCGTTGTGGTGAAATGATCGATACTTCCAGGCGGGGAAACGTCGCCGCCCGATAGGGGTTGAAGGTTTAGCGCGGCACGCTGCCCGAACTGAGCGTGATATGTTTGTACTGGATGAAATCGTCCATCGCGGCCATCCCGTTGAGGCGCCCGAGGCCGGACTGTTTGTAGCCGCCCTCCTCGAATTCGTCGTACACCACGGCCCAGTCGTTGATCCAGACGGTGCCCGCTTCCAGCCTGCGCGCCACCCGCAAGGGCCGGTCGATGTCGCGGCTCCAGATGCTGGCGGCCAGACCGTATTCGCTGTTGTTGGCCAGGGCGATCGCCTCGGCCTCGGTGTCGAAAATCTGCAAGGTCAGCACCGGCCCGAAGGTCTCCTTCTGCACGATATCGAGGTCCGGGTCGTCCACCTCCAGCAAGGTGGGCCGATAAAACGCGCCGGCGGCCAAGGCGCCTTCGGTGGCCGGGCCGCCGCGCACGATCACGCGCGCGCCGGCGGCGATGGCGGCCCGCACCACCTGGTCCACCCGCGCCACGTTGGCCTTGTCGATCAGCGGCCCCATCTCGCTGGCCGGGTCGGAGGCCGGCCCCACCTTGACCTCGGCCAGGCGCGCCGCCAGCCGCGCGCGCAAGGCGTCGGCGATCCCGCGCTGTACCAAGAGGCGCGAGCCGGTCATGCAAAACTGGCCGGAAAAAACGGTGAGCGCCTTTTCCAGCTTGGGCACGGCGACATCGAGGTCGGCGTCGTCGAAAACGATCATCGGCGTCTTGCCGCCCAGCTCCAGGCCGAAGCGCTTGAGGTGGCGCGCGCCCACCGCCGCGATGGCGCGCCCGGTGGCGCTGCTGCCGGTGAAACTGATCACCGGCACATCGGGCGACTCGACCAGCCATTTGGAGCCGGTCGCGCCCGATTCGCTGAACAGATTGACCACGCCGCGCGGCAGCGAGGGCGCCTGCGACATGATCCAGGCCACAAGGGCGTTGGTTTGCGCGGTCTGGCCCGGCATTTTGATCACCGTGGTACAGCCGGCGGCCAGGGCCGGCGCCAGCGAACGGATCATCAGCACCACGGGCGAGTTCCAGGGCACGATGATGCCGGCCACGCCCATCGGCTCGCGCAGCAGCACCGACAGGGAGCCGGGCTTCGGCTCGGCGGCGCGGCCATGCTCGGTGCGCACGAGCGCGGCGTAATAGCGCAACTTGGACGGCACCATGCTTACCTCGAAACGGGCTTCCGCCTCGATCTTGCCGTTCTCGCTGGCCAGCAGCGCGATCAACTGCTCGGCGTGACGCTCGAAGGCGTCGGCCAGTTCGTGCAGCACCCGCGAGCGCAAGGCGCGGTCGTCTTGCCAGGCGGAGTCGCGCAGGGCGCGCCCGGCCGCCGCGACCGCGCCGCTCGCCTCGGGCAAGCCGGCGTCGGCATAACTGCCGATGCGCGCATAGGTGGCGGGGTTGATGGAATCGCGGTGCGTGCCCGAATCCACCCATTGGCCGTCGATCCAGTTCAATGCAATCGTATTTTTCATATCGTCTTTCGTCAGGTTCGATGGGGTCATTCGTAGCGCCGGGCGATATGCTCGGCGGCGGCGATGACGGTGATATTGGTGGCGACCGAAGGCACGTCCGGGAAGATGGCGGCGTCCACCACCCGCAGCCGATCCAGGCCGTGCACCCGTCCTTCCAGATCGACCACCGCCGCCGGGTCGCCGCTCGGACCCATGGGCGCGGTCGAAGTCGGGTGGTGGTAGGTGTCCAGGGTCGCTTCGATGGATGCCAGGATGGCCTGGTCCGATTGCGCTTGCGGGCCGGGATCGAGCTCGGTCTCGATCAGCGCCGCCAGCGGCGCGGTCTGGCCGATCTCGCGGGCCAGCTTCACGCCTTCCAGCAAGCGCGCCCGGTCGCGCGGGTCGGCCAGAAAGTTGAGATCGATGTGGGGCGGCGCCAGCGGATCGCGGCTGGTCAGCGACAGCCGGCCACGCGACAAGGGCCGGGTCAGCGCCACCGCCAGCACGAAGCCCACCTCCACCCCTGGCCGCGGCGGCAAAAGGTGGGTCGCGGTGATGTGCAAATCGAGTTCGCCCGGCGCCGCGTCCGCGCTACGGGTCCACAATTTGGCGCCGATCACGGGCGAGCGCGCGCCCAGCGCGGACGCCTTGGCGGCATACGCGTTGTAATAGAAAGGGTGATCCACCAGATTCAGGCCGACCGGCAGATCGGCCACCAGCGGTATGGCCCACTGGCGCAGATGCGCCGCCGGGCCGACACCGGAACGCAGCAAGATGGCGGCGCTGCCGTAGGTGCCGGCCGACAGAACGACTTCGCCGGCCAGCAGTTGTTCGCCATCGGCCAGCCGCACGCCGACCGCGCGCCGGCCGTCGAACAGCACCCGGTCGACCATGGTGTCGGCGCGGATGGTCAGGTTGGGCCGGGAGCGCACCTCCGGCGACAGATAGGCCATGCCGGTGTTGACGCGCACACCGTCCACGATATTCATCGGATACGGCCCGACGCCATGCGCGTCGGCGCCGTCGAAATCGTCGACCGCCCGGTAGCCCCGGGCCAGCGCGGCCGCGACGAAGGCGCGCTGCATGGGCGTGATATCTTCGATGCCCAGCTGGCGCACCGGCAGCGGTCCCTCGCGTCCATGCAGGGCGTCGTCGCCGCCGCTGCGGCGCTCCAGCTTTTTAAAGGCGGGCAGTAGCTCGTCATAGCTCCAGCCGGGCAAATTCCAGCGCTGGAAGTCCTCGGCCCGCGCGCGGATCGCCACCGCGCCGTTGACGCCGGAACTGCCGCCCACCACCTTGCCGCGCACCGCGCCGATCGGATGCCCTACATATCCGGGCGCGCTGCGATAACCCCATTCGAACGCGGGATCGCCGTTCGCGCCCAGAATGTCGCTGCTGGCGATCGGCTGCGGGTAGCCCTGGGGCGCGTAATTGTGGCCGGCTTCGAGCAGCAGCACTTGGCGCGCGCCGTTTTCGCTCAGACGCCTGGCCATGACGGCGCCCGCCGAGCCGCCACCGACGATGATGACATCGGCTATCCGCGATTCCTGATTGATCATATTTTCTCCACGAGGCGGGACATCCGCCAACGTCGAGACAATAGGACAACGATGAAATCTACATAAGCCGGGAAAAACCGAATCAGCCGTTCGGCATTTCCGAACCGTCGATCATGCCGGCGGCATGCAATTGCGCTTGAATCGCCCGATCCCAGATCGGCGGCCGCCCGATCCGCTCCGTCAGGAAGTTCACCAGCGCCTGGATCTTGGGCGAGGCGCGGTGCGATTTTCTGTAGATGGCCGACAGCGCGCCACCGGACGGCGCGAACGCCGGCATCACGATGCGCAAGGCGTCGGCGGCGATCGCGTCGGCGGCCAGGAAAGTGGGCAGGATGGCCAGCCCGAGCCCGGCCTTGGCCGCCTCCAGCAACTGGAAACCGTTGTCGGTGCGAATACGGCAGCGGATGCGGAACGACGCGAGCTCGCCATCGACCGGCAACTGCCAGGTTCCCTGCGGTTCGCGGTTGGCGTAAAGCAGCCCTTCATGCGCATGTAAATCGCCTGGCGCGAGCGGAACCCCGCGCTCGGCCAGGTAGGCCGGACTGGCGCAGATCACATGCCGGTTCGGCGCCATCGGTTTGGCGACCAGGCTGGAGTCGCGCAAAGCGCCCAGGCGCAGCGCCAGGTCGTAATTTTCATCGTGCAGATTGACCTGGCGGTCGTCGGAATCGATATCCAGGCGCAGCTCCGGATACAGCTTGGCGAAACCGGCCAGCATCGGCGCGGCGTAGCGCGCGGTGAACGCCATGGGCGCGGCCACCCGCAAATGGCCGCGCATGCTGGCCTGGCCGGCCAGCACCGCGTCCTCGGCCTCGCCCACGTCGGCCAGGATGCGCACGCTGTGCGCGTAAAAAATCCGCCCCGGCTCGGTCACGCGCGTGAGGCGGCCGCGCGCCAGCAAGCCGATGCCGAGGCGCTGCTCCAGCTGTTGCATGCGCTGGCTGACCATCGACTTGGTGGTGCCGAGACGGCGCGCCGCCTGCGTCATGCTGCCGGCGTCGACCACCGTCACAAAAAAGTGCATTTCGGCGAATTTGTTCATGTCGGGCGGTCGCTCTGTCGTTTGGCTTCGGTCGGACCGATTTTAGCGCGACTCAGACCAGCGCCGTGGCTTCTTGCGCGGACACCGGCTTGCCCAGCTTGCCGAACTCGTGCAGGTCACCGCCCACCTCGATCCGGATCGACTGGTCGATGCCGCCGATCGCGAGCGGCGCGTAGCCGCTGGCGACGATCAACTTGGCCACCGCGCGCGACGCCTCCGGATAATCGCTCGCGTAAAACAGCACCGCCGGCTCGGGCTGGCGGTGCGCGGCCGACTGGAGCGACGCGGCGCCCAGGGTGCCGAACGCCTTGACCAATTCGGCGTCGTGCGGAATCAGCTTGGCCAGCAGCTGCCCGGACGACTGCTCCGGCGCGATGGTCTTGCGGAAGCCGCCCTGGCCGTCGGGCGCGATCGGATTCGATGGATCGACGATGATCTTGCCGGCGAACTGGCTGCGGTAAGTGACGAGCAGTTCTTTGATGGCCTCGAAATACACCGCCAGGACGATGGTGTCGGCCTGGCCGATGGCGTCCGCGATCGACATGGACGTGACCGACGCGCCGAGCTCGCGCGCCAGGCTGTGCGCCTTCTCGCCGGTTTTATCGGCCACGATGACGGGCGCGCCGCCAGCGGTCAGATTGCGCGCCAGCGTCGCGCCGATGTTGCCTAAACCTATGATTGCCGTTTTCATTGTATGCAGCCTTTTCAGTGGAGATGACGGTGAACCGGCGGCGCGTCACCCGCGGACGCGCGCTGCCCGGTGGCGACATGGTAGGCGCCTGGCAGACGGACCGATACGGGCAAAAACGGGAATGCGCTTCCCGAAAACGGCAGGAAAAAACAGCGGCGTGCGCCTTACTCGCCGCGCAGGAGGCGGACTTCGTCGAGCACTTGCCGCGCCACCGCCAGCGGCGCGCCCCAATAATCGAAGATGCCGCCGCGCCCCGAGTTTTGTCCGCACACCAGCATGACCCCGGAGCCGGTTTGCGCTTTCAGATGCGATGCCAGCCAACCGACGAATCCCGAATTATCCAGGCCGGGCGTGAAATGAAAACTGAACAAGACGAAGCGCTCGCGCTCCGGGTCTGCGCTGGGCACCAACGCGCTCCATACCGCGTCGGGATAGACCAGCAGTTCGGCTTGGGCGATCACCCGGCGCAGACGGGCATGGGCCGGGCCGTCAAGACTTCAGCGGCAGCGCCGACACTTTCGCATAGGACGGCATGCGATGCGTGAACAACTTGGCTAAATCGGCGGCGGTATCCATCCGCTCGAAATGCTCCAATTTGATGCTGAGGTAGATTTCGCCGCCCTGCTTGCCCGCGTCCTCGCCGACCTCGATGGCCTTCAAGGCGCTGATCCAATACCAGGGGCTGTGTTCGTCGGCGTTGTTGCGGTAGGCATACCACAGCGGCATTCTAAACAGGCGTTCGAAGTTGACCGACAACTTCAACTCGCGTTCCTTGGCCAAGGTGAAGCGATCGCCCTGCCGCAAGGCGCAATTTTTGGCGTCGACCGCGATCATGCCCACGCCTTCGAGCAGCAGCATGAAATCGGGCCGCTTGGTGGTGCCGGAAAACATCGGCGCGAAGGTGTCGGGCCGCTGGCAAACGGCGACGTAAGCCACTTTTTGCGACTTGAACCAGTCGTTGAGCTTATCCTCGCCCTCTCTGCCGAGCCGCTTCTTTTCCTCTTTTTCGACCGAGGACGGGGCAACGGTCGCGCCGTCCACCGTCTCGCTCGATTTGACGGGCCAAGCGGCATGGGCGTTCGACGGCGTCGTGTTATTCGGCATGGACGAACCCTTTATCGAGATGAACCTGGCGCGCCGTGTTCCACAGTGGCGGCCGCGATGGTTACTGTCTGAAAATAGTATCGGAATCGCGCGCCCCCCTCAATGCCGGCGCCGGTTTATCGGTCATGCTGTGGCGAATAAGCCGATCAGCCCGCGCGATGGTCGGCCCATTCCACCATCGCGCCCTGTGCGCGCTCGACAAGTGTCGGGCCTGGGCACAGCTGACGCCGGCGAGTTCGATGACGAAGCTAGGTGGCAGTACGCGCCGAGGCCAAAATAAAATAGCCCGCCGACGGCATGTCGACGGGCTGGCTCAGCCGCGCCGATACAAACGGCGCGGCTCACGTGCGTTGTTAGCGGGTCGGGTATTTCACCGTGGCGCTTGCCTGGCACACGCCGGCGTTGAACTGGGTGGTACCCGCTGCGCCGTTGCCGCCGGTGAACTCGGTGCCGGGCGTCCACTCGTTGACCAGCGGGTAGCTGTTCGAGCCGAGATCGGCCGCGCGGATCGCCGTCAGCTTATCTTGCCATTTGGAGCCGAACGGGGTGCTGAACACTTGCAACTTGCTCAAGCCGCCATGTCCGGCCGGCAAATTAACGGCGTAGGTGGCGAAATTATCGCCATCGAGCACGTTTTTGGCCGAATCGCGCACGCCGGAATCGGTGTAGACCGGATAACCGAAGCGGTGGTAACCCACCTGCAACAGATCGCGCACCACGGTGCCATCGCCGTAGGTGGCCACCAGGGTGTAGTCGCAACCGCCGTTGAGGCAGTAATAGCCGCTCCAGCCGCCCGGATTGCCGCTGTTGGTCAAGTCCAGATCGGACTGCACGGTCGGGTCCAGCTGTCTCGGCAGGTTGCCGGTCCAGGCCGGGGTGACAAACAAACGGCTGGCGGTCGGCGCGGCGTTGAAATGCGATACCGAGCCGATCACGGTCAGAATCTGCTGCTTGGGACGCAGCACATCGACGCCGATTTTCGCCCTTTCCTCGCCGGACAATTTCTCGAACTTGGCGGCGGCCCGGTTCCAGCGCTTGTAGCCGCCGTCATAACTGTCGTCGCGCACCACCTTGTCGAGAAAACCCTGCTGCATGATGGCGGCCTGGTAGTCGGAGAAGGTGTTCCAGCGGTAAGTGGTCATGTCGCGGTCGTCGTCGCCGCCGGACATGGGCGTGCGCTGGTAACAACTATTGTTGACGGTGCGGCCGTCGCAGGATTTGCCGGCGATTTGCAGCGGGCTGAGTAATTGATTGCGCATCGCGTCGTAGCTCCAGCTCGACCCGCTCTTGCTGCCCATCGGGTAGGGATCGTCGCCGGCGGCGGCGGCCGCATCGGCGTGCGGCAAGCCGTAGGCATGACCCATCTCGTGGTTGAAGATGGCGGAATAGATCTTGTCCGGACGGTAATCGCCGCCGGAAGTGCCGACCCCGCCGCCGCCCAAGCCACCGCCGGTCGAGGCGGCCACTTGGTTGGCGCCGTCGATGGTTTGCACGAAGCCATAGTAGCCGGCGGCCATGGCGCCGTCGCGGCCGGCCATGCCGCCGCGCATGTCGTTCAGCACGCGCAACATGCGGGCGTTGGTGTCGCCCTTGATGGCCTGGAAGTCGGCCCAGGAAGCGACCGTCATGGCGGGGTAGCAAAATTCGCTGTCGTTGCGGGCCGGCAGCGGCAGCAAGTCCATGGTCACGGCGCCGGCGAAGCCTTGCTCCAATTTGGCGACCGGCAGTTTTTCGCGGTATTCCTGGTCGATGCGGTAGGCGCCGGTGGACACGCTGCTCAGCGCATAGTCCGACACCACCGATCTGGCGCCGCGCGCGCCGAACAAATACATGGGCACCGTGTAGTGCGTCAGGCTCACGCCGGGGGTGACGGTGAGCGCGATGGCGGTCGGGGCGGCGAAATCGGCCTGGCCCACTTCCAGCGTGCTACCGATCTGCAACCATTCGGCCGGCAACAACACGCTGTATTTCTTGGTCGAATACGGCGCCCGGCCGGCATCGCTGGCTGGCAACTTGTCGGGCGCGTTCATGCTCAAGGGACCCAAAACACGGCCGTCGGCCAACTTGGCGCGCACTTGCAATTTGCTCACGGCGGCCTGCGGTTGCAGCATCAGCAGCGCGGAACGGTCGGCGATCAGCACCAGCTTGCGGTTGGTGTTGTTCTTCACTTCGTTGGGCGACTGCATGGTGCGGCCCTGCGGCCCGATCACGTGGGTTTGCGCCAATTCGATACTGGCCAGCTGGACCGGCGTCGGGACGGGGGTCGGCGTTGGTGTCGGCGTCGGCGTCGGCGTCGGCGTCGGCGTCGGCGTCGGGGTTGGTGTCGGTGTCGGCGTCGGGGTTGGCGCCGGCGTTGGCGTCGGGGTTGGTGTCGGCGTCGGGGTTGGCGTCGGTGTCGGGGTCGGCGTCGGTGCGGGGGTCGGCGTCGGTGCCGGTGTTGGCGTCGGCGTTGGCGTCGGCGTCGGGGTTGGCGTAACGGGCGCCGGCGTCACCGGCGGCGGCGTGACCGGCGTGGTCGGTGTCGGCGTGGCCGGTGTCACGGGCGTCACAGGCAAACCAGGGATGACGGGAAAGCCGGGCGTGCCAGGAATGCCGGGTACGACCTGGGTGACAGGGACCACGGGTATGACGGGCGCCGCAGGCGTGACGGGAGTGGGAGTCAACGCGCCGGTGACGCCGGCGCGACTCGCGTCGGCCGGCTTGCTTATATCAGCGCTGCCGCCACATGCGGAAAGTATCAAGGTCGCCGCGAGGCTGGAGAGCGCCGAATGTAAATATCGCATTTTTTTCCATGTCCATCAAATAGAAGAGTCGGAAAATTGCTGTGCGACTCATGAAGTTTCTTGTGGGAATATAAATCCTAGCGGAAAGATACCACGGGATTGTATACATGTCTACTTTTGCGGTAGATAAGGTGACGCACCGGGCGCCGCACCGCGCGTCCGGAAACCTGCCCGTTGGGTCTAGGCGGCGTCCAGCAGCCGCTGAATGGTGAGCGCGATCCAGCTCTTTAACGCGTCGGTATCGCCGAGGTCGTCGCTCAGCACGCGTAGCCGCGAGGTAATCCCGAGCACGAAGATGTCGATGGCGCGAGCACGGGCGCGGGCGTCCTGCTCATCCATGCCATAGCGCATCAATTGGCCTTGCAGCGGTCCCAGCGACTCTTGGTCCAGAAACACCGATAAGGCCTTGGCGGCTTCGCTGCGTTCGCCTGCGGCCCGTAGCAGAACCAGGAGCGGGTCTTCCCCCTCCATCGTGGTCCAACGGGTGACGATACTTTCCGCCATCCGTTGCCCTAGCGATGCGCGCGCGCCGTCGAATAGGCGATCAAGCTTCAGATGGACTTCGGTCGCGGCGACAAACAGTCCTTCCTTGCCACCGAAATAGCGGGTGATGAGATTGGGCGACACCGCCGCCGAGGTGGCGATCGCGCGCACGGTGGTCGCGGCGAAACCGGCCCGGGCGAATTCGCGGCGGGCGGCGACAAGAATGCGCTCGCGAGTGCGCGCGGCATCCTTGGGTCTGGGCGGCGTGGCGCTCATCTTGCTTCCTGTTTCATTCGCCCGTCCAAGCCACAATAAAGATGTGTATTGTCGCACACAAGAAATATGTGTATGCTCGTACACATGAAACCTACACCTCTTCTCAGTCCAATACCCCAAGTCGACATCGATGAGCTGCACCGACGGCTCGCGGCCACGCGCAGGCCGGTCCTTCCCCGCCAAGTCGGCTGGACGCGCGGCACCGATGCCGACTTTCTCGCCGCCTTGCTCGACTACTGGCGCGAGCGTTACGACTGGCGCGCCCACGAAAGCCGCATCCTCGGCTTGCCGTGGGAGACGGTCGAGGCCGGCGACCAGAGCTTGCGGGTGATACATCAACGCGCCGCCGCCGCCGACGCGCCCGTGGTGGTGTTACTGCACGGATGGCCCGACTCGGTGCTGCGCTTCGAGCGTGTGCTGCCGCTACTTTCTGACGTGCATGTCGTGGTACCGGCGCTACCGGGCTTTCCGTTCGCGCCGGAAGCGAGCGAGCCGGGCATGAACGTGCTGGTCATGGCGGCCCTGGTGGCCGAAGCAATGCGCTCGCTTGGCTACGAGCGCTATGTCATCTCGGCCGGGGACGTGGGGGCCGATATCGCCGAGCAATTGGCCGCGATGCACCCGGACCGGGTCGGGGCGCTACACCTGACAAATATTTCACCATTACATGCGGTGTTCGCGGACCGCTCGGCACTCGACGCGGACGATCTCGCCTACCTCGACCGCGTGGCGCTCTGGCAGCGCAAGGAAGGCGCGTATATCGCGCAACAATCGACCAAACCGCATACCCTTGCGCCGGGCTTGGCGGATTCGCCGGCCGGGCTGGCGGCCTGGCTGCTCGAGAAACTGCGCGGCTGGGCGGAAACGCCGTTTTCGGAAGAGGACTTGCTCACCTGGATCAGCGCGTATTGGTTCACGGGCACGATCGGCACATCGTTCGCGCCCTACGTCGACTTTGCGCCACCGGTGAGTTATGTGCACACGCCCACCGTACTGAGCGTTTTTGCGCAAGACACCAAGCCCGCGCCACGCGGTTTCGCCACGCGCTTTGTCAACGTTCATACATATGTCGAGCACAAAAACGGCGGTCATTTCGCGGCTTGGGAACAGCCCGAGCTTTATGTGGAAGATTTGCGACTCGCCCTCACGCTGGGCATGGCGCGCTCGCCCGAACTGTAGCGTCCGAATCAAGCCGCACGCTTCGCCAAGTTGGCCGGGCGCGGGACCGGGCATGTTCACGCACCCGGCAGCATCTCGGGGCCGAGCTCCCGCGTGATCAGATCGACAAAACTGCGCAACTTGCTCGTCAATGCCGATCGGCATGAAACAGCAAGTGCATGGCCGCGATGGGTATCGAACGCCGTCACGATCCGCACCCATTGCCCGCCGGCGATGGCCGATCGCACCAAATCTCCCGCGATGAAAGCGATGCCGAACCCGTCCAGAGCGCAGGAGAGCAAGGCGGCGGCATTATTTACCTGCGACTGACTATGGACGCGGGCATCGATTTGGCGGCATCGCGCAAGAATCGCCAGTCGCCCGACTCGCCCCGCGTGCTGGCATACCCCAGGCATTCGTGGCCGCTCAAGTCGGCCGGATGACGCGGATGCCGCGTTGCACCAGATACGCCGGTGAGGCGCACGCCAGCAGGCGGAACGGGCGCAAGGCGCGCTGTCAGCGACGAATCCACCAATGTGCCGACGCGGAACACCGCTTCGTAGCCATCCTCGACCGGATCCACACGGAGCAGCGTCCATATGGCCTTGCTTGGGGATGCTGGCCCATCCGGCACGACTTGCCAACCCGCTCGCCAATGCATTTGACCGCGCTCGCAGCAGCATAAGGAAAAGCCCACTCTTCTCTCGAAGAACGGGCTTAAAATCAACACCAATCCTATCCGATTAGAACGGGATGTCGTCGTCCATGTCCGAGAAGTTCGGCGCCGGCTTCGGCGCGGGGCGCGCGGCCGGCGCTTGTTGCTGCTGCGGCCGTGGGGACGGGGCAGGACGGCTAGGCGGCGCGTCATAACCACCGCCGCTGCCATCGTCCATGCCGTCGCCGCCGCCCATGCCTTGGCGGCCACCCAGCATTTGCATCTGCTCGGCGACGATATCGGTCGCATATTTTTCGATGCCATCTTTGTCGGTGTACTTGCGGGTCTGCAAGCGACCTTCGACGTAGACCGAGGAACCCTTTTTCAAGTATTGGCCGACAATTTCCGCCAAGCGGCCGAAAAAGGAGATGCGGTGCCACTCGGTCACTTCCTTTTGCTCGCCCGTGTTTTTGTCTTTCGACTTATATGATGTCGCAACAGCGATGTTGGCGATGGCGTCGCCGCTCGGCATATAGCGGATTTCCGGATCCCGGCCCAAATTGCCGACGATAATGACTTTGTTGACTGATGCCATGAATGACTCCTGTTGAGCTGCGGCGGCGGACCGCGACGCGCGTGGATATTTTCTAAACGACGATTATAAGCGACTCACCTCGGCAAGGCGAGCGCTCGACCGGCCCCATTCAAGCGACGAGCGCGACCACCCGGCTTGCCGCTTCCCTTTGGAAACAGCAAGCCGCACGGCTAAACACTGATATTATATACAGTATTTTTCCGCTTCGGTAAAGCCGCGTTTTCTTCCGAAAAAATGCCGTCCGGTGAAATAAAAAGATCAAAAAATCACCTTTGATTGCTAAATATGCAATTCACCGCTATACTGCGCGCGCATTCCGATCCGCCCTCCTTCCCTTCTTTCCGATACCATCTCCATGAACTTTTCTTTCCTGCGCACGGGCGCCAAAGCCTTGTTGCCACTCGTGATGGCCGCCCTGTTGAGCGCCTGCGCCACCAGCACACCCATGGGCGCCGCCGACCGCGCCGCCATCAAAACGATCAAGATCGATCCTAGCGTCACACTTCCTGAAAAAATGTTTTACCATGGTCGCGAACAATCGCTGGCCGCGGTCGGCGGCGCGCTTGGCGCCATGCTTGGCTCGGACAGCACCGCCGGTCCCAGCGCAGCGATCGTGGCCAAGATGAAGGAAGCCAACATTTCCTTGCCCGACATTTTGGCGGCCGAATTCAAACGCGCCGTCGAAGGCGCGGGCTTGACCGTGGTCGATCCGGCCACGGCCAGCGATGCCGAAGTGACGCTGGTGGTGCAATTCTATGGCTTGGGCCAGACACATGGGTTCAGCGCGCTGTATCCGACGATGAAGGTCGCGGCGACCATGAAAAAGGCGGACGGCACCGTGGTCTGGCAAAAAACCGATGGCGTATTACCTTTCAATTCAGACAATAAAACCTCGAAAGAATTCGATGAATACATGCGGGAACCCGAACTGCTGCGCACCGCCATGACCACCGCTTCCGCCATCGTCAGCAAGATGTTGGCGGACGACTTGAAGCAAGTCCGCTAAGCACCGGCGCGGCTCCGACCGCGCCGGATCGCGCGACACAAGCCCGCCGGCGCCACGACGGGCTTTTTTTATGGCGACAGCCGCTTCCGGCGCCGCTCGCACACACCGCAGGCGTTTTGTTTACGCAATGAACACTGGTATTATATACAGTGTCAAGTTACCCAATCCTGAGCAACATCGATATGCCCTCGCCGCACCTGTGGACGCTACAATCGTCTCTCCGGACGTCGCTTTCGAAACACGGCTATAGTATGAGGCTGACCCGTTTAAGGCAAACACATGGAACTAATCCGCATTCGCGGCGCACGTACGCACAACCTGAAAAACATCAATCTCGACCTCCCGCGCAACAAGTTGATCGTGATCACCGGCTTGTCCGGCTCCGGCAAGTCGTCGCTGGCGTTCGACACCTTGTATGCCGAGGGGCAGCGCCGCTATGTCGAATCGTTGTCGGCCTACGCGCGCCAATTCCTGCAATTGATGGAAAAGCCGGATGTCGATTTGATCGAGGGCTTGTCGCCCGCCATTTCCATCGAACAAAAAGCCACCTCGCACAATCCGCGCTCGACGGTCGGCACCGTGACCGAGATCCACGATTACTTGCGCCTGCTGTACGCGCGTGTCGGCACGCCCTACTGCATCAATCACCCCGACCATGCGCTGGCGGCGCAAACGGTGTCGCAGATGGTCGACGCGGTGCTGGCCATGCCGCAAGACACCAAACTGATGATACTGGCCCCCGTGGTGGCCAACCGCAAGGGCGAGCACGTCGATTTGTTCGAACAAATGCAAGCCCAGGGCTTCGTGCGTTTCCGCGTGCAAAGCGGCACCCACGAGGCGCGCATCGTCGAAATCGACGATTTGCCCAAGCTGAAAAAAACCGAAAAACATAGCATCGACGTGGTGATCGACCGGGTCAAGGTCAATCCCGAGATCAAACAACGCTTGGCCGAAAGTTTCGAGACGGCGCTGCGCCTGGCCGACGGGCGCGCGATCGCGCTCGAAATGGATACGGCCCAAGAACACGTTTATTCCAACAAATTCGCCTGCAACGAGTGCGGCTATTCCCTGCAAGAGCTGGAACCGCGCCTGTTTTCGTTTAACAATCCGATGGGCGCCTGCCCGGAATGCGACGGATTGGGCCACATCGAATTCTTTGATCCGAAACGGATCGTGGCGTTCCCCAATCTGTCGCTGGCCTCGGGCGCCGTCAAGGGTTGGGATAGGCGGAATCAGTTTTACTTCCAGATGCTCAAGAATTTGTCCGAATTCTATGCATTCGATCTCGATATGCCGTTCGAGCAATTAGCGCTCAATTCGCAGCAAGTGGTGCTCTACGGTTCGGGCAAGCAAGCGATTCCGTTCGCCTATGTCAACGAGCGCGGCCGCTCGGTGGTGCGCGAGCATACCTTCGAAGGCGTGGTCAACAATCTGTCGCGGCGCTACCGCGAAACCGATTCGATGGCGGTCAAGGAAGAACTGGCTAAGTTCATCAATGAAAAACAATGTCCATCCTGCCACGGGGCGCGGCTGCGGGTCGAGGCGCGTTTCGTCAAGGTCGGCACCGGCAAGCAGCAACGCGCGATATATGAAGTGGCGGCCAAGCCGCTGCGCGAGACGCTCGATTTCTTTGAAAAACTCAAACTCACCGGTTCCAAGAAGGAAATCGCCGACCGCGTGGTCAAGGAAATCGTCTCGCGCCTGAAGTTCCTCAACAATGTGGGCCTCGATTATCTGTCGCTCGACCGCAGCGCCGACACCCTGTCCGGCGGCGAAGCCCAGCGTATCCGGCTGGCCTCGCAGATCGGTTCCGGCTTGACGGGGGTGATGTATGTGCTCGACGAACCGTCGATCGGTTTGCATCAGCGCGACAACGACCGCTTGATCGAAACGCTCAAGCATTTGCGCGACATCGGCAACAGCGTGCTGGTGGTCGAGCACGACGAGGACGCCATCCGCACCGCCGATTTCGTGGTCGACATGGGCCTGGGCGCGGGGGTGCATGGCGGCGAGATCATCGCCCAGGGCACGCTCAAGGATATTCTCAAGAACAAAAATTCGCTGACGGCGAAATACTTGAACGGCACCTTGAAAATCGCCGTGCCGAAGCAGCGCCACCCGGCCGATCCGGACAAGCAAGTGGTGATCGCCGGCGCCACCGGCAACAATCTGAAAAATGTCACCCTGCGGCTGCCAGTCGGCTTGATGACCTGCGTGACCGGCGTGTCCGGCTCGGGCAAGTCTTCGCTGGTCAACGATACCCTGTATCCGGCCCTGTCGCGCCATCTCTACGGTTCGCAGACGGAACCGTCGCCGCACGATTCGATCAGCGGCCTGGAGCATTTCGACAAGGTGATCGCGGTCGATCAAGCCCCGATCGGACGCACCCCGCGCTCCAATCCAGCCACCTACACCGGTTTGTTCACGCCGATCCGCGATTTGTTCGCCACCGTGCCGACCGCCAAGGAACGCGGTTACAGCGCGGGCCGCTTCTCCTTCAATGTCAAGGGCGGGCGCTGCGAAGCCTGCCAGGGCGACGGGGTGATCAAGGTCGAGATGCATTTCTTGCCGGACGTATATGTGCCGTGCGATGTGTGCCACGGCAAGCGCTATAACCGGGAAACGCTGGAAGTCCATTACAAGGGCAAAAACGTGACCGAGGTGCTGGCCATGACGGTGGAAGAGGCGCATGAATTCTTCAAGCCGGTTCCCGTGATCGCGCGCAAGCTGCACACCTTGCTCGATGTCGGGCTCGGTTACATCCGCCTGGGCCAGAGCGCCACCACCCTCTCGGGCGGCGAGGCGCAGCGGGTCAAGCTGTCGCTGGAATTGTCCAAACGCGACACCGGCCGCACCCTGTATATCCTGGACGAGCCGACCACCGGCCTGCATTTCCACGATATCGATTTGCTGCTCAAGGTGATCCACCGCCTGCGCGACCAGGGCAACACCCTGGTCATCATCGAGCACAATCTCGACGTGATCAAGACGGCAGACTGGCTGGTCGATCTGGGTCCGGAGGGCGGCGCCGGCGGCGGCCAGATCATCGCCACCGGCACGCCGGAGGAGGTGGCCGCCAATCCGGACAGCGTGACCGGCAAATACCTGGGGCCTTTGTTGCAGCAGAAAAAATAAGCCACGGCGATAGCGCGGCGCGGCAAGCGCGCCGCGCTATCGCCGCGCTTCGGCTCACGCCCCCAGGCGCCGCGCCAGACGGTCCCGGGTCGCGGCCAGCTCGGCCGGCAAATGGTGGGCCAGCCGGTCGAACAGCTCGCCATGCAAGGCTAATTCGTCCAGCCAGGCTTGCCGCTCGATCGCGCTGATGGTGTCGAATTGTTCTTGCGTGAATGGCAAGCCATCCCAGTTCAAGTCGCCGAAACGGGGGCTGGTGCCCAGCGCGGTGTCGACCCCGCCGCCCTGGCCCGCGATGCGCTCCAGCATCCAGCGCAAGACCCGCATATTGTCGCCGAAGCCGGGCCAGACGAACTTGCCGCCGGCGTCGGTGCGGAACCAGTTGACGCAAAAAATCTTCGGTAACACGGCACCCTCGATGGCGCCGATCTTGCTGCCCAGGTCCAACCAGTGCTGGAAATAGTCGCTCATGTTGTAGCCGATGAAAGGCAGCATGGCGAACGGATCGCGCCGCACCACCCCCATCTGCCCGGCGGCGGCGGCCGTGGTTTCCGAGCCCATGGTGGCGGCCATGTAGACCCCCTCGGCCCAATCGCGCGCCTCGGTGACCAGCGGCACCGTGGTGGAACGCCGCCCGCCGAAAATGAAGGCCGAGATCGGCACGCCGGCCGGGTCATCCCAGGCCGGGTCGATCACCGGGTTTTGCGTGGCCGCCACGGTGAAGCGGGCGTTCGGATGGGCCGCCTTGGCGCCGCTGGCCGCAGTCCAGTCGCGCCCCTGCCAATCGAGCAGATGGGCCGGCGCCTGCTCGCTCATGCCTTCCCACCAGACATCGCCATCGTCGGTCAGGGCGACATTGGTGAAGATGGTGTTCTCGCGCAGGCAAGCCATGCAATTGAAATTGGTTTGCTCGTTGGTGCCGGGCGCCACGCCGAAGTAACCGGCCTCCGGATTGATGGCGTACAGGCGGCCGTCCGCGCCCGGCTTGATCCAGGCGATATCGTCGCCGATGGTGCTCACTTTCCAACCCTGGAAAGCGGCCGGCGGGATCAGCATGGCGAAGTTGGTCTTGCCGCAAGCCGAGGGAAACGCGGCCGCCACGTAATGTTTCTCGCCGGCCGGATTTTCCACGCCCAGTATCAGCATGTGTTCGGCCAGCCAGCCGGGGCCGCCGGCACGCGCTTCCTGGCGGCCCATGTGCGAGGCGATGCGTAAAGCGAAACACTTCTTGCCCAGCAAGGCGTTGCCGCCGTAACCGGACCCGAACGACCAGATTTCTCGCGTCTCGGGAAAATGGACGATGTATTTGGTCGGATTGCACGGCCACGCCACGTCGGCCTGGCCGGCGGCCAGGGGCGCGCCCACGCTGTGCACGCATGGCACGAAGGCGCCATCCGTGCCCAGCGTGTCGTAGACCGCGCGGCCCATGCGCGTCATGATGTTCATGTTGACCACCACATAAGGCGAGTCGGACAGCTCGACGCCGATGTGGGCGATCGGCGAGCCGAGCGGCCCCATCGAAAACGGCACCACATATAAGGTACGCCCGCGCATGCAACCCTCGAACAAGCCGTGCAGGGTGTCGCGCATCTGCTGGGGCGCGGTCCAGTTGTTGGTGGGGCCGGCCTCTTCCTTGGTGGCCGAGCAGATGAAGGTGCGGTCTTCCACCCGCGCCACATCGCTCGGGTCGGACCAGGCCAGATAGGAATTGGGGCGCTTTTCCTGATTTAATTTCTTCATGGTGCCGGCCGCGACCATTTCGCCGCACAGCCGGTCGTATTCGGCCGCCGAGCCGTCGCACCAATGAATCCGTTCGGGCCTGGCGAGGGCGGCGATTTCCGCCACCCAATTGATAAGCCGTTGATGTTTGATGTAAGCTGGGACGTTCAGTGCCGCGACGCCCCCCATGACGGGCTGATTCATACTACCTCCAATGCCAATAAGAAATCTTTTCAGGAGCGTCGTCGGTGCCCGGCCCGCCGGCCATGGCGGCGCGGCGGCGCCCGGTCGATGGCGCCCGATCCGGCCGGCGAGCGGGCCGCCATGCCGCGAATGCGGATGAAGAATTCTAAAATTGTCGGCGATTGTACACCTGCCAATATGCGTTTCAGACAAAAATGTAGGAAGAATACCCGACTAAAGTAGTAAGCTATGCAGGCGCCGTCCGAACCCGTTATTTCCCTACTTAATCCACCCGACAAACCGCCCCCACCCATGAAAATTGCCATTCTTGACGATTACCAAGACAGCGCGCGTACGCTGGCCTGCTTCTCCCTATTAGACGGGCACGAGGTGAAAGTGTTCACCAATTCCTCGCGCGGGGTGGGCCAGTTGGCGATCCGGCTGGCGCCCTACGATGCGCTGGTGCTGATACGCGAGCGCACCGTCTTGAACCGGGCGCTGCTGGCTAAACTGCCGAATTTGAAACTGATTTCGCAAACCGGAAAAGTGAGCGGCCATATCGATGTGACGGCCGCCACGGAGCTGGGCGTGGCGATCGCGGAAGGGACCGGTTCGCCGACCGCCCCGGCCGAGCTGACCTGGGCCTTGATCATGGCGGCGCGGCGCCAGATCGTGCCGTATGCGAACAATCTGAAGGATGGCTTGTGGCAGACGGCCTCGATCGATCAATCGCGCAACACCCTGGGCAGCGCGCTCAAGGGTCGCACCCTGGCGATCTGGGGTTACGGCAAGATCGGTCAAATGATCGCCGGCTACGGGCGCGCCTTCGGTATGCGGGTCCTGGTGTGGGGTAGCCAAGCCAGCCGCGACGCGGCCGTGGCCGCCGGCGATCAGGCGGCGCCGTCGCGCGCCGCTTTTTTCGAGCAAGCCGACGTGCTCACGCTCCATCTGCGTTTGAACCAGACCACCCGCGGCGTGGTCACGGCCGAGGATCTGGCGCGCATGAAAACAAGCGCCCTGTTCGTCAATACCAGCCGGGCCGAACTGGTGCAAGCGGGCGCGCTGGAAACGGCCCTGGAACAAGGCCGGCCGGGGGCCGCCGCGCTCGATGTGTTCGAGAACGAACCGCTGACCCCGGACGCACCCCTGCTGCGCATGCCGAACGTGCTAGCCACGCCCCACCTCGGTTATGTCGAGCAAGATAGCTACGAGCTGTATTTCCGCGCCGCGTTTCAAAATCTGGTCGACTTCGACCACGGCGTGTGCGCCACGCTGCTCAACCCGGAATACACAAAGCACGTCAAACCCGGGCCGGGCGCGGCCGGCTAACGCAACACCGGCACCCCGTCCAGCGTGATGGGCGCGGCCGGCATCACGTGCGCGCGGGTCCACAAGCCGGCCCAGCCCGGCGGCCAGCTCAGGGCCGGGCCGGTATACACGGGCAAGCCGGCGCGCACCGCGATCACGGGCACCGGCGGCATGTCGCTCAGGGGGCCGCCGGCCGGGCGCTGCATGTCCAGGCTGTACATATACCCCGGCAACAAGGCATCGCACACGCCCTCGAACCAGGCGCTATGATCCTCGTCGCGCCCGATCGCCCGGGCCAGGCCCTGGGGATCGAATTTGGCCAGCGCATGAATCAATTCCTCGGTCGAGGCGCCGGGCGTGTCACCCCAGCCCATGACCGGGTTGACGTTGTAATCGGCGCCGGAGCCGTACCAGCCCTCGCGCCACGGCCGCTGCATCCAGTCGCGCGGACCGGTGAACAAATGCCAACGCCAGTGCAAGCCGGAAGGTTTCGGCCAGGAATAAAGATACAGGCGCTGATAGCCGGCCCGGTGCAGCGCGCGCACCATCGCCATCAGGCGCGCGTGCGGCATGCGGTCGGGCGGCGCGCGGCGGAACAAAATCGCTTCGCCGTCGGCGAACTGCACGTCGTCGGTCGACAAATTCAAGTCGAGGGTGCGTGCCTCGGCGCCGAAACGGGCCGCGATCCAGCCGGTCAGCAAATTAACGGAAGTGATGACGCCATAACCGCGATGGCGATGAAAAATAACGGTACCGGGAGCGAGCGCTTTCATACATTAACCAATAGCCGATCAAGAATGCCCGTGCGAGTCGATGGGGGATCGCGCCAAGCCGGCCCGGCCGCCGCCGGGGGCGCCGGTCGCCGGCGATCCCGCGACCGGCAAGCGCTTAGTGTACCTCAGCGGCCGGCCGCGCAGGCGGCTCGGCACGGCAAAAAACTTGATGGCCGACGCCGCCACACGGGCACGCCGCTTCACGTTATGATGCGCCTCATTTACCACCGAACCACGGTCACACCATGACACTGCGCATCCTCGCCACCGGCGGCACTTTCGACAAGCATTACAACGAACTGAACGGCTCGCTGGGCTTCGGCGCCAGCCATGTGCCGGAAGCGCTCGCGCGCGGCCGGATGACGGTGGACACCGTGCTGCAACAGTTGCCGCTGCTCGACTCGCTCGACATGGGCGACGCCGACCGCGACCGGGTGCTGGCCGCCTGCCGCTCGGCCGCCGAGACCGCCATCGTCATCGTCCACGGCACCGACACCATGCCCGAGACGGCCGCCGTGCTGGGGGCGGCCAAGCTGGACCGGACGGTGGTACTGACCGGCGCCATGATTCCCTATGCAATCGCCAATTCGGATGCCTTATTCAATCTGGGTTTCGCCTGCGCGGCGGCGCAAATCTTGCCGGTCGGCGTGTATGTGGCCATGAACGGCAAAATTTTCACTTGGGATAATGTGCAAAAAAACCGCGCCGCCGGCGTGTTTCAAGCCCTGTGAACCGAGCCGGCGGCCGCGGCCCTGGCGCGAAGAAGATGGATCATTGAAAATGCCCGCTGATGCGGGCATTTTGTGGTCCGAAGCCGTCGGCGCGAATACTCAGGCGCTCGCCTCGCCGCCCAGTGCCTCGACCACGTCGACCATCAATTTGCTCAGTTCTCCGGTCATCAACATCATATCGCCGTCGAAACGCTCATCATCGTTCTTGGTGCTGGACTCGGTTTCCTTGATCACGTCAAGCGGTTTGATGCTCTTGATCGCCAAGGATTCGGTCAACACGAAGGAAATGCGGTCGTTCCACGTCATCGCCAAGCGCGTGCACTGTTTGCCGGCCGCGATATGGCGCCGCACATCGTCCGCTTCCAGCGTATGGCGCACATAGCGCACCGTCGCCTTGCTTTCGCCGGTGGCGCGCAATTCAGTGTCCATGTCGACCGTGAAACCGCTGGGCGCGTCATCGGCCTGCAGCCATTCCGTCATCACGGCGACCGGCGAGCGCTGCACCCGCAGGCTTTCCAGGGGCAGCTTGTCGACGGCTTTCAACAGTAACTTGATCACTTCGTCCGCCTTCCCCGGGCTGGCGGCGTCGATCACCAACCAACCGTTGACCGGGTCGATCCAGGTCCAGACATTGCTGCGGATGCTGAAGGCGCGCGGCAGCAATTCGTCCGCCACCCGCTCCTTCAATTCCTTCATGGCTTTTTTGCCCGGCGCGAAACCTTGCGCCTCTTCCATTTCGGCGGCGCGGGCCTTGGCCACTTGGTTGATGACGGTGGCGGGCAACAATTTCTTTTCGGTACCCAGCAAGATCAACATTTGCTTGTTGACCACGTGCACCAGCGAACCATTGCCGCGCGGCGAATCCCAGCCCTGGCGCAGCAAATCCATGCTGGTGGCGGGCACGAAGCTATGCGGGGTCAGCGCTTTTTCCAGCTGTTCCGGGGTAAATGCCCAAGGCGCGGGCAAGCGGTAAATCTGAAGATTCTTGAACCACATAATTTTGTCTTCCGTTGTTTCAGTGATGCTTGGGGAACGCCATTTTACACGCTCGCGCGCGCCCGGCCGCACTGTCCGGCCGGCGGGCGGGCGGGCGCAGCAAGCGTGCTCGCCGGCGTCGCTCTGGGTGGTGCAAAACTTAAGCCGGCGCCTCGTCGGCGCCTTGCTCGAACAGCGACAATTGCTCGCGCGCCTGCTCCTGCCCCAGGCGCACGCCGCAACCGAGCAAGCGAACCGCTTGCATGCCCCGTTGAAAACCGGTTTCCAACAGTTTTTCAAACAAGGCCAGCCGAGGCGCGCTGGCGACACATTCAACCGTGGTCTGGTGAAAATCGGCGAATTTTATCTTCACAAACAATTTATTGACTTGGCGCTCGGCGCCGGCACGCTTGACGCGCGCGTGCAAATCCTCCAGCAAGGCGGGCATGCGCGCCAAGCACGCGGCCAAGTCCGGCACATCCGGCGTGAACGTCGCTTCCACGCTCACCGACTTGCGCTCTTGCACACTGCTCACCGGGCGCGTATCTATGCCACGGCACAATTGATGCAGCCGCAAGCCGAAGCGTCCGAAATGGTGTTCGAGTTCCGCCTGGCTCCAGCCGCGCAAGTCGGCGCAGGTTTGCGCGCCCAGGCGGTGCAGCTTGGCGGCGGTCACTTTTCCCACGCCAAACAATTTCTTGACGGGCAAGGCGGCGACAAAATCGTCCACCTGTTCCGGCCGCACCAAAAACAAGCCGTCCGGCTTGTTCCAGTCGCTGGCGATCTTGGCCACAAACTTGTTCGGCGCCACGCCGGCCGACGCCGTGATGCCCACCGTGGCCAGGATGCGGGCGCGGATTTCCTGGGCGATCAGGGTGGCGCTGCCCTTGCAATGGGACGCCTCGCTCACGTCCAGATAAGCCTCGTCCAGCGACAGCGGCTCGACCAGGTCGGTGTAATCGCGGTAAATGGCCAAAATCTGGCGCGAGGCGATGCGGTATTTTTCCATCGCCGGTGGCAGGAGCACCAGCTCCGGACAGCGTTGCATGGCCTGGGCGGTGGCCATGGCCGAGTGGATGCCGTAGCGGCGCGCCTCGTAGTTGCAGGTCGCGATCACGCCGCGCTGATCGGCCCGGCCGCCCACCGCGACCGGCAAGGCGCGCAGGGCCGGATTGTCGCGCATCTCGACCGCCGCGTAAAAACAGTCGCAATCGCAATGAATAATTTTTCGGACAGGGGCGTTCACTCTGGCGTCACCGCGCGTTGGCCATCCCGGCGACAGGATGCATACTGTAAATGCATACAGTATGGGTGGAATCCGGGTTTGCCGCAAGCCAAGCCAACGCGCGCCGTGCGGCCTGCCTTACGACTTGCGCGCGCGGCCACTTCTTTTCATTCAATGAAAGCTGCCTTCTTGCCTATTGGGTTTTAACAACAACAAACACGAAGACGTGTCGTGACCCCACCATTCCAGCGTACTATTTGACACTCATAGGGAGTCCTCGCCATGAAAAACCGACAGATATTGATATCGATCATTGCGGTTGCGGCGGCGGGAACGGCGACCGCGCAAACCCAGTTCACCGCCATGGGCGGCATCGATGCCTATGCCGGCTCGCTCAAATACAGCGGCGACAGCGCCAGCCGGCGGGTGGTCGGCAGCGGGGGCTTGAGCACGTCCTGGTTCGGTTTCAAAGGCAAGGAAGACTTGGGCGACGGACTCAAGGTGGAAATGGCGCTGACCGGGTTTTTTGTGGTCGACACCGGCAACTCCGGCCGTTTCAGCGGCGACACCCTGTTCTCGCGCGACGCCAATGTCGGCCTGTCCGGCCCGTATGGCAAGCTGATGCTGGGACGCGCCTCGGCGCCCAGTTTCCTGCCCTTGATTCAAGCGAATCCCTTCGGTAACTCCTTCATTTTTTCGCCCTTGATCGCGCATGCCTATTCGCCCTCGGGACCGGCCGGCGCGCGCGTCTGGACCGGCGCCTTGGCCGGCGACAGCGGCTGGAGCAATCAAATCCAGTACAGCACCCCCACGGCGGGCGGATGGCGCGCCAATTTCTTTTACCAACCGGGCGAGCAAAGTGGCGATCCGGGCGTCAAGAATGTGGCCGCCAACCTGTTCTACAGCAGCGGGCCGTTGACCCTGGCCGCCTTCGCGCAGCGGGTACGGGCCAGCAATCCGCTGCCGGGTGGCGTATTGATGGACGCCGGCAAGACGCCGGTCAACTACGCCTCGCTGACCATGAACCAAGCGCTGTTCGTGGGCGGCAACTACGACTTCGGCCCCATCAAACTGTATGCGTCGCTGCAAGCGGCCGAGGACGAGGCCGGGACCGCCACCGTGTTGCGCGACCGCACCTGGGCCGGCGGCTGGCACATTCCGCTCGGGACCGGCGCCGGCGCGCTGCTGTTCCATTACGCCAATACGGGCCGCACCGGCAGTCTGCTGGGCGGGCTGGACACCCGGCGCCAAAGCGCGTCCTTCGGCTACGATTACAAGGCGTCCAAGCGCACCGATTTGTACCTGATTTACATGGCCGACCAAGTCCGGCGCCGGGCCTATGGCGGCAGTGTCGCGGCCGGCATACGGCACACGTATTAACTGCGACGAACGCGGCCATCGTTTTTCATCGAAGGAGTCAACAGTGAATTTTTCCAACCTGAGAATCGCCGGGCGCCTGGCCATCGGCTTTGGCTTGACCATCGCCATCATGCTGATCATGTCGCTGGTGGGTATCGACCGCATCGACCGCACCAGTTCCTTGACCGATAGGATATTGACCGACCGCTACCGCAAAGTGGCCATGACCAGCGAACTGCGCAGCACCGCCAGCCGCGCCTCCCAAGTGTTGCGCAACGCCATGCTCAGCCCCGATCCGGCCGAGTCGAAAGTTATGCTGGCCAACGTGATGGCGCTCGACGCCGCCATGGTCGAACTCGCGGCCAGAATGGAGAAGTTGCTCAACACGGAGAAGGGCAAGGCCCTGTTCCGCGAACAAAGCGAGGCCATGGTCAAGTACGCCGAGCGCCGCGGCGCGCTGATCGAGCTGATCGAACAGGGCCGGCGCGACGAGGCGGTGCCGTTTCTGTTCAAGCAAGTCATCCCGGTGCAGGACGCGTATCAGGAACGCCTGGCGGACATGCTCAAGTTCCAGTCGGCCTTGATGGAATCGGACGGCCGCGCGGTGGTCGAATCGGCCGGTTTCGCCACCATGCTGCTGCTCGGCCTGTTGGCCGCGGCCACCCTCGTCTCGGCCGTGGCCGGCTATCTGATCACGCGCTCGGTGACGGCCCCGATCCACCAAGCGGTGGCGCTGGCCGAGCGGGTGGCGCAGGGCGACCTGAGCGCCGTCGCCGCGGTCACCCGCAAGGACGAGGCCGGCCGTCTGCTGGCCGCCCTGGGCGACATGGTGGCCAGCCTGACCCGCACCGTCGGCGTGGTGCGCGGCAGCACCGAAACCATCGGCACCGCCTCGGCCCAGATCGCCACCGGCAACCAAGACTTGTCGGCCCGCACCGAGCAGCAAGCGGCCAGCCTGGAGGAAACCGCCTCGTCGATGGAACAATTGACCTCGACCGTGAAGCAGAACGCCGACCATGCGCGCCACGCCAACGCGTTGGTGGTATCGGCCGCCGAATTCGCCGCCAAGGGCGGCCAGGTGGTCGGGCAAGTGGTGCGCACCATGGGCTCGATCAAGGAAAGCTCGGGCAAGATCGCCGACATCATCGGCGTCATCGACGGCATCGCCTTCCAAACCAATATTCTGGCATTGAACGCGGCGGTGGAGGCGGCCCGGGCCGGAGAACAAGGCCGCGGCTTCGCGGTGGTGGCCTCGGAGGTGCGCAACCTGGCCCAGCGCTCGGCCGGCGCTGCCAAGGAAATCAAGGCCTTGATCGGCGATTCGGTCGACAAGGTGGGCGCCGGCGGCAAGCTAGTCGACGAGGCCGGGGTGACCATGGAACAGATCATGGGTTCGGTGCGCCAAGTGGCCGAGATCATGAGCGACATCGCCGCCGCCAGCCTGGAGCAGAGCACCGGCATCGAGCAAGTCAATATCTCGATCTCGGCCATGGACAACACCACCCAACAAAACGCGGCCTTGGTGGAGCAAGCCGCGGCGGCGGCGGCCAGCATGCAGCAACAGGCGGTCGCGCTGATGCAGGCGGTCAGCATCTTCAAGCTGGGCGGCCCGCCGCCAGCGGCCGCGCCGGCCCCGGCCCCGGCCGCGCCGCGCCGCCCCGTCGCGCTACCGAGCGTCGCTAAGCCGGCCCTGGCGGCGCGCGCTGGCGCGAGCGCGGACGCGAACGCAAGCAAGGCCAAGCCGGTCGAACTCGGCGCCGATGGCGACGGTTGGGAAGAATTTTAAGCGTACCGCGCCGCCAATCAAAAAATCCTTGCGCAAGCGGGGAAGGCCATTGTAAAATTCGGGCCTCTTCAGACGAGGTGACAATCGTCGGATGGTTTTCTGAGGTAGGCAACAACGGGTGCTTAGCTCAGTTGGTAGAGCGGCGCCCTTACAAGGCGTAGGTCGGGAGTTCGAGCCTCTCAGCACCCACCAGTTCAGAAAATCGTTCATGCTTTATGGATCGCGCAACACAGATCACGCAAGCTTGGAGTGGTAGTTCAGTTGGTTAGAATACCGGCCTGTCACGTCGGGGGTCGCGGGTTCGAGTCCCGTCCACTCCGCCAGCATCTATAAAGGCCCGATTCGTCGGGCCTTTATTCTTTTCCGCCTCATGTTCCGCATCGCTTAACACGCACGTAAAAAAACCGGAACCGCCCTGCGACGGCTCCGGCATGTCCGGCGCGGTCTGGCTCAGGCGGCCAGCGCCACCTGTTGCGGTGCCGCCAGCTCGACTTGGTCGTCGGAACGGATCAAGTGATCGAAGGCCGACAAGGCCGCCTTCGCGCCCTCGCCCACCGCGATCACGATTTGCTTGAACGGCACCGTGGTCACGTCGCCGGCCGCGAACACACCGGGAATCGAGGTTTGGCCGCGCGCGTCGATCTCGATCTCGCCATGGCGCGACAAGGCCAGCGTGCCCTTGAGCCACTCCGTGTTGGGCACCAGCCCGATCTGCACGAACACCCCTTCCAGCTCGACCCGGTACGCCGCGCCCGTGGTGCGGTCGGTATAAGCGAGCGCGTTGACGATCTTGCCGTCGCCGTAAATCTCGGTGGTTTGGGCCGAGACGATCACGCTCACGTTGGCCAGGCTGCGCAACTTGCGTTGCAACACCGCGTCGGCCCGCAGCTCGGCGCCGAACTCGATCAGGGTCACGTGCTTGACCAAGCCGGCCAAGTCGATCGCCGCCTCGACCCCGGAATTGCCGCCGCCGATCACCGCCACCCGCTTGCCCTTGAACAGGGGGCCGTCGCAATGCGGGCAATACGCCACCCCGTGGTTGCGGTATTGCTGCTCGCCCGGCACATTGATCTCGCGCCAGCGCGCGCCCGTGGCCAGGATCACCGACTTGCTCTTCAATACCGCGCCGCCGGCGGTGTGCACCTCGATCAGCTTGCCCGGCACCAGCTTGGCGGCGCGCTGGGTGTTCATGATGTCGACCTCGTACTGCTTGACGTGCTGCTCCAGCGCGATAGCAAAATGGGGGCCGTCGGTTTCCTTGACCGAGACAAAATTCTCGATGGCCAGCGTATCGAGCACCTGGCCGCCGAAGCGCTCGGCCAGCACCCCGGTCTTGATGCCCTTGCGGGCCGCGTAGATGGCGGCCGCCGCGCCGGCCGGACCGCCGCCGACGATCAGCACGTCGAACACTTCTTTTTGGCTCAGTTGCGCGGCTTGACGCTGGCCGGCGTTCTTGTCCAGCTTAGCCAAGATCTCTTCCACATTGCTGCGGCCCTGGCCGAAATGCTCGCCGTTCAAAAACATCATCGGCACCGCCATGATCTGGCGCGCCTCGACTTCTTTCGGAAACACGCCGCCGTCGATGGTGGTGACCCGGATGCGCGGATTAATCACCGACATGGTGTTCAAGGCTTGCACCACTTCCGGGCAGTTATGGCAGCTCAGCGAAATAAAGGTTTCAAATTCGTAGTCGCCGTCGAGCGCGCGGATCTGTTCGATCACCGCCTCGTCGAGCTTGATGGTGTGGCCGCCCACGTGCAGCAGCGCCAGCACCAGGGAAGTGAATTCATGGCCCATCGGAATGCCGGCGAAACGCACGCCGATCCCGGTGCCCGGACGGTTGATGCTGAACGAGGGCTTGCGCTCGTCGTCGTCGCTTCTTTCAACCAGCGAAATCTTGTCGCTCAACAGGACGATATCCTGGAGCAGATCTTGCATTTCGCGCGACTTGGCGCTGTCATCGAGGGAGGCAACGATCTCAATCGGCTGCACCACCTTTTCCAAATAGGCTTTCAACTGGGTTTTGAGCGTCGCATCTAACATGATGACTTTTCCTTTTTATACGATGAATGATGCCGGTCCGGACCATCCGGGCCGGCATCGCACGACGATTTAGATCTTGCCGACCAGGTCCAGCGACGGGGTCAGGGTGGCGGCGCCTTCGGTCCATTTGGCCGGGCACACTTCGCCCGGATGCGAGGCCACGTATTGCGCGGCGCGCACTTTGCGCAGCAGTTCGGAAGCGTCGCGGCCGATGCCGTTGTCATGCACTTCCAACACCTTGATCTGGCCTTCCGGATTGATCACGAAGGTGCCGCGCAGGGCCAGGCCTTCTTCTTCGATCAGCACTTCGAAATTGCGCGACAGGATGGTGGTCGGGTCGCCGATCAGCGGATATTGCACTTTCTTGATCGCGTCGGAGGTGTCGTGCCACGCCTTGTGCGCGAAGTGGGTGTCGGTCGACACGCCATACACTTCCACGCCCAGCTTTTGGAATTCGGCGTAGTTGTCGGCCAAGTCTTCCAGTTCGGTCGGGCAAACGAAGGTGAAGTCAGCAGGGTAAAACACGACAACCGACCATTTTCCCTTCAAGGACGCTTCGGTCACGTCAATGAATTTGCCATTGTGGTAAGCGGTGGCCTTGAACGGTTTGATGTGGGTATTGATGAGAGACATGTGTTTTCCTCGTTGGTTGTGAATCACTGAAACATCAGTGTAGAGTTTTTTCATCCATAAGCAAAATTGATTGTGCCAATGATTTCAATTTGTTTTGGCTATCAATCGCCAAGGCGACCCTTATTATCCCCGTTCCCGCCGATTCCGGTGCAGTCCGAACGGGCGCGGCGCCGCGAACGGTGCGCGAGCGAGGTAGGGCGAGGGGAGCGACAGCCGGCGCGGGGCCGGATGCGGAAGGAAGGGGGCGCGGCGCCAAACAACGGCGCCCGCGGCGGGCAGCGCCCAGTGTTTGCGCCGAATTACTTGCGGCGCGCGGCGGCGAGAGCCGGCTTGCCGAGCGGCTTGCCGAACGGCTTGCCGAACGGCTTGCCGAACGGCTTGCCGAGCGGCTTGGCTCCCGGCTTGCCTGGGGCGGCGACGACCGGCTTGGCCTTGGTCTTGATGGTCGACAAGATCGAGGCGCGTGGCTTCGACTCGATCGCCACCCGCGCCGTCAGCGAACCGGTCAGCGCATTGGCGCGCGCACCGCGCGGCGCGCCGGGGGCCGGCTTACCCATCGGCATGGGCGGCGGCGCGGCGCGCCGGCCCTCGGCGGGCGGCTTGCCGCCGCCTTCGGACGCGCTCCAGGCCGGAATCAAATGCTTGTCGCCATTGCCGATCAAATCGGCGCGTCCCATGGCCACCAGCGCCTCGCGCAGGATGCCCCAGTTTTCCGGGTCTTGATAACGCAGGAAAGCCTTGTGGATACGCCGGATCTTGCCGCTGCGCGCGGTTTCCACCACCTCCGAATCGGCCGTCACCTTGCGTAAGGGATTCTTGCGCGTGTGATACATCGTGGTGGCCATCGCCATCGGCGTGGGCATGAAGGTTTGCACCTGGTCCAGCTTGAAGTTGTTCTTCTTCAGCCACAGCGCCAGGTTCAACATGTCCTCATCGGTGGTGCCGGGATGGGCCGCGATGAAGTAGGGAATCAGATACTGCTTCTTGCCGGCTTCCAGCGAGAAACGGTCGAACATTTCCTTGAACTCGTCGTAAGCGCCTATGCCCGGCTTCATCATCTTCGACAGGGTGTTTTCCTCGGTGTGCTCGGGCGCGATCTTGAGCAAGCCGCCCACGTGGTGGGTCACCAATTCCTTGACGTATTCGGGCGAGCGCACCGCCAAGTCGTAGCGCAGGCCCGAGCTGATCAAGACCTTCTTGATGCCCGGAATGGCGCGCGCCTTGCGGTACAGCGAAATCAGCTTGCTGTGGTCGGTGCCCAGGTTGACGCAGATCGAAGGATACACGCAGGACAGGCGGCGGCACGATTCCTCGATGGTCTTGTCCTTGCAGGCCAGCCGGTACATATTGGCGGTCGGGCCGCCCATGTCCGAAATGGTGCCGGTGAAGCCCTTGGTCTTGTCGCGGATGTGTTCGATCTCGCGCAGGATGGACGGCTCCGAACGGCTCTGGATGATACGTCCCTCGTGCTCGGTGATCGAGCAAAAGGTGCAACCACCGAAACAGCCGCGCATGATATTGACCGAAAACCGTATCATTTCCCAGGCCGGAATGCGGGCCTTGCCGTAGCTGGGATGCGGCGCGCGCGCGTAATTCATGTCGTACACGCCATCCATCTCGTCCATCGCCAGCGGCAAGGGCGGCGGGTTGAGCCACACGTCGCGCTCGCCGTGCGCCTGCACCATGGCGCGCGCGTTGCCGGGGTTCGATTCCAGATGGAACACGCGCGAAGCGTGGGCATACATCACCGGGTCGTCCTTGACCACGTCGTAGGCCGGCAGGCGCACCACCGTCTTGTCGTGCTTTTCCTTGGCCATGGCCAAGCGTTCCTCGCGCGACATGATGCGGATCGGCTTGACCACCTCGGCTTCCTTCTTGGCGCTGTCGGAGGCGCAGCTTTCCTTGTTTTCCGGCGCCATGGCGTAGGGATCGTGATGGGCGTCGATCTTGCCGGGCGTATCGACCCGGGTCGAATTGTGCACGCCCCAATCCTCGCCCGGCAGCCAGCCGGGCGCCGCCATGAAGGCGGTGCCGCGCAAGTCGCGGATCTGCTTGATGTCCTCGCCGCCCGCCATGCGGTGGGTCAGGTCGACCAGGGCGCGCTCGGCGTTGCCGAAAATGAGCAAGTCGGCCTTGGAATCGGGCAGCACCGAGCGCCGCACCTTGTCCGACCAGTAATCGAAATGGGCGATGCGGCGCAGCGAAGCTTCGATGCTGCCGATCACCACGGCGGCGTCCGGATACGCTTCGCGCGCGCGCTGCGCGTACACCGTCACGGCGCGGTCGGGCCGCCGGTTGGGCGCGCCGTCGGCCGTGTAGGCGTCGTCGGAACGGATCTTGCGGTCGGCCGTGTAGCGGTTCACCATGGAATCCATATTGCCGGCGGTGATGCCGAAATACAGCTTCGGCTTGCCCAGCGCGCGGAAAGCCTCGGCCGACAACCAATCCGGCTGGCTGATGATGCCGACCCGGAAGCCTTGCGCCTCCAATAGGCGGCCGACCAGGGCCATGCCGAAGCTGGGATGGTCGATATAGGCGTCGCCCGTGACCAGGATCACGTCGCAGGCATCCCAGCCCAGCGCATCCATTTCGGCGCGGGACATGGGCAGGAAAGGCGCGACGGCAGCGCGCGCGGACCGCTTGGGGACGGTCGCGAATAAATTGGTAGGGGAGCTCATATGGCAGCGATTGTACCGGAAATGCCAAGCCGCGGCACATCGCCGCCCCGTTTCGCGCTCAAAAGCCGCGAAAAAATCGTTTATTTTTCAAACACTTGTAAGTTTATGCATGAAAATGAGGCAGCCACGCAGGCGTGGCGCGCCGGCCTCAAATCCCCATGTTGGCCAGGATCGTGCCCAGCTCGCGCAGCGACGATTCCAGGGTCGGATGCTGGGCGGCGAACTTGGCCGACATTTCCTGGGTGCGCTCGGCCAAACCGTAGGTGGTGGTGTCTTCCGGGCTGGCGCTGCGTTGTTCGAGCAAGTGCTTGATGTCGCCATCCAGTTGTTGCAGCAACTCGTGCAATTCCTCATCCACCGGCCCGCTGCTGGCCAGATTGGCTTGCATAGTCTTTAACGATGCCTTCAGCTTGCTGTCCATGCTTTTTCCAGTCAATTGGTAAACGTTGTGGCGAGATACAGTTGCTCCACCTTGGCCCTGGCCCATGGCGTCTTGCGCAGGAACTTCAAGCTGGACTTCACGCTCGGGTCGCTGATGAAACAATTAATGTCCACATGCCGGGCCAATTGCTCCCAGCCGTAATGGGCTTGCAAACGGGTCAACACCATTTCCAGCGTGACCCCGTTCAAATCCGGTGCGTTCATCTCGTGCTCGTCCATTTTATCGCGTACGCATATTATTGATCACACACGCGCCGGCGCGGGCCGGACAAGCCGGACCCGCGCCGGCCCCTGTCACTGCGCGTTCAAGCCGCGCCGCACCAGCAAGGCGTCGATCTTGGCGTCGCGGCCGCGGAAGTCGCGGAACAATTGCAGCGCGTCGTCGGTGCCCCCGCGCGACAGCAACTTGGAGCGGAACCAGTCGCCGTTCTTGCGCGACAAGCCGCCGTTTTCCTTGAACCACTCGACCGTGTCGGCGTCGAGCTTTTCGCTCCACAGGTAGGCATAGTAACCGGCCGAATAACCGCCCGAAAAACTATGCGAGAAATACGTGGTGCGATAGCGCGGCGGCACCGGCGCGAAATCGACCCCGGCCTCCTTCAAGACGGTCGCCTCGAACGCCGGCACGTCGGTCGGCACTTGCGCCGGGGTCAGCTGATGCCAGCGTTGATCGAGCAGGGAGGCGGCCAGGTATTCCGTGGTGATGAAACCCTGATTGAATTTCTTCATCGCCACCACCTTGTCGAGCACGTCTTGCGGCATGGCGGCCCCGGTCTGGTAATGCTTGGCATAATTTTGCAGCACTTCCGGCCAGATCGCCCACATCTCGTTTACTTGCGACGGGTATTCCACGAAGTCGCGCGGCACGTTGGTGCCGGAAAAACGCGGATATTTCACGTTCGAAAACATGCCGTGCAAGGCATGGCCGAATTCGTGAAACATGGTGGTCACTTCGTCGAAGGTGAGCAGGGTCGGCTCGCCGGCCGCCGGCTTGGGGATGTTGAGGTGATTGGCCACCACCGAACGGGTGCCCAGCAAACTCGATTGCGACACGTATTCATTCATCCAGGCGCCGCCGCGCTTGTTGCCGCGCGCGTAAAAGTCGGCCAGGAACAGCGCCAGCGGCTTGCCGTCGGCGTCGATCACATCGAACACGCGCACGTCCGGGTTATACACCGGCAAATCCTTGCGCTCCTTGAAGGTGATGCCATACAACTTGGTGGCGGCGAAGAACACGCCGTTGTTGAGCACATTGTTCAGCTCGAAATACGGCTTCAACTGGTTCTCGTCGGAATGGAAGCGTGCCGCCCGCACTTTGTCGGTATAAAAGGCCCAATCGTGGGCGGCGACTTGAAAACCGCCCTTCTCGGCGTCGATCACGGCCTGGATATCGGCCGCCTCGCGTTTGGCGTTGGCCACCGCCGGCTTGGCCAGCTCGGCCAGCAGGGTGTTGACGGCGCCGGTGGTCTTGGCGGTCTGGTCTTCCAGATCGTAGGCCGCGTAATTCGCATAACCGAGCAAGGTGGCCCGTTCGGCGCGCAGCTTGACTAGCTTGAGCACCACGGCGCGGTTGTCGAATTCGCCGCCGCGGCTGGCGCGCGCCATCGAGGCGGCCAGCAGACGCTCGCGCACCGCGCGGTTGCTCAGCACGGCCAGCGGCGCCTGGCCGGTGGTGTTGGTCAGCGCGATCAGGAATTTGCCTTCCAGGCCGCGCTCCTTGGCGGCGACGGCGGCGGCGTCGATGGCGGCCGGATCCATGCCGTCCAGTTCGGCACGCGTGTCGACCACCAGGGCCGAGGCGTTGGTTTCCTTGAGCAGATTCTGGCTGAACTGGGTGGATTGAGCGGCCAGCTCGGCGTTATACGACTTCAGTTTTTCCTTGTCGGCCGGGGACAGCTTGGCGCCGGCGCGCACGAAATCGGTGTGATAGCGCTCGAGCAAGTGGAGCGACTCGCCGTCCAGGTTCAGCTTGGCGCGTTTGTCGTACAGCGCCTTGACCCGCTGATACAACTTCGCGTTGAGCATGATGGCATCGGTGTGGGCCGCCAATTTCGGCGCCATGTCGCGCTCGACCGCTTCCATCGCGTCGTTGGTGTTGGCGCCCGACAGATTGTCGAAAGTGGCCTCGACCCGTTGCAGCATGCGGCCCGAACGCTCCAGCGCCACGATGGTGTTGTCGAAGCTGGGGGGCTTGGCGTTGTTGGCGATGCGCGCCACCTCGGCCAGCTGCTGGCGCATGCCTTCGGCGTAAGCGGGCGCGAAATGCTCGTTGCGGATCTGGTCGAAGGCCGGCATGTGCAGCGGCAAGGTGCTGACCTTGAGGAAAGGATTGGACGCGGCGATCGGCGCCGGCGCGGCGGCGCCCGGTGCGGTGGGGCCCGGCGCGGCGGCGCCATGGGCTAGATTCACCAGCAACAGACTGGCGGCGATGACAAGCATGTGAGGACGGGCCATAACATCTTTCAAGAGAACGAGAGGAAGCCGCGATGCGTCTGGCGATCGCGGAACGGACGCTAAATCATATCAGCATGGAACGGCCCGGGTGACGGCGGCGGCCGCGCTTACTGGCCGAGACGGGTTTCGATGCGGGAGTCGGGTATGAACCACAGCACCGCGACGCCCACGTAGACGGCGCAACCCAGCCAGGAATGCACCATCGACAAGCCGATGCCCAGCGCGTACAGGCAGAGCGACACCAAGGACTTGCGGTCCTTGCCCAACGCCAGCGCCAGCGGCGATTGGCCGCCCTCCTGGGCCACCATGGCCCGTTCCAGCAACATGTAGGCCAGCGCGCTCATCAACAAAATCACGCCGTACAGGGCAGCCGGCACCGCGTCGAAATGGTTTTCACCCATCCAGCCGGTGACGAAGGGAATCAGCGATAGCCAGAACAACAAGTGCAGATTGGCCCACAGGATGCGGCCGTTGACCTTGCGCGCGGCCTGCAATAGGTGGTGGTGGTTGTTCCAATAGATGCCGACATAGATAAAGCTGAGCAGATAACTGAACAGCACCGGCAGCAGGGGCCGCAGCGCCTCCAGATCGGTCCCGTGCGGCACCTTCAATTCCAGCACCATGATGGTGATGATGATGGCGATCACGCCATCGCTGAACGCTTCAAGCCGGCCTTTGCCCATCTGTTTCCTTTTACGTGAGTGGTCTGTGAAGCGTGGTCGCGGCGATCAACACTTCTATCGCTTGCGCGGTCGCCGTGGATGCAACTTGGGTCAGCATGTAAGGGCCTGGCAATTCGATGACTTGAAGCGCAGGCAGCAATTTTAGAATTGTCATGGCGGCCGATGTGGGCACCATCATATCCGCCGACGCTTGAAGGTAAAGTACCGGTACATTAACGGCAGCGCAACGGCAGCAGCCTTCTCTCGCACATCGACCGTCAAAATTGCTCTGATACGAGCACGCAACACCTCGCCCCGCACCGTGGAAAATGCGCCGCCGAGTAAGTGACGGGCGCGTGAATTTCCTAACCGACCGAGTGGCGCCACGCCCTATGAAGCCTCGGGTAATTGCTGCACTGAAGTTGCTTCCGGTCGCGTCGTGGACACATCAGTAATGCGGCGGCCGCTCGTTGACCGGGTTCGGCCCGCCCTGCTGATTGTCTTTCAGATGCTGGACCAGGGCCGCGCACATGGCCTCCAGCTTGTCCATGCGTTTTTGCTGCTGGTAGACCATTTGGTTGAGCGATTCCACCAGATCTTCCTGATGCGCCAACTTGATTTCGATCTCGACAAAACGCTCCTCACTGCTCACGGCGACTCCCGGCTGACAAAAGCGCCATTTTAGCGCCTGGGGCGGATGAGTTGATGAGATGTAAATCTGCGCATGACTATTTTAGTTCATAAAAAAACAATATTGTTATTATTCCTGTAAAATACCGGCTTGTTTTTTATTCTAACGATTCACAGCGGGAAGATGGAAAAGTATGATCACAGCACCCTATAGTTGGTATGACCTCATCGGCGGTCGCCAGCACCGTCGCATCTTGCGCCTTTCCTTCCCTAACAATGACGCGCCGACGGCCCAACTTCTCATCAACGCGCTCGATGCAACCGAATGCTTGTCGCGTGATTTCGAATTCAAACTGGAGATTTTATCGAACAACGCCCACTTGGCGTTGAAGGACATGCAAGGCAAACTAATGTGCGTAGCGCTGGTGCGTCAGGATGGTAGCCTGCGCTATTACACCGGCTACTGTTTCGCCTTCCGCCTCGTGAAATCCGACGGGAATTTGACCTTTTACCAAGCCACCCTGGGGCCGTGGCTCAAGTATTTAAGTCTACGCAAAAATAACTACCTTTTCCACAATAAAACGGTGCGCCAGCAAACCGAAGTAATCCTCGGCACCTATGGCGTGCATGCCCAGTGGGATTGCCGACTGCGCGGCGAGGATCGGGCCATGACCGATGCCTGCCAATTCGACGAGACCGATTTTAACTACCTCAGCAGGCGCTGGGAAGCGGCGGGCTGGTACTACTGGTACGAGCACGGCGCGGCCGGCCATCAATTGATTCTATCCGACGACTCCGTCTCGGCCGCCCCCATCGATGGCGGCGGCGACATCCGCTTCCAACGCCATGGCGGCTCTGTTGAGGAGGACGGCATCGGCGAATGGTCGCCGGTACGGCAAATCATGCCGGGCAGCGTGGCGCTGACAAAATTCGACTTCAAAAATTTCGACCGTCTCGGTCCGGCGCTCGCCAGTATGCCCACGATCAACAAGCAAGGGGCGGTGCTCGATATCGAGTCGTACGAATACACCGGCGCCTACGGCTTCAAAAACGGCAAGGATGGCGATGCGCTGGCGAGCTTGCGCATGGAGGAAATAGAGGCGGCCGCCAAACATATCGACGCCGCCGGCAACAACCGCAGTGTTTTGCCGGGCCGTTGGTTCCGCTTGCTCGACCATTTCAAACATGGCTTGTACAGCGGCCAAGAAGCCCGTAGCAACGAATACCTGATTCTGGAAGTGCATCATACCGCGAGCAACAATTATTTACAGGAAGCCGAACGTGAGGCGGGCTATAGCAATACCTTGCGCTGTATGCGCAAGAATGTCCCGTGGCGCCCTGGACGAAACTACAACAGCGTCGAAACCAAAATCCTTGCGCCGCAAACGGCCACCGTGGTCGGCCCAAGCGGACCGAACACCATTCATACGGACGAGTACGGCAGGGTGCGGGTGCAATTCCACTGGGACCGGGTGGGGGAAAACGATGAAAGAAGCTCGGCCTGGACGCGTGTGGCCAGCTCGTGGGCGGGCAGCGAATTGGGACTGATCGCCATCCCCCGTATCGGCATGGAAGTGATCGTCCAGTTCCTGAACGGCTCGCCCGACCGTTTCATCATCACCGGTTGCGTATTTAATGTTCGAAATATGCCGCCGTGGAAACTACCGTCTCAACAAGCGCTCAGCGGCTTACGCAGCCGCGAACTGGCGCCGAACTGCGGCAACCGGGCCGGTGGACGCAGCAACCATCTGCTGCTCGACGATACGCACGAAAACATCCAGGCCCAACTCAAAAGCGACCATCAGCAAAGTTTGTTGAGCCTGGGTTACATCACGCGCATCGACGACAATGCGGGACGCAAAGAAGCGCGCGGCGAAGGCTGGGAGCTGGCATCGAACGCCTGGGGCGTGGCGCGCGCCAACAAAGGCATGCTGATCACGACCGAAGCCCGGTCCGGCGCCGACGCGCCCGCCAAAGATATGGGCGAGACCGTACAAAGGCTGGCGACCGCGCGCGACCAGCATGAAACCCAAGCCGAAATGGCCCGGCAACACGGGGCGCAAGACCCAACCGCGCAACAGGCCGACGTCGCCGATGCGATCAAGGCGCAAAACGACGCCATTCACGGCGCCGGCGGCGACTTCCCACAACTGTCGGCGCCGCATCTGGTATTGGCCAGCCCGGTCGGAATCGAACTCACCAGCGCCCAATCCACCCACATCGCCAGTGCCCATCATACCGCGCTGACCACCGGCAAAAGCTTGTCGATCGCCAGCGGCGAGAACCTGTTCGCCAGCATCCGCCAGAGTTTGCGTGTATTTGTGCACAAGGCCGGCATGAAGCTGATCGCGGCGGCTGGCGACATCGACATGCAAGCGCTATCGAACAGCATCAATATCCTGGCCAAGCTTGATATCACCCATACCGCCAACCGGATCACCATCACGGCCAAGGAAGAAGTGTTGATCAACGGCGGCGGCAGTTACGCCAGATTCAATGCGGGCGGCATCGAGCATGGCACCAACGGGCGGCATGTCAGTCACGCCGCCGACCACAGTTTCCCTGATGCGAAAAGTTTGAGCAACTCGATTCCAGTGACGGCGGTAAAACAAGAGGGCGCGCATGCCATCACGGTGCTCGCTCACAGCGCGGAGGGCATGGCGCTCGCGGGCGCCAGCGTCACCTTCTTCGACCCGGACACGCGTAGCCAGATCGCGCACCACGTGTTATCCGACGACGGCAGCGGCGAGACATTGAAAGCGGAACACAATCAGCTTTACCATGCCTTGGTTGGGTACGAGGGCTGGACCACACAATTTCAGGCCATGCCCGAGGATGACGATGACGACATCGTGTACGACCTGGGGGAACTGGACGAAGACCGCGACACCGAACATTTATAATAGGACAAGGCAATGCAAGAATACATCGTACAAGCCAAGGACAGCCTTTGGAAAATCGCCAAAACACATGGCACAACGGTCGACGCCTTGGCGAAGATAAACGGCATAAAAGGTCATCGTGTTCACGATCTCAAAATTGGCCAGAAGTTGCACGTTCCAGGCGCGGACCATGAAGATCCTGATTGCATGTTTAAACTGGAATTCCGTGGCCTGAACTCGCAGATTTTCACGCCTAAAAAAGTCATTGTCGAACACGATGGCGTAAAGACCACACACGACATGATGGGCAAGGACTCTCTGATGCTGAGTATTGCCGACCACGCCCAGGGATTGAAAGTCTGGGTGGAGGATCTGCTCAAAGCGCACGTTCAAGTGATGGACGAGGCGGTGCTTCCTTTGGGAAAATGGGCGTTATCGGTCGATTCGCGCAAAATTAAAATTCAGGGCAATATGTTGCCGGAAAATGGCAAGCCCCAGGCCACGACCGAAAAGGTGAAGGCGAGCACCACCGCTATGGCGCAAAAAAATAGCGGGGAAGTGGTTCAGGAACAGACCCGTGTGGAAAGCGGGGCGCCAACGCATGCCTTGGCAACAATCTACACGTCGGAAAATTTACGACTACTTCCAGCAAACGAAAAATACCGTTCCTATATTTTGGCAGCCGCAAAAAAATATGATACAACGCCGCAGGCTATTGCTGCGTTTTTGCAGGTCGAAGCATTTAAAGGAAAGGATGGCGCTTGGCAAGAAGACTCGAATATTTCAGACCCGAGCCAAGCCCAAGGGGTTGCGCAATTTTTCCCAGATGGTTGGACCGACGTCTTTAATTTTCCAAAGAGTTTGTTACATTCCGATTGCAAAAATTTACATTTCGACGTTGTACTGAAAAAACGTTGCGATTCAAAATATGCAATTGATGGGTTGGCAGCATATATCGAAATAAATCTAAAATATCTAAAGGCTAAAACCGGCTGGTCTTCGGAAGCGCTGCCAGCGGAAGACAAAGCGAAACTTGCTTACCTTCTTCATCATGATGGAATTGGTAATGCGATGCTGCATTTTGGAAAATCCGAAAATTTTAAAGAAGTTAAGGCGAACTATTTGCTTTCTCTGCAATTAAAAAATAAAAAGAAACTGGAAGAATTAATAGACCAATATGATGGAAGTGCCGCACAAGCCTATAGTGGCTGGTTGTTTTCATTAATAGATTCAGAAATAAATGTTAACAATTTTTTGATAAATCCTAATTTATCTAAAAAACCACGAAAAATAGCGGATATCGTTGGCGAAATAAATTCGCAACCCCCTATCCCAAAACCAAAGCCAAAAAAGACTAAAGAAAAAAAGAATGTGGAAAATATTTCCACCGCTGCGAAACAGATAAATACCGAACCAGTCACTGCCGTATCGACATCTATGACGACGACTTCGGTGCCAGCCAAAGTCTCAACCGTTGCAGCCAATTCGGCTTCAATGATTTCTGAGTCGGGTAGCGAAAGTCGGTGGTTTGATCCCTTGGCATGCTGTACTATACGAGTAGCAGGGCTTGCAAGTATAATGAGTGCGACATTTGGGATGACCCGAATAGCAAAAGATGGCTCACCTAAAGGCCATCAAGGATTGGATTTGATTGCCGAGCTAGAGACACCGATTAGAGCCGTAGCAAATGGAAAAATAGTTATACCAATTCACCAAAATGGCGACTATGGCAAAAATATTATGTTGATAGTTGGAATTAACGATTTGGCTGAAGACCAGTTGAGAGCATTTCAGAATATATATCCAGACGAAAATCGTATAGGTTTTTTTTATGGCCATTTAAGTGAATTTAACGTAATTAACGGGCAAACCGTGCATGCGGGCGATATCATAGGAAAAACAGGTTGCACGGGGAATGCGAGCAAAATGAAAACTATATCTACAGGCGCGCACTTGCATTTTGAGGTTAGAAAAATAGTTCTTGCATACCCCGCCACACAAGCCTATCGCATCAACCCTTTACCTTTTATCAATAACTGTACCAATCGACCAAATTAAATATGATGAAACACATAACAATTTTACTTTCGTTATTATTTTTTTCGCTGAATATTGATGCAGAAGAAATTAATTGTCCAAGCGAACATTGCTCTCCTGATATATCGACGCAAAAGCCTTCCGTTCTTCATATACCGGACTTAAACGCAGAGTTAAAAAAAATACGCGACAATGGCAGCGATAGCGATCGATGGTATTATTTTAAATTATTTTCAAGCGCTGTATCTTCTGATGACTTGACGGTTTCGATAATCAAAAATATCGGACTTAATATGCGCCTCGATCCAAAAAAAGGTTACTTAACCATTGAGAAAAACGGACTTAAGCAAATATTCCAAATTGGTGCTCCCTCGAGCAGCAACAATGTTTGTCCAAACTACAATCTTGAAATTCTCGATGCATCGGAAAAACATGCTGTAATCAGGAAAAAATGTCCATTATTTGAATATGGAAAGAATGAGTCTTATAGAGGAACCGACTATTTTTTATATGATATGGAAACAGCATCTATGTTTTCCTTTTGGAGTGGATATTCAGACAATAAAGTTGAAAAATTTCCAGAGGCAAGCCCGATTCCAACTTCCAATTTAAAAATCACCGAAACAGGTTACGAATTTAAATGGACCGGCTCCTCCAAAAGCAGTTTAAAAAAAGAAATCTTTAGCATTGATGCTAAATATATTAGAGAGCGAAATAAAAAAACAAAGAAATTAGAAATGCGTTGTATTAACCCGGAAGATCCAAAAGGGGAATTTACCGGCGGACCATGTGAAAAGCCGGGAGCGCCTACGATCCTCGATCAAAGGTCGCACTAGCTGAACAAGCCGGCTCACGTCGGCGTTTTCGGCGTGGCCAGCAACTCCTTCATCCGCGCCAGCCGCTCCTTGGGCGACAGCACTTCCGACTCGGTCGGCACCGCCGTGCCGACGTCGAGTTCCATTTCCTTGATGAAGCGCGACACGTCGCAATGGACTTGCTCGCCGGCCCGCTTGCGCTTCTTGCACCAAGTCACCGTCAAGCTGCGCTGGGCGCGCGTGATACCCACATACATCAGGCGCCGCTCTTCCTCGATGCGCGCGGCCAGGCTCTCGATCGGCGCGTCGGCGTCGCCGCGATGCGGCAAGATGCCCTCCTCCACGCCGACCAAAAACACGTGCGGAAACTCCAGTCCCTTGGAGGCGTGCAGGGTGGACATGCGCACCGCGTCCGGCTCCTCGTCCTTGCCTTCCAGCATGGTCATCAAGGCAACCATCTGGGTCAGCTCCAGCACGTTTTTCTCTTCGCCGGCGCCATCCTTGCCGCCCCGGCCCCGCTCCTTGAGCCAGTTGGTGAATTCCAGCACGTTTTGCCACTTGCTTTGGGCTTGGCGCTCCTCGAAGGCATCGTACAGATACGATTCGTAGTGCATTTCCTTCATCATATCGTCCAACACCTCGGCCGCGTTGTCGCCGCTGCCGGCCGGCCCGGGCCGGCTGGCGCGCGATTCCAGGTCGTTGATGAAGTTGCAGAAGTCGCGCAGCGGCGCCAGCTGACGGTCGGTCAGCTTGGCCTCGATGCCGCCCTTGAACACCGCCTCGAACAGGGAGCACTGCCACTGGCCGGAAAACGCGCCCAACACTTCCAGGGTCGATTGCCCCACCCCGCGCCGCGGCGTGGTGACGGCGCGGATGAAGGCCGGATCGTCGTCGGCGTTGGCCAGCAGGCGCAAATAACTGATGATGTCCTTGATTTCGGCCTTGTCGAAAAAGCTCTGACCGCCGGAGATGGTGTAAGCGATGCGTTCCTTGCGCAGGGCTTGTTCGATCACGCGCGCCTGATGATTGCCGCGATACAAAATGGCGTAGTCGGACCACTTGGTCTTGCGCTCGAAGCGGTGGGCCGACATCATGACGGCCACCTGCTCGGCCTCCTGCTCGTCGTTTTGCATGCCCAGCACGGTGATCGGCTCGCCCAGGCCGTGTTCCGACCACAGCGACTTGTCGAACAACTTGGGATTGTTGCCGATCACGGCGTTGGCCGCCTGCAGGATGCGCGTGGTGGAGCGGTAATTTTGCTCCAGCTTGATCACTTGCAGGTCGGGAAAATCGACTTGCAGCGTCTTCAAGTTTTCCACCGTGGCGCCGCGCCAGGCGTAGATGGCTTGATCGTCGTCGCCCACGGCGGTGAACATCGGCTTCTTGCCGATGCCCGTCACCATCAACTTGACCAGCTCGTACTGGCAGGTATTGGTGTCCTGGTACTCGTCGACCAGCAGATAACGCAGGCGGCGCTGCCAGCGGTCGCGCACCGCCTCGTTCTGGCGGAACAGTTCCACCGGCAGCCGGATCAAGTCGTCGAAATCGACCGCTTGATAGGCCGACAGGGTCGCCACATAGCTGCGGAAGATGCGCGCCGCGTTCGCCTCGTCTTCGTCCTTGGCCTGGGTCAGCGCCAGTTCCGGGTCGATCAAGCCGTTTTTCCACAGCGAAATGGCGTTCTGAATGCGGCGGATTTCTTGCTTGTCGGTGCTGACGGCCAGATCCTGCACCAGCGAATAACAATCGTCGCTATCCATGATGGAAAAGCGGTCCTTCAAGCCGACCCCGCCCGCTTCCTGGCGCAGGATTTTCACGCCCAGCGAATGGAAGGTCGACACCGTCAACTGCTTGGCCTGGCGCGGCTGCTTGAGCAATTTGGCGATGCGCTCCTGCATCTCCAGCGCGGCCTTGTTGGTGAAGGTAAGGGCGGCGATGGTGCGCGGATCGTAGCCGCGATCCTCGATCAAGTGGGCGATCTTTTGCGTGATCACGCGCGTCTTGCCCGAGCCGGCCCCGGCCAGCACCAGGCACGGCCCGTCGAGATAGGTGACCGCGGCGCTCTGGGGCGCGTTCAGGCCGAACTTCGGAGCGTTGGACATCGGCGGCAATCTGGCTGGGAAACAGCTGGCCATTGTAGCAGTGTCGTCCCGCCCGGCGGACGGGGACGCGAGCGTGGCCGGGCCGCCGTCCGCAAACATTGATAAAATGCGAATTGCCCGAATATAGTGGCGATCCGGGCCGCGCTGCCCCCACCTTTTTTGACGGCCGTGCCATGAAATTTGAACATCTCATCGAAATCAACGATCCGCTCAATCCGCTGATCGATACCCTCAGCCACGAACAACTGTGGCGCGGCCTGGTGCTGCGGGCCGAATCGCCCAAGCTGTTCGTGCCGCATCTGGACGAATGCCAGATCGGGCGCCGTCACGACACAGGATTTCACCGCAGCCTGCGCTACGGCGAACTGGTGATCGAGGACGAAGTGGTGCTGGAGGCGCCGCACCGGGTGCGCTACCAAGTGGCGCCGCAAAAGGATATCAGCGCCTCCAGCCTGACCATGACCATCGAAGCGCCCACCGCCGATACCCTGTGGGTGCGCTTCCAGTACGACGACGGCCACGACGCGGCCACCGACGCGGCCAACGCCATGTACGACGATTTCCGCCGCTCGGCCTATCAGGAATCGGATATCGACACCATCCGCGTGCTGCGCGATCTGGCGCGCGAGGGCCGCCTGGACGCGCTGCTGAACTAGGCCCGCCGGGCCGACGCCCGCGTCAGCAACCGGGCGTGCAATCCTGGCAGGCGCTGGCCGTCTCGGGATGACGGCTCAGGTTGGCGGCCAAGTCGCGCAAGGCCGTGCGCACGCCCTCCTCCACCACCGGATGGTAGAACGGCATGTCGAGCATGGCCGCCACCGTCAACCTGGCTTGGCAAGCCCAGGCCAGCAGATGACCCAAGTGCTCGGCGCGCGGGCCGATCATTTCGGCGCCCAGAAAGCGGCCGCTGCCAAATTCGCCGTACACCCGCAGCATGCCGTGGTTTTGCAGCATGACGCGGCTGCGGCCCTGGTTCTCGAACGAGACGGCGCCGATGGCGAACTTGGCATCGTGGCTGCGGCACAGCGCTTGATAAGTGGCGCCGACGGTGGCGATCTGCGGTTCGCAAAAGGCCACCGCCAGCGGGGTGCGGCGCAGTCCGGGTTGCACCTGCGGATAGCGGGCCGCGTTGTCGCCGGCGATGCGGCCCTGGTCGGCGGCTTCCGGCAGCAGCGGCCGCTCCTCGCTGGCGTCGCCGGCGATGAAGATGGCGCTGTCGCCGCACTGCATGGTGTGCCGGTCGAACAGCGGCACGCCGCGCCGGTCCAGCGCCAATCCGGTGTGCTCCAGGCCCAGTTGCGCCAGATTCGGTTCGCGCCCGATCGCCACGAGCACGTAGTCGAAACGCTCGCTGCGCTCCCGGCCGTCGCCATCGCGGCTGCGCAGCAGCACTTGCTCGCCGTCGCGCTCGATCGCCACCACCTGCTGCTGGAAGCGCAGGTCCAGTTCATGCGCCAGCACCTTGGCCGCCGTTTGCATCAGCACCGGGTCGCTCAGCTGAGCCACACTGGCGCCGCGCGCGTACAGGCTCACACGCACGCCCAGGCGATGCAGGGCCTGGCCCAACTCCAGGCCGATCACGCCGCTGCCGATCACGGCCACCGATTTCGGCAGATCGGTCCACTCGAACACCGCGTCGCTACTGATCACGCGCGGGCCGGCCTCGACCCAGGCGGCCGGCATGACCGGATGCGAGCCGGTGGCGATCACGATCCGTTCGGCCTCGATCACGGTGTGCTGGTCCACTTGCAGGCGACCCGGGCCGGTGAAACGGGCGTGGCCGCGAATCTTGTGTTCCGGTGCCAGGTGTTCCATGCCTTCCAGCACGAAGCCGACAAACCGGTCGCGCTCGCTGCGCACGCGCGCCATGACGGCCGCGCCGTCGATCCGCACGCCTTGCGGATGCACGCCGAAGGACGGCGCCAGCGTCAGGGCGTGGGCCGCCTCGGCCGCCGCGATCAGCAACTTGCTGGGCATGCAACCGACCCGGGCGCAGGTGGTGCCGTAGGGCCCGCTTTCCAGAATGACGGTGTGTTTGCCGTGCGAGTTGGCGGCGCGGTAGGCGCTCAAGCCGGCCGTGCCGCTGCCGATCACCGCCACGTCGGCGTGTATGGTCTTCATGTCGATTCTCCAGGTCGCCCGCGCCGGGCATGCGCTACATTACCAGCTTCGGGTGGGTTTGCCAGCGACGACGGGCCGCCGGATGCGGTTTGGGCGCCACAGTTGGCGGTGCGCGCGGGCTATGATAGCTATAACGGTGGGTGAGTCCCACAATACCCGCTTGCCTTGGGAGAAACGTTTCTATTACATTAGGCCTAGGGAAGCACTGATTTATTCCTTGGATACCGTTCCCGCCGGCCCCCCAACCTGAGACAATATCGACATCCTCATAGCCCGACATCGACCATGCAGAAGAGCTTTTCCGACGTTGAATATGCCGCCAAAAAGAAGCTGACGCGGCGCGACATCTTCCTCGCCAAGATGGACAAGCTGACGCCTTGGTCGCGGCTGCACGCGCTGGTCGAGCCGTTCTATCCGAAAGGCGAAGGGGCGGGCCGGCCGCCGATCGGTCTGGCGCGCATGCTGCGCATGTATGTCGCCCAGCAGTGTTTCGGACTGTCCGACGAAGGCATGGAGGACGCGATCTACGACAGCCAGGGCACCCGCAACTTTGTCGGTATCGACCTCAACCGGGAGTCGGCGCCGGACGCGACCACGCTGCTCAAATTGCGCCGGCTGCTGGAGAAAAACGAGCTCACGCACGCCATCCTCGACACCATCAATGGCCATCTGGCGCAGCAGGGTTTGATCATGCGCGAAGGCACCATCGTCGACGCCACGCTGATCGCCGCGCCACCGTCGACCAAGAACAAGGACAAAAAGCGCGACCCGGAGATGCACCAGTCTAAGAAGGGCAACGACTGGCATTTCGGGCTGAAGGCCCACATCGGCGTCGACGCCGCGACGGGCCTGACCCACACCGTCGTCGTC
>JAYVUV010000435.1:0-1959 GCA_043787615.1 Janthinobacterium sp. | reverse complement strand
GGTATCGGGTCTCCCGGTGTTGAGCAAAGGCTGCAGCCCAGATATAAAAATGAACGCCGACTCCAATGCGAAAAGCTTTACATGGTATGTAGATATATTGCACAATTGCATTTATTGACTCCTATGGGGAGCAAATTCGTGTGCCCGACATGAAAGGTCAATATCTTGCAACTTCAACCGCTTTGGGTTGGAGCAGTCGGTGAAAAATATTTTGCAGGGTGACGGCGTTCGATGAGCCGGTTCAAGTTTATCGGCGTATGCCGCCGCAACATCGGTATTGCTGCTGCAATCTTAGCGCTCGCAGCGATTCTCCTATACACACAGGTATCATGGGGCGTGCCGGAAATCGCCTTGGTGATCGGCGAGCCTTATGAGGCGATGCGACAGCGCTCCAGCGCCGTCATTGATCCAGCGATACCAAACGAGATTTGGTACAACATTCCAAAGTCCGACGCGTGTCTGCGCTTTATCGATCCACAATACGGATTTGTGACCCCGCTTGCCCGGTTCTTCACCGTGAGCTATGTAAAGGGAGTAGTAAATACAGTCCGCATGTCGCCCCAAATCGAACCGATGTTGCTCGACGATACGCTCCGTGTGGTGCTGGAATTACAGGATCAATGGCGCAAGCATGGGTGGCGGGTAATCCGAGAAGAGGACGATCCGCCGATCGCCGATACGCCTATTTGGCGCGCTCAATTGCAAGCTTGCAAAGCTAGTACCGTGTCCTGGCAGGCGGATGACAAATACCAGGCTCTACTGCTCGTCGCCTGCTTTGACGACGATAAACATCCCGACCAGAAACGCTACATGATCACGCTTGCGCTGGCCAAACCGTGGCTGAAGTAAACTCACGCTGCGTTTATACTGCGCCATGGCCGATGGGCGACAACAAGGAGTGGAAATGAACGCGGTGCGACGGTTTATGGTGGCTGGTGTGATCGGCGCGGCGCTGGTCAATGTGGGCGCGGCGGCGCGCGAATTCGACACGGTGAAAAGTCCGGTGCCGGTGGTGCTCGACGGCCGTTTCACGCTGAGCGCCAAAGCCGGTAGCGGCGTGGTGCCGCTGCATGTGTCGCGCGACTGGAATGTGGCGCAAGCCGATGTGACGCGCGCCGTCATCTTCATTCACGGTTGGCCGCGGCGCGATCTGGGGGCCGACGACTACGTGGCCGAGAAGGCCGGCGCGGCGGCGCGCGACACCTTGTTCATCACGCCGCAATTTCTGATCGACGCCGATGTGGGCGCGCACCGACTCCCGCCGACCACCTTGCGCTGGGGCTTGAGCGGCTGGCGCAAGGGGCATGACGCGTTGGCGCCGGCGGCGCTCAGTTCCTTCGATGTGATCGACGCCTTGTTCGCGCATCTGGCCGACCGCAAGCTGTTCCCGCATCTGAAAACGGTGGTGCTGGCGGGGCACTCGGCCGGCGGCCAGTTCGTGCAGCGTTACGCGGTGGTCGGCGAGGGCGAGCGCGCCCTGGCGGCGCGCGACGTGGCGGTGCGCTATGTGGTGGCCAATCCCGCCACGTATCTGTATTTCGACGCGCGCCGACGCCAGCCCGATGGCGGTTTCGGCGTGGACGCGGCGGCCCGTGCTTGCGCCGATCTCGGCGAATGGAATTATGGTTTGGCGAGCAAGGTGCCGCCCTATGTGGCGCGGCCGGTGGACGCGGCGGCGCTGGAAAAACGCTATCTGGCGCGCGACGTGATTTACCTGGCCGGCACCGCCGATAACGATCCCGACGGCGACGCGGTCGACAAATCGTGCGGCGCCGCCTCGCAGGGCGACACGCGTTTCGCGCGCGCCGTGAACTACGCCGCGTATGTCGATCTGCTGGCGCAGGGACGCGGGCGCCACCGCTTGTTCAAGGTGCCGGGGGTGGCGCACCACAGCTATGAAATGTATGCGTCGCGCTGCGGTTTGGCGGCGCTGTTCGACGCCGCCGCCTGCCAGTGACG